>JAPKCQ010000101.1 GCA_026421165.1 Lewinella sp. | reverse complement strand
AATTTGTGGGTAAGGTGCTGATGAATTTTGGTGTTGAATGAGGCGAAGGGTTCCTTGCGTAGCTACACAAGGAGTTCTTCAGCGAAATTCAGCACGCAGATTACCCCAATATTTAATGTTGACAGACCACTAGTGGACTGATTCAGAAGTTTGTTGTGTTGAGCCGAAGAGATCGTGGTACTGGTTCAACTTTAAATTAACGAGCATAGCCGTAGCTACGTGAAGGCGATTTAAAGTTAAACCAGAGCCACAAGATCGAGGCTTGGGCGTAACGAAACCTCTGAATCAATCCACTAGGAGCAAGTTCCTAACTCCCTAGCTTCCTAGCGTCCAGCTCCTTAAGCTTAAGCGCTACCATTTTGTCAGAGAATTCCCCGTCTTCGTCCGTTTGTCGCCAGTTCTCCACCCAGGCTGCCAGTTCTTCAGGCTTGCGGGTACCAATGAGAAGCTTCTCTCCGTCCATCATTTCGAGCTGGAGGCCCATATTGCCCTGCATATTAAAAGCCTTACCACCCGGTCCGATGCGATAGCCCCAACCTCCAAATTCGCGAAGGGGCGCGTACTTTCGCACCCGAGCAGTCTTAATTTCTGACTTGAAAATGCGACGGCGGCCAAAAGGCCAGAACTTAACCTCAAGGCCGTCTTCGGTGATCACTGTCCGAAGTTCAATCGTAGCCAGGAGTATCATTACCAATGCCATAGACATTGGCCCAACTGCTGCCGTGAGTACCCCCACGCCCTCACCCCAAGCATTGAACCCCATGACCGCTAAGGCAGCGAAGATGACAAAATTGAGCAGCCACAGCCACCACTGGTTAAACTTTTGTGATTCGCCGTATTCCATTGTTGTTCTCTTTGAGCCTGAATTTACGGCAACTTAAACGATACTACATCGGAGGGTGCTGAGGTACCTATAATAAATTACACTTTTGAGCGAGTTGAACGCCTCTGACGCGATTCTTTAAAGGTAAATCGCGTCAGAGACGCTCAACTCATACCAGGGCCTTTGAAACCAGTTTGACCGCAAAAGAAAATCCCCTACCTGCCATCAGCAGATAAGGGATTTACTATTCAAATCCTTAACCGGATTTCAGCAACGAAGCTACGGCCTAAAAAGCCAAGACTTGGGTGCATTGAAATTTAGATTACACTGTACTAGAACCGGAACCGAAGCCCAAGCTGTCCCTGCCAGCGGCTCAGCAGGCTGAAGTCGTTGGTAAAGGTACTGGTAAGGCTGGGGTCAAAAGAATAGATTGGGCTTCCATCCTCCTGGATTGAAACACCTACGGGCTGGTTTGTGGAAGGCAGTTCGCGTACGCCCCAGCTAGAGTTTAGCAGGTTGCCTACGTTGAGAATATCAAAGGTGAACTCGATCTGCTTCTTACCGCTCAGGTTGATGGCTTGTGCCAAACGAACATCCCAGTTGGAATACCAAGGGCTGAGAATGGCGTAGCGCTCCGCGTAGTCACCCCGGCGTTCGCTGAGGTATTCGTCCTGCTCAATAAAACTATTGAAGGCAGTACGTTGGGCTTCACCGCCCACGAAATCGATACTACCCATCTCACTGCTATTGGGGACATACAGTAGGTCGTTCAAGCCGGAGCCGTCGTTGTTGATGTCACCGTTGTAGGTGTAGCTGAAACGGTTGCCCTGGGCGTACTGGAAGAAGAGCGCAACGGTAGTAGTCCACTGGTCGGCGCTACCATACTTGAAGCTGCGGTAAGCACTACCAACTACGCGGTGGCGGTTGCCGTACAAGCTGGGAGAGAGGACCGCCTGATTGACGTTACCGAAAGCGGGATTACGCTCGTAGGCATCCGAACTGATCTCTGCCTCAATCGAGGAAGCTTCACGGGTGTCGTTGAAGTTGTAGGCGATGCTGGTGAACATACCATTGCTCCAGTTCCGCTTCAGCTCGATGCTGGCGTTAATACTACGACCGATATCGGTGTTGGTGAATACGTAGGCATTCGTTGGATCACCGAACAATTGGGCGCGGTCTTCAGCCGAGCGGTATACAGGCCGACTGTCTGGCCCGGGCAGCGTTCCTTCAGGAGTCCGCAAACCATAGTTGCGCACGATGACGGAATTGACATCTTTAGTGTACACAAGGTCGGACGTGATCGTCCACCCTTCGCCGACGGCGAAATCACCGCCGATGTTCGTACGCCAAACTTGCGGGAACTGGAAGTTACCTGCCGTCATGTTATAGAAAAAGAAGTTCGGATTGGCCACCTGGTTGCCGATCCAAACGAAGGGGAAACGGCCACTGAATAGGCCGGTGCCTCCACGTAACTGGAGCGTACGGTCACTTTTTACATCCCAGTTGAAGCCGAGACGGGGGCTAAACAAGAACTTACTCTCGGGTAGGTCAGTATGGTTAAAGGTCACCTCCTCATTATTCTCGTTGTAGTAAAGGACGCTGGGGTCGTAGCAGCAATTACGGTCGATGTTCTCTTGTATCTTCTTGGCCGTATCGAAGTACAGTGGCTTATCGAAGCGCACACCCGCGGTAATCGTCAGGTCGGGCGTGAGGGCAATCTCGTCCTGAATATAAAGGCCAAGCTGCCCGACGTTGGTTTCGGCCAGCGCCCAGTTGGAACCGCCGTAGCCGGATCCGGAGCCATTTCCGTTTGCAAAGGCATCCTCAGCGGCTTGTACCGCTTCGTCAAATACACCCGCATTCAGGGCAGTAAGAAAGGCCTCGGGGCTGCTCTGAGCGCCGCCGTCGACCGGGCCAAAAACACCAGGGTAAGTTCCCAGATTAAAGCTGTTGTCGAACTGGAATTTCTCCAGACTTACACCTGCTGTCCAGGTATGCTTACCGGCAAAGTACTGCAGGTTGTTGGTAAACTGCAGCACGTTCTGGTCGAGGCGGTTATTGATCGAGAAAGGCTCGTGACCCGCAACAATGTAGTTAGTACCATCACGCTGGATAAGCAGGCTGGGGAATGGCGCACTGTCTGGCTCGCGAAAATCCTCGTAAGTAGTGTAGCCGACCTGAAGCTTGTTGCTAAACTTATCGGCAAACAAGCTATTCCACTCCACGATACCAGAGTTGATCTTATTATTGATAGTGTAGCCGGAGTTAGCAAACTGTAGCGTCTGGGCGTCCGGGCCACGGCGGCCGAGAGCGAAGCGGTTGGCGTTCAGGTCGCGGCTGGCGTTCAGGAAGTTGTAGGTAGCCGTTAGGGTGTTACCGGGGGCGATGTTCCAATCAAGTTTGAACAGCCCTTTTTCGTTATTGGTGGCGTGGGTATAGCCTTCGTACGGCCCGGTTTCGTAGCCGTAACGGCTGTTAAGGGCGCTGGAGACGGCGTCGAGGTCGCTCGCTTCTACTCGGCTGACCTGATCTCCGGAAAGGCCGGAGCGGCTAGCGAGGAATTCACTACCCAGGTCGTCGCGGCGCTCCAACTCGAAGTTAGCAAAGAAGAACAATTTATCCTTAATAAGCGGACCGCCGATGCTGGCGCCGGTCTGTATCTGATTGAGTTCGGGCTGGAAAATTTCATCCCCGGCCACCTTACCACCAGTCAGGTTCTCATTGCGGTAAAAACCGTAAACAGTACCACTGAATTCGTTCGTTCCGCTCTTGGTTACAGCGTTAACGGCCGCGCCGGTAAAGCCAGCCTGGGTAACATCGTAAGGCGCCAAACTTACCTGGATCTGTTCGATGGCATCCAGCGAGATGGGCTGGGCGCTTGACTGGCCACCGGCAGTTGCTTCGTCGAGGCCGAAGGGGTTATTGAAAATCGAGCCATCAAGTGTAAAGCTGTTGTACTGATCGTTACGGCCGCCGAAGCTGTTGCCGTCGGAACTTGGCGTCAGTCGGGTAAAATCACTCGCAGATCGGCTGATGGAAGGCAACTTCTGTAGCGTTTCCGTACTGATCTGAGTCGATGCACCGGTGCGGTCGGAATTGATGGTACTATTCTGCCGGCCACGGACGACGATCTCATCCAGCGTTTGCCCGTCTTCCGGCAAGACTACGTCTAGTGTCTGCTTTTCACCGAGTTTGAGGTTGAGGCCCTCGACTATTTCGGTGGTGTACCCCAAGTAGCTAAAAGTAACCAGGTAAGGCCCACCAATCCGCATATTGGGGATGGCGTAGTATCCGTCGACCTGGGCCGAAGTACCATAAACAGTTCCGGTAGGAGTATGAACAGCCTTGATGGTTGCCCCGACCAGGCCAATGTCGTCAACGTCGGCAATCCGACCGGTTAAGGCGGAGGTTGTCGCCTGGGCCGAAAGCCCGAGCGATACGCCGAGCACAAGCAGCAACGTAAAAAAAGTAGAAGATTTCATATACTGTGAGTAGTGATCCCGCGTACGTTATACCGCGACCCCAGGACCAAGTTGAAAATAATCCACGAAATTAACGCTGGCACAAGATTAAGCTGTCATTTTCAGGGTAAATATTTTCAGTATATTAAGAAGAAGTTACCGGCAGTTGTGCACTGCTCCTTTATCCCTTCTGCTTGCACCTGCGGCCCCGCCCTAAGGAAGGGAAAGAGGCTTACGAATGATGGTTGGCAACACTTTCGGTTCACCTAGTTCGGGAAGCGACTAAACGGCTTACCCTAGGTCTGCTGTAATCAGCTTAAGAAACTCATTCCTGGTACGTTCAGCTTTGAAGGCACCGGTGAAAGCCGAAGTGGTAGTAACGGATGTTTGCTTCTGTACCCCACGCATCATCATACACATATGGCGGGCTTCAATTACTACAGCGACACCAAGCGGGTTGAGGGTTTTGTGGATAGCCTGCAACACCTGATCGGTCAGTCGTTCCTGTACCTGGAAGCGGCGGGCAAAAACGTCGATTACGCGAGGGATTTTACTCAGGCCGACAATGTATCCGTCGGGGATATACGCTACGTGCACCTTACCAAAAAATGGCAGGAGGTGGTGCTCACAAAGGCTGTAAAGCTCAATGTTCTTCACGATAACCATTTCGGAGTAGTCTTCGGCAAACATGGCAGACCGGAGGATTGCCTCGGCGTCCTGCTCGTAGCCCTGGGTAAGGAACTGCATTGCTTTGGAAGCGCGTTCGGGTGTTTTAAGAAGCCCTTCGCGAGCGGAGTCTTCCCCCACCCCTCTGATGATATCAGTAAAGCTGGCGGATAACTGTTCCGTCAGTTCATCGTCGTAGTTTATTTGCTGGCTGAATGGCATAGCTTATTTTCTTCCGGTTGGGCCGAAGTACTCGGCATAAATATTCTCCGTTTCGCGAAGACGTATCGAGTAAAGCTTAGCTTCCCCGATGGAATTGATGTGCTGCTCAATCCGATCCCAGAACAAAATAAGCAGGTTTTCCGTAGTTGGCTGCATTCCTTTGGGGACCCACTCCACGTCGATGTTGAAGTTCTGGTGGTCCACCTGGTCCACAATCTCTTTCTTCATGATGTTGGACAGCTGCTTCGCGTCCATTACGAAGCCGGTGACGGAGTCAGGCTGGCCAGCAACGGTAACGAAGAGTTCGTAGTTGTGACCATGCCAATTGCGGTTGGAGCACTTGCCGAAAACTGCAAGGTTCTTCTCATCGCTCCATTCGGCAATGTGCAGTTTGTGTGCGGCATTAAAAGTTTCCCGACGGGTGAGGTAAAGCATTGATTCTCGGTTTGGGGCACAAAGATAATGGTTTCAACGATGCAGGAGAAGCTATGCTCTTTTTAAGTGTACATAACAAATTGTACTTCTTGACTGAGCTGAGCGCTTGTAGCTTGAAAATGATCAAATTCAGGGATACCCCTTGCGGCTATCCCTACAAAACTAAGGGAATAGGTTTATGATCGTTGGAAAGAGTCTTTCAAGAACGATAAGGTCAAAAGCGTTAGGTCAAAAAATACGTTTTATTTAATTCGCGCCCCTTAGTGCAGTGGCTACCGCACGTTGTAGGCGAAAAAGGAAAGCCCCGCCGGTATAACGACGAGGCTTTCCTGTAAAGAGCCTTTAGCAGCCAGTTTGAAACTCACCTCATTAGCAGGAGATGAATGAAACAGCAGTTCAAAGAACTACAACTACCGAATTTATACTTTTTTGATAAGCCTTTGTAAGCAAAAAAATGTGGCTTAAAGCCTTAAAATTGGCAATAACAATTCAGCAGCTACTTTCTATCGTTTAAACATTCATCCCTTTGTAGACCTCCAGTACACCACGAACGGCATCTGCGGAGTTGTTCATATCTGCCATCTCTTCCTCGTTGAGTTTAAGTTCGAGCAGCTGGTTGATACCTTCTTTGCCGAGCTTTACGGGCACGCCGAGAAAAATCCCGTCCTGACCGTACTCGCCTTCGAGTAAGGCACAGCAGGGGAAGATGCGCTTTTCGTCGCGTACAATAGAAGCGACCATTTGCGCAGCTGCGGCACCAGGTGCGTACCAAGCTGAAGTACCCATAAGCTTAACGAGTTCACCGCCGCCCTTCTTGGTGCGTTCAACGATGGCTTCGAGTTCTTCCTTGCCGATCAGTTCAGTGACGGGAATGCCAGAAACGGTAGTGTAACGGGGCAGTGGCACCATGGTATCGCCGTGGCCACCGAGGAGCATCGCCTGAATGTCCTTGCCGGATACATCGAGCGCCATGCTAAGGAAAGCGCGGTAACGGGCGGTATCGAGGATACCAGCCATGCCAAAGACGCGGCTCTTTGGAAGGCCGGAAGCCTTGTAAACGGCGTAGGTCATTACATCAAGCGGGTTAGACACTACGATGATGATGGGGTTCTTACTATGCTCCATAATGGAGCGGGTAACCATGGTAACGATCTTAGCGTTAGTGCTGATCAGGTCGTCACGGCTCATGCCAGGCTTACGCGGAATACCGGCGGTGATGACTACGATGTCGGAGTCGGCAGTATCGGCGTAGTCGTCGGTTCCAGTCAGCCGGGTACTAAAGTGGTCAACACTAGCCTGCTGGTAGCTATCAAGGGCCTTACCCTTAGCGAAATCTCCCTTAATATCAAGGATTACTACTTCGCGGACAAGATCTTTATGCGCCAAAACATTGGCTACGGTGGCACCTACGTTTCCTGCGCCAACAACGGTTACTTTACTCATGGATTTGAATGTTTTATTGGATTATTTTGGGGGTAACGCCTTAAAAACGGTGTTAGTACAGTACTAACCACCCGCACTTGGGCGTAAAACCGTGCAAAAATAGAGAAAATCAACCGAACCACCTTAAATGCCGTCAACAAGACGCTCGCCCCGGCAATGATTTCCTACTTTTGAGCTTTCAAACTATCATATCCGCCATGCAATCACTCCGTTTTCTATTTGCCGCTTTAATACCAGCTCTTCTTTTTTCCGTCGCCCTCCAGGCGCAGGCCTCACCTGAAAACTGGTGTGGCACTAACATCCCCAGATCGGATTGGATGACTAAATACCAGGCCGGTGAATTTACTCCGGTTGGCAAGTCAGAAGACATCCTCTACGTTCCCACCCGTTTCATTATTGTGGGAAAAAACGATGGTAGTGGTTACATCAACCCCGTCAGGCTGCTGCGCGCCTTCGAGTTACTCAACAGCGACTACGAAGACATGAACATCCAGTTCTACATCAAAGACGTCGATTACCTGAACCGGAGTAGTTACTACGACTACTCCAGTATCAGTACGGGAAACCAGATGATGTCCCTCAACAATAACAGTAACGTAATTAATAATTACATCGTTAATACTCCTATTACTGGTAACTGCGGCTACTACACTCCTGGCCTGGATGCACTAGCGATATCGATCGATTGTATCAGCTCGTCGGGTGACCGAACATGGGGCCACGAGATGGGCCACCTCTTCAACCTGGACCATACCTTTTACGGTTGGGAGAGCGTCGAAGAAATCGCCAATATTGAACTTACCGAACGCGCGCCCGCCACGATAAACTATAACAACCGTGACATCCTCGTAGAACGCATGGACGGCAGTAACTGCGAAGATGCAGCCGATGGCTTCTGCGATACCGCTCCCGATTACCTGATGCAGCGTTGGGTATGTAACGACGTTCAAGAATACCGGGACAGCCTTACTGATCCGGACTCCATCCGCTTCGCCGTTCCGGGCATCAACATTATGTCTTATGTGAACAATGATTGCGTCGAAGGCTTCTCTGAAGATCAGAAAACGGCCATGCAAACCAATCTTGCTGCTCGTCAAATTTCTAACGATACCGGAGTAGACCGCGTAGCCGCCAACGGTGATGCTATGAACTTGCTACTCCCCGTAAACAACGCAACGCTGGAGGTTTCCGACTACGTAGAACTGGTTTGGAACTCCGTACCAAACGCCAATTATTACATCGTTCAGCTCAACACTAGTACCAACTTCAACGGTACCGTACTTCAGTCGTTTATCGTATCGGACACTACGGCCATTATTGAGGATGACCTCAACACCAACACCCGGTACTACTGGCGCGTTCGTCCGTTTAACCGCTACGTATTTGACAGCGACTTCGGCGACCAGAAATTCCGCTTCAAGAACGGTGAATTCCCAACCGCTACCATCGACGCCGCGCTAAATTCAGCCATTAGTGTTGCCCCCAACCCTGTTTCCGGAGGTCAGGAGCTCCGCATTAACGGCCGTGACCTCGGCCAGGCGGGCAACATGACCTATGAACTCATCGACGCCGCCGGTCGCATACTTCTTTCCCGTGAAAACCTCAACGTAAATGCCGCTGGTTTTAGCGAGCGCATAGAGACCACTGGCATGCCAGCAGGTGTTTACTTCCTCCGCATCCGCCTTAACGAGAAGCTGGTTACACGCCGTGTGGTGGTAACCCCTTAAAGTATTAAATCGTTAATCTTTTAAGACCGTTAAAATTAGCAGGCCCACTCCGATAGTTTTCGGAGTGGGCCTGCTAGTGTAATCTAAGTTTCAATGCACCCAGGCATTGGCTTTTCACGTCATTTAATGACGTTTTTAGTAGTTAGTCGACACACTTACCTCCTCGAGCTCCTTTCTCCCTCCCGAAGGCAGCCTGTAAGCGCAGCGTATAAAAGCGCGCAGCACAGCTAAAAGACCGAAGGTCGTCTATTAAGCAAAGCGTCTAATCCCTACCTTCGCCCCATGAAGTCACAAAAGGAAATTCTCGCCAAGCTGGGCATCCAGTCATTGAACCAGATGCAAACGGAGGCCCGCAAAGCCATCCTCCACGGAGACGAGGTAATCCTCCTCTCCCCCACCGGTACGGGTAAGACACTAGCTTTCCTGCTACCCATCCTCAATGAGCTGAAGCCTAATCTGGAAACCGTCCAGGCGCTCATCCTCGTTCCCAGCCGTGAACTGGCCATCCAGATCGAAGCCGTAATGCGCTCCATGGGCAGCGGTTACCGGGTAGACTCCGTTTATGGTGGCCGCCCCGGCTCTAAAGAGCGCGAAGATTTGAAGAACCCACCGGCCATCCTCGTCGGAACCCCCGGCCGGGTTGCCGATCACCTACGGCGTGAGTCCTTCTCCGTGAAGACCATCCGTACCCTCGTCCTAGACGAATTCGATAAAGCCCTCGAGACCGGTTTTGAGAAGGAGATGAAGGAGATTGTAAAAGCCCTACCCTTTCTGAAAAAGAAGGTCCTCACTTCCGCCACGAACGAAGTCGACATACCAGATTTTATCCAATTTCACGATCCCGTTACGATAGATTACCTAGGTACCCGTAGCAGTCAGCTACGGCTAGTGGACGTGCCTGCTCCGGAAAAAGACAAGCTGGTTACGCTGGAGAAAGTCCTCAGCCAAACCGGTAGCGGCCGGGGCATTATCTTCTGCAACGTCAAGGGAACCCTGCGTTTCGTCGCCGACTTCCTCGATAGCCGCAACATCGACTACGCCGTCTTCATGGGCGGCCTCGAACAAACTGAACGGGAGCGCGCCCTCATCAAGTTCCGCAACGGAACCCACCGTCTGCTTCTCTCCACCGACCTTGCCGCCCGTGGCATCGACGTACCTGAACTCGACTTCATCATTCACTTCCAGCTACCTTCCAAAGAAGCCGAATTCACCCACCGCAACGGCCGTACCGCACGGATGCACGCCAACGGTACCGCCTACCTGATGCACTGGGATGGCTACGCCCTACCCGACTACGTCACCGACGCCGAAGACATCGACCTTGACCCCGAGCCGGGAAACGTCCAGAACAGCAAATGGTCCACGCTCTATATATCCGCAGGCCGCAAAGACAAGGTCTCTAAAGGCGACATCGCCGGCATGCTTTTCAAGCTGGGAGGCCTCGGAAAAGGAGAGCTAGGCGTCATCGAACTACTCGCTGATTGTACTTTTGTCAGCGTACCCCGCGTAAAGACGGAAGGACTAATCGCTTTACTGGACAACGGGCGGGTCAAGAAGCGTAAGGTGCGGGTTTCTAAGTTGGAGTGAGCGCTAGGCTTGTATCGTTGAGCAAAGGTGGTGCGGCATGACCAAAGTCGTTGAACGAACCCAGGACGTAAGGACGTGAAATACCGGATTAACAAGACCTTCTTATCTTAGCCCGCGGGAACAATCCCGTGGGGATCAAACCAATAATAACCCTGGACGGAATGAAGTAGAATTCCGGGGTAGCCAACCACCGCTTCTGGTAGCCTGCGCTGCAAAGCGGCGCTTATTTGTACAAGAAGACTACCCAATCCAATTACCACTACATGGAAGAGCCCACCCCACCCGAGCAGCCCAACAACCCCCTCCACGGCGTAAAGCTCGTAGACATTCTCGACTACCTCGAACAGGCCTACGGCTGGGAAGAACTTGGAGAGATGATCAACATCCGCTGCTTTACGCACGATCCGAGCATCAAGTCAAGCCTTAAGTTTTTGCGAAAAACGCAATGGGCGAGAGACAAGGTCGAAGCTTTATTCGTGGCTTCGATCCGGCAGGAATAAGTGTTCCAAAAAAATCACTGCACCTGCGGCCGCGCCCAAAATGAGTATTCAGCCTTTAAGGCATCACGTACAGTGGCCTAAATACTAATTAAAGCGCCGCCTCCCAGCTATTCAAAGCTTGGTAAACCCCTTGGTGTACCTTTCCCCGGATCTGCATCTTCTGAAAGCGTTTATTATTGGGATCGGGATGCACCCGGTTCGTAAGTAATACGAAGACCACGTCATTTTCGGAATCCGCCCATACGGAGGTGCCGGAGAAACCTAGGTGGCCGAAAGTAGTACTTGAAGCCCCGGCGTTGATGACGTTCTGCCAGCCTCCAGCCAGCCGGTCAAAGCCCAGTGCGCGGTAGTTGTAGCTGTTCTTACCTGTGAATAAAGCGACCGTTTCGGGCGCTATCAACTGTTGGTCGCCGAAGGTACCTTCGTCGTTAAAGAGTTGAAATAAACGGCCGAGATCGTGCGCATTAGCGAACAAGCCAGCATGACCGGCGACACCACCAAGGAAGGCAGCGCCTTCGTCGTGCACATAGCCGCGCAGCAAACCGCCACGCAGCCACTTATCGGTAACGGTAGGAACCAACTGCTCAGCGGGGAAGTTTCCAATGGGACGAAACCCAAGGCGGCCCAGGCGCATCGGCTGGTAAAACTCACGTTCCAACAGCTCATCCATCCGTTCGCCGGCAATCTCTTCCACGATCAGTTGCAGAAGGTAGTAATTGAGGTCGCTGTACTTGTACCCCTGATGCCGGGTGTGGCTAATCCTACCCTTCAGGTTCTTGCGCACCATGGCGGGCACGTCTTCATTGAGCCAGCGGTTATGGCCAATTGGGATCTTAAAGGCATCCCGAATTTCGTCAGCAACATACTGTTTACTAAGCAGGCTGTTTAGCGGAATCTCTGCCTGCAGACCAGTGTGGTGCGCCAAAAGCCGCTCCACTTTGTAACGACCGATGTGCTTTTTCTTCAACTCAGGAAGATAGTCGCGCACCTGGGCGTCAAGCTTAATTTTCCCTTCGTCGTACAGCTTCATTACCGCCAGTGTAGTCGCCGCAGACTTTGTAATAGAAGCAAGGTCATACAAGTCTCCTGGCGTTACGGCCTGCTTGCGGTAAGTATGCTGACCGTAGGCTTTTTCGTAGACAACCTGCCCGTCTTTGAGTACCAACAACTGTGCCCCAGGCATCGCCCGATAACGAATACCGCGGTTGATCTGGTAATCGACGTACTCCATTTTCTGGCGGTCGATACCAAGTTCCTCCGGTAGGCGAAAACCACGACGAGTGGGTTCGAGCCGGTAACCAGTTCCGGCCCGGAAGGCGAGAATGCTCTGCTCCAAACGGCCATCAATCAGTTCTGCACCAAAGACCGCCTGGGCCATGAAAGCCTCACTTTCCTTGCAGCGCAGCGGCGTATTTAAGAAGGACCATTCGAAAGGCACTCCGGAAACCAGACTAGGATCACCAAAATGAATTAGGGATACGTTTTCAGCGACCATATCGTAGAGGGCATGGTACCAGTCACGGTTGAAGGCAGATTGGCCTTTCGGATCATCGGCGACGATGATGGTGGGCAGGTCGAGGCCAACCGGCAGGGCGTAACCAATCACGTCGTCAAAAGATACTTCCTGAACATCGGTAAAGCGGCGGGCCATCCCAATCAGGCGGGCGGGGCGTTGATCCTGCCGGTAGATGATGCGCACGCCTTCGGTCTCCACCAAAGGCAGTTTTCCGTTTGGTTTCGTGAGCAGCACGGTTTGGCGCAGTAGCCGACCGTGGCGTTCGAGATCTGCGGCAGGATCAACTGATTCGTAAGGCCAGGAGGTGTTAATCGTCAGGGTATCGGCGTCAGCTATTTCGTTGAGGAGCAATCCCGTAGGGCTTGTTCGGAGGCTGTCGAATTGTTCCGTAGAGAGTTCGATACTCGTTCTTTCAGCATCGTCTCCGAACAGACTCGCGAACCAGTCAAATAACTGGTCAGTCCATCCGGCTGCCTGTAGAGGCGTGGATAAAAGGCAAAGGAAGAGGAACAGTGAAAAGGAAAATACTTTCATTTAGTCTGGGGTAAGATCAGGGCTCAAGCAGTATCTATGGGGGAAGGAATCATAGCGGAAACGAACTCAACGCCCATTTCAAACGGGGTATTGCGCCTTAAGTCACTATTCTACCGCGGTCGTGATTGGTGAGCGGAGCCGAAGTGCAGATGCAGAGGCCGCCGAAGGTAGCAGTGAAGTTGAGAATCAAGTGAACAAGTGCACCTATAACTGCTTAAGCAGGACAAAGGTACGCTTATCCCTTAATCTAGGAAAGATACACCGGTGCAATGAAATATTTAAAACATTTATTGTATTTTGCAGCACATTTACAACATCTTAAACACTGGAGTTAAACATGCTCCAAGAACTTCAGGTTGACTTCGAATTCAGACGCCCATGCACCCACTTTACCTTCTTCTTGCCGCCCTTCTCGGCGCTTTGGTTTGTTGGCTTATCCTCCAGCTGCGGCTACGCGGAAGCTACCTACCGCTCA
>JAPKCQ010000100.1 GCA_026421165.1 Lewinella sp. | reverse complement strand
GTAGACACCGACGCTCCCGGACAGGAAAACATAAAAATGGGCTCCATCGCCGGTGGCGGTCGCTACGCCGACCTGACGTCCATCTTCGGCATGAAAGACATGCCCGGCGTAGGCGTTAGCTTCGGCGCTGAACGGATCTACGACGTGCTCCAGGATCTCGACGCTTTCCCGGAGGATGCTTCTGAAGACCTTCAGTACCTAATTCTTTGCCTGGATAAGAGTATTCTGACGCACGGCTTCGGCTTAGTATCACGCCTGCGGGCAAGAGGTATCCACGCGGATCTCTACCCTAAATCAACCAAGCTTCAGAAGATGATGAAGTATGCGGATCAGCGGGGAGTTCCAGAGGTAGTTATTATTGGAAGCCAGGAAATGGAATCTGGCAACTACACCGTCAAAAACATGAAGACGGGGAACCAACGAAACATGATGGAAAAGCAGTTCGAAGGGCTTCCGGAATAGGTGCATTTGGCAAAAGGATATGGAGTTGATAACGACACGGCCTAAGCGTACGATACGTTCTCGTCAAGTAAGGTTTTCACGTTACGCGGCAATAACATAAATACGCTTCTCTCACGCTAAAGCTTGCTTTATTCCTTCTTCCGTCAACTCAGTAAAAGACATACCGATAGCAAGGCAACCAAACACGTCACCAACGGTAATTCGGGCCCCCTTTACCCGAACGCACATCGAGGTCGATAATAATTTTGCTGAAGCCTTGTAACGTAGCGTGCCGTATTGGTGGTGAGATTGAAACGATCACTAAAATAGTGAAGTTTCAATCTCAATAGTAACATCAACGCTACTTATAAATCCGGCTCTTAGCCAACCCCCACTTATTCAAGCGGTGCATAACACTAACCCGCAGCACCCCCAGTCCATACTTGGAACTGCGTACGAAGTTGATGCTACTAGCCTCATCAAAATACTTGGTCGGGCAGGTCACTTCGGCGATGTCGAAGCCTTTATAGATAATCTGTGAGAGCATTTCATTGTCGAAGACAAAGTCGTCGTCGTTGGCGTTGAAGTCAATGCCTTCCAGTACTTCGCGGCTAAAGGCACGGTAGCCGGTGTGGTATTCGCTTAGTTTGTAATTCACCAGCAGGTTCTGCGTAGCCGTCAGGAAGCGGTTGGCAACGTATTTATAGAGCGGCATGCCTCCCTTCAGCGCCCCCTTACCGAGGATCCGGCTGGCGAGGACGACGGGGTAAAGCCCTTCGCCGATGATGTTGCACATGGTTGGGATCAGGAGCGGGGTGTATTGGTAGTCCGGGTGAACCATGATGACGATGTCGGCACCAATTTCCAAAGCTTTATTGTAGAGCGATTTCTGGTTTCCGCCGTAGCCCCGGTTGCGGGGGTGGGTGATCACGTGATCTACGCCCAGTTGCCGGGCGAGAGCCGAAGTTTCGTCCTTACTGGCATCATCACAAAGTATAACTTCATCTACCAGTCCGAGGGGGACTTCAGCGTAGGTTTTCCCGAGAGTGAGGGCTGCGTTGTAAGCCGGCATTACTACGACCACTTTTTTGTCTTTGTACATCGTGGTAAAGGTAATTAGTCTTTTAGTGTTTTATGAAGTCATTAGAGGGCCTGATCATTTGCTGGGCGAGCGCGCAGGTGCAGAGAACGTTTGAAGGGGATCGGTTCTTACGGGTTGGGGTCCACCTGTCCTTCTGGCTACCGATCGTCACCGTTCTCGCCGACAGGCTCTTCGTCTTCGAGCTTTCTATTGCCCCCCTTTTGCACTCGCGACCGCGCCAACCCCCTCAACGCTTCAGAAAAAATATTTTCCATTAGCCTACCGCCACAAAAACCAAACCCCCACGTCACCAGTACCAGAAGAAAAACTAAACAAGATCGGCGACGTGGGCTGGGACTTCACGGCATATTTCTACGACCGTAAGACCAACACCGTCGTTTCCCAGGTAGACCATACCAGCTTTGAACAGGAGCAAGACAGGAACCGTGCTTACCTGGAGATACTTTTAGAGGAGGAAGAGTAGTTGGCTGTTTGTCCACCGGATTTAGGTAGGTTGTTTGGCCGGCTTGTCTGCGCCTGCTTTAATACCGATCTTTACAACTACGCAAGCGCCCGAAAAAGTCAAATAGTCAAACAGTACTACCATGGCCGACTATTTGGCTACTTGATTATTTGACTCCCATTATGTCCACCCTCGGAACCGTATCCTTTTACACCATCGGCTGCAAGCTCAACTACAGCGAGACCTCCGCCATCGGCCGCTAGTTCGATGAAGCGGGCTATAAAGCTGTGTCTTTTGGCGACGGCGCCGACGTGATTGTGATCAATACCTGCTCCGTCACGGACTTTACCGGCCGTCAATGTCGCAACATAGCACGGCGTGCGTTAGGCGCGAACGCAGGTGCAAAAATAGTTGTAGTAGGCTGCTACGCACAGCTAAAACCCCAGGAAGTCGCCAACATCGAAGGCGTCGACCTCGCCCTTGGCGCAGCAGAAAAATTCCGGATACTGGATTACATCGACGGCATCGCCAGCGGATCTGGAAAGGGAATGGTCAGCGCCGGCGAAGTGAAGGAAGCGGACAGCTTCATCTCAAGCTTCAGTTTCGGTGACCGAACACGCTCCTTTCTCAAAGTGCAGGACGGCTGCGACTACAAATGCACCTTCTGCACCATCCCCCTCCGCAGCTCCACAGTAGACCAGATTGTGAGCGACGCTAAACCCATTGCAGCAAAGGGCGTAAAAGAAATCGTTCTCACCGGCGTTAACATCGGCGACTTCGGCAACGGAACCTCCGTCATCGAAGGCGTCCGGTCCCGTAAAGAAGCCTTGTTCGTAGACCTCTCCCGCGCCCTCGACGAAGTGCAAGGCATCGCCCGTTTTCGCATCTCCAGCATCGAGCCCAATCTTTGTACCGACGAGGTGATCAACTTCGTAGCCGGATCAAAGCGCTTCGCCCCGCACTTCCACATGCCGCTACAATCCGGCAACAACAAACAACTCGCGCAAATGAAGCGCCGTTATAAGCGTGAGCTCTACGCTGAACGTGTGGCCCACATCCGCGCGGTGATGCCCCACGCCTGCATCGGCGTCGACCTAATCGTCGGTTTCCCCGGCGAGACCGAAGAAGGCTTTCTGGAGACCTGTAAATTCGTCCAAGAACTACCGGTCGCCTATTTTCACGTCTTCACCTATTCTGGACGCGCCAACACCCCCGCAGCAAAACCCAGAACATCAGGTTCCAGGACGCAGTAAACCATCTACTCCAACACTCCCCGAATCCCATCAATAAACATCTGCACCGACAGGATCAGCAGCAGCATCCCCATCAACCGCTCCATCGCAATGAGCCCCTTCCTACGCAGTACCCGGTACAACAGCGGGGCAGAAGAAAGAAGCAGCGTAGAAACGCCCCACGCCAGTAGCAGCGAGTAGAGCAGGCCCAGCTGATTGTCCGGATGGTTGTGCGAAAGCACCAGCAGGGTTGCCAGGGCGGAGGGCCCCGCAATCATCGGCAGGGCGATGGGTACAATCAACGGTTCTTCGTTAGCGGGAAACAAGGGAGCATCGGCGGAAGGAAAAACCATTTTAAGGCCGATTAGCAGGAAGATAAGTCCACCGGCAATCCGCACCGCGTCGGTTTCCAGGTGGAATACGTTCAGGAAGGTTTCGCCGCCAAACAGGAACAGCACCAGAATTACCAGCCCGATGAGGCATTCCCGGAGCACAATTTTCTGCCGCCGGGCTTTGTCCATATCCTTCAAAAGAGTAAGCACCAGCGGGATATTACCCAGTGGGTCAAGAATGAAGAAGAGTAAAAGGGCGGTAGAGACGATGCTGAATTCCATAATATTTTGGTTAGGCGGCAAAGCTAAGGGACGCGAATTAAATAAACCACAAAGGCCGCAGCAATCTCTTGCCACGGCCTTTAAGAACGTCAATTCAATAACTGCCCTGATTGAAGCGAAAAGCAGCGAGGATAAGCTGCAAATCGGACAGTTATTGAACTGGCGCTCCTTAGTGCTAAAAGCTAAATGCTCCCTTAAGGAAGCACAACTAAACGCTCCGTCCGCTCAAGGCCGAGGGAAGCAAAACGCAGGTAGTATACACCGGCAGGAATGGCACCAAGGTCCCACTGAACCCGGCCACTGCCGTTGAGTCCGTACTCCGCCAGTTGGCGGCCAGTAGCATCGAACAATATCGCCTTCACGCCGGAAGGCCAGTTGCCCGTAGCTTCAACCGTAAGCTGTCCTTTTACCGGATTGGGGTAAACAGATAGCTCGCGGCCGGCACCGAAGTCATGAATACCGTTCGGGATGATGCGCAGCTGACGAACAGCGCTGATCGCCTCGCCACAATCGTTGCGGGCAACAACGCGCCAGAAAACGATGTCTCCAATCGGCAAGTCAGTCAGCGTACGAATAGTCCCGTTCATTTCTTCCTCGTAGGTGATCACCGAGAAGTCAGCGTTAATGGAATACTGCAGTACGTAAGAGGTAGCGCCTGCGGAAGCATCCCAGTTGAAGGTGATGTCACCTTCCAGCACTTCGACGTTGTCTTCTGGGCTGGCGAGTGTGGCCTCCACTACACCAATCTCTACGCGCAAGGGAAGAGAAAGGTCACGTTCGGCACCATCGGCATTAATAACCGTGAACGTGAGGGTATAGTCGCCTTCACCAAGCAGTGTCCAGGCCGCAAAGTCTACGGTCACCGTCTGGTCTTCAGAGTTATAGTTAAAAGTATAGTTGTCCAGCGTTTGGCCACCCGCTTCAACGCGTAGACCGAGATCGCCAGCGTAATCAACACCAAGCTCAAGGCCGACGCTGCTGGTACCTGTCTCACAAACTTCCAGAGACTGTGTCTCGGTACGAATACTAAAGTCAGCAATATCACCGCCGGTACAGAAGAGGATGCTAAAGCCCATTACGGCGCCGCCATCCTGGCCAGCATTGTCATTAAGGATAAGCGTCCAGGTACCGCTAGCGGGTTCTCCCTGGAACGTAGAAAGTGGCTCGGCGGCTTGGAACACACCCTGGGTAGAGACTTCTTCGCCAGTACAGGCAAGAAGGAAATCCTCATGAGTCAGTTCAGCAACATCAGTGAAGGTCACTAACATATTATCTCCGCTACAACCTCCATCACCAATTCGGCCGAAGAGGCTAATCTCAGTGCCTTCCGGCGAAACGAGCATGGCGCTAAGGTCGCCGACGTAAGTATGCGCAACGTCAACGTTTACTTCCAGAGAAGCAACGTCAAAAGACTCTACTATTTCAAGGTCTACGAAGACCACTACGTCGCCGCCATCAGGGCTAATATCAGCAGGCAGGTCCAGTCCTTCAGAAGCCGCACAGCTTATATCAGCGGTGGTGTAGGAGTATTCTACCCATTCGCCGGCGCCACAGTCGTTGATGGTCCGTACACGCCAGTAATACGTAACGTCCCCGTCCAGAGGGTTTGTAATGGTCACCCGGTTATTCGCCGTACCCGGTGCCGCAATCAGGATGTTACTGAAGTCGCTCACGTCAGATAATTCGAAATCGTAGCCCTGGGCGTTATTGACTGCCATCCAGTTAATGGGGTTACCTGGCAATACCTCGGTAGCACCGTCAGCGGGATCAGAAGGCATAGGGCCGTCAAATACGCCACTAATTAGAGTGAGGCTGAAGGTAATGTCATCAGTAGCACCGCCGCCAGTTGCGCGGACGGTCACTTCGTATTCGCCAGTAGCGACGTCCAGACTTCCGGGGACAAGGAGGATAACCATGTCTCCGCCAGCGGCAGTTGTGGTGGAAAGCGTGGGGCTAATACCAGCTGTAGCACTTACGACTTCCAGTATAGTTCCTACGGGAAAGTCGTCCCCCAGCACAAAGCTCAGCGTGTTATCAAGTGTATTACAACCACCCGCACAGTTACTTTCGGCAACAAGCGTGAGCGGAATATTGGAAGCTTCGAAGCCGTCCATGAACATCATACCCGTTCCGCAGGGATCGAGCCAGTCCTTTAGGCGACTATTGGGGGCTCCACCGCCTTCCCAGCTGTTGAAGAAGTAGCCGTAGGCATCGTAGGCATCGTTACCGCAAGCAGCTCCTCCACCGAAGAGCTGGCCGCGGACGCGCTTGAAGCGGTCAAAGACAGGAGAGCCGGATGATCCGCCTTCCGTAGTGCCAATATCCCAGTCCGGGATGGCAATTTGGTTGCCCTCCGGATTGGGGGTGGAGCTGATGCCTTCTACCCGGTAAGGGTTCTGAAAAGAGAAAGAAATACGCTTCTCTTCCACCCGGGGGTGGTGAATAGCGATCATCGTATCAGTAGGCAGCTCCTCACGAGCGTCCCAACCGGCGAAGAAGGCATTGGCGGCGGGGTTGACCGGGTCGTCGAGCATAACGATGGTCATATCGGAAGCAGGATTGCTGGCCAGGTGAATCGCTCCCATGTTTACGGTGCTGGTGCTACCGTTTCCGTTGGCACCACTGGCGCTGCTATTGGGGTTTCGACAAGTTTGGTTTTCGAAGTTCCAGATGGTGACCAGACTGGGGGCATTACCTTCGTTAACAC
The DNA here is from genome assembly GCA_026421165.1 of Lewinella sp. Lineage (GTDB taxonomy): Bacteria > Bacteroidota > Bacteroidia > Chitinophagales > Saprospiraceae > Neolewinella. Next base: position 6,946 of record JAPKCQ010000100.1, on the reverse strand, counting down.
CACAGTGGTTAGCGGTTACAAAGAGCGGCGTACCGTCATTGTTGGCATTATTAACCAGAAATCCGGTACAGAAACCAGTTCCGCCGCGCGTCAAAGCAGCAACGCTACGGATGATGTCACGGTACTGCTCCACAATGCCAAAGCCGTTGGCCTCGCCACAAATTACATCAAGATTACAGGCACCGGAAAGGAGTTTGTTGACGCCCCGGAAATCGTGGTTGACGAAAGAGAGGTTAAGCTGAACCTGACGAATGCTTGCGGTAGGAACGCGAAGTTCTACCATAATTTCGTCGCCGTCCAGCATCGGCGTCCACAACTGGTTGTGGTCTTCGTTGTCGGCGGAGGTCATTGGACCAAAGCGCTCAGTAGGGGTAACCAGAAATAATTCGGCACCTTCGGGCAGGTTATACTCGGTAAAACCGAGGTTAAGCGTTAGGGCTCCCGGGCTACTGATGCGCGTGCGCCAGACGGAGGTTCTTCCCTCAACGTCCCATACGCCACTGGATCCGGGACGAATTTTCACGGGAATAGCGACGGCGAATTCCGGAGCACGACCGGGGCCTTCAGCTTTTTCTTCTGCCGCCAGGAGGCGAATATTGTTCTGAGCGGGCATTACCTCAACGGGGATGTTGGCAAGTTTTGCGGAAGGGATTGCGTACTGTGCCGGTGCAACGGCAGCATAGCAAAGGGCCAAAGCGAGGCCTAGAGAGCGTAGTAGTGATTTCATCGTAATACCTGAATTTTGATCTCCGCACAATAAAAAGTGAACTGGGAGATGTAGTTTTGACATAAATGTTCACGCAATGTAAGGACTTCGGCCTCCAATAAATAATTGAACCGACCTTTTGCATTACAGGATACATATCCTTACCTTTGCGGCCCCTAACGAACCTTCCACCGTGGCTTCGGCCACACCTCCCAAAATAAAAAGCAATGAAAAGAACGTTCCAACCCTCCAAGCGCCGTCGTGTTAACAAGCACGGTTTCCGTAGTCGTATGAGCACTAAGAACGGCCGTAAGCTGATCGCTCGCCGTCGCGCCAAAGGCCGCGCGAAGCTATCTGTTTCCGACCAGGTCTACAAGAAGTAATACTGCCTTACCGGCTAATCCCCGGGAGGTAAGTAAAGGTTTAGCCCTTCTCCACTGCTGTGGAGAAGGGCTTTTTGCCGTTGTTTACTGAGTTTGTGACTCAACAACTCACGCTACAACCTCTCCCGCCCGCCAGCCGTTAGCCCTTTATGAAACGAATCGCCATCCTCACCGGAGCCGGCGTCTCCGCTGAATCAGGAATAGCCACTTTCCGCGACAGTAACGGGCTCTGGGAAAACCACCGGGTGGAAGACGTGGCCAGCCCCGAAGGCTTCGCCACCAACCCCGAACTGGTCCTCAATTTCTACAACCAGCGGCGCGCGCAACTCCACACCGTAAAACCAAACGTAGGCCATAAGCTCATCGCCGCCCTCGAAGATGACTACGACGTAACGGTCATTACCCAAAACGTCGACGACCTCCACGAGCGCGCTGGTAGCAGCAACATCATCCACCTCCACGGCGAACTACTCAAAGCCCGGCCTGCTAACGCCGACGGCTTCGTCGTAGACTGGCCAGGAGATCTTAAACTCGGAGATACCGACGATCAGGGCCACCAGATGCGCCCCCACATCGTCTGGTTCGGCGAAGCAGTTCCCGAAATCGAAAACGCCGCCCGTGTTGTCGGTCAGGCAGACCTTATCGCCATCGTCGGCACCTCCATGCAGGTCTACCCTGCCGCCGGGTTAGTGGGTTATGCCGACGACAGCGTGCCCGTGATCTACATCGACCCCAACCCGAGCATCAACCACGAGTTGGAGCGGCGAGGGAATATCCATACCATTGAGATGGGCGGTAGTGCGGGGATGGAGGTCGCCCGAAAACTAATGAGTGACTTATTAAATGAGTGAATAAATGACCGTGTAGTACCGTGAGTAGCAACAGCAGCAGCTTATTCTATCATTCAATAATCCTCTTACTTGTTCACTCCCAAAACGACTTACCTTGTGCCTATGAAACGTTCCCTGCTCTACCTTCTTTACGCCTTCGTTATCCTTTTTATTTCAGGGTGTAAGGCAGCTGGTTGCGGTTGCCCTATGTATTGAATAATTGAATACGAGAACGTTTTGGCGCGGCCGCAGGATACAAGGAACGTTTTTAAGAAGGTTGTCTTCCGCTCATATACGGATGTTCTTCTCCGGCGTTTTGATTGGGGGCAAAGTGGTAGCGCGGTTTTCGGGCCAAAACGTCGGAGAAGGACATCCGATCCCTGTAAAGTGGGTGAATCTTAATATACTTGTCGGCTTTTTCCCATCTAATCCTGTTAGAGAAGAAAGCTGTCGCTGCTAATCGAGCCTTACGGACACTGCTCTTCAAAGGTTTTTCACTGCACCTGCGGCCGCGCCCAAATTATTAAGAAAACCGAAAAGCACATCATGGCATTTGACATCAATCTGATCAAGAAGGTCTACGCTGACCTCCCCGGCAAAGTAGCCGAAGCCCGCAAAGCGCTGGGCCGCCCCCTCACCCTGACCGAGAAAATCCTTTATACGCACCTCCATCCGGAAAACCCGTTGAAGGAATACACCCGCGGTGGAGACTACGTTTTCTTCCAGCCCGACCGCGTGGCCATGCAGGATGCTACCGCCCAGATGGCCCTGCTACAGTTCATGATGGCCGGCCGCGATAAGGTGGCGGTTCCTTCTACCGTTCACTGTGACCACCTGATCCAGGCCGAGGTTGGTGCCGTGAAGGACCTCGCCGTTGCCAACGACGTTAATAGAGAGGTATATGATTTCCTCTCCACCGTTTCCAACAAGTACGACATCGGTTTCTGGAAGCCGGGCGCCGGTATCATCCACCAGATCGTACTCGAGAACTACGCCTTCCCCGGTGGAATGATGATCGGTACAGACAGCCACACGCCCAACGCCGGAGGCCTCGGAATGGTCGCCATTGGTGTCGGCGGCGCTGACGCCGTAGACGTAATGGCCGGCATGCCCTGGGAACTCAAGCAACCCAAAGTAATCGGCGTAAAGCTGACGGGTAAGCTCTCCGGCTGGACGACCCCGAAGGACATCATCCTGAAGGTCGCCGGTATCCTGACCGTTAAAGGCGGTACCGGAGCCATCGTCGAGTACTTCGGCGAAGGCGCCAATAGCATAAGCTGTACTGGTAAAGGCACCATCTGCAACATGGGCGCCGAGATCGGAGCCACGACCTCCACCTTCGGTTACGACGAGAGCATGAGCCGTTACCTGAAAGCCACCGACCGCACCGAAGTTGCCGAACTGGCCGACCAGGTCGCCGAGCACCTCACCGGAGACGCCGAAGTGTACGCCAACCCCGAGCAGTACTTCGACCGCGTTGTCGAAATTGACCTCAACACCCTCGAGCCGCACATCAACGGACCCTACACGCCAGACCGTGCGTTCCCAATATCCGCATTCGCCGAGGCCGTGGATGAGTTCGAGTTCCCCCCCGTACTGGAAGTCGGCCTGATCGGCTCCTGTACCAACTCCAGCTACGAAGACCTCGACCGCTCCGCCAACATCGCCAAGGACGCCAGGGCCAAAGGCCTTAAGTTCAAAAGCGAATTTACGGTAACGCCCGGTTCCGAGCAGATCCGCTTCACCACCGAGCGCGACGGCATCCTGGATGCTTTCGAAGCCATCGACGGTATCGTGCTGGCCAACGCTTGTGGACCGTGTATCGGCCAGTGGGCCCGCCATACCGACGACCCCAGCCGCGCCAACTCCATCCTCACTTCCTTCAACCGGAACTTTGCCAAGCGCAACGATGGTAACCCCCAGACGCGCGGCTTCGTTGCCAGCCCCGAGCTGGTAACCGCCATGGCCCTCTCCGGATCCATGAAGTTCAACCCCCTGACGGATACGCTGACCAACGATAAAGGCGAACAGGTAATGCTCGACCCGCCCCAGGGCTACGAGCTGCCCCCAAACGGTTTCGCCGTAGAGGACGCCGGTTTCCAGGCTCCCGCCGCAGATGGCTCAGACATTAATGTGGTTGTAAACCCCACTAGTGATCGCCTCCAGTTACTCACTCCCTTCGTCCCGATTAAGAACGAGCAGGTACAGGGTATGCGCATTCTCATTAAAGCCATGGGCAAGTGTACGACCGACCATATCTCTATGGCCGGCCCGTGGCTGAAGTTCCGCGGTCACCTGCAGAACATCTCCAACAACTGTCTCATTGGTGCGATCAACGCCTACAGCGAAAAGACGAATACCGTACTCAACTACGTCACGAACGACTACATGGCCGTTCCGGAAAGTGGTATGGCTTACCGCGACAATGGCATCGGCCAGATCATCGTTGGTGAAGAGAACTACGGTGAAGGATCTAGCCGCGAGCACGCCGCCATGGAGCCACGCTGGCTCGGCGTCCACGCCGTGCTGGTAAAGTCTTTCGCCCGCATCCACGAAACCAACCTGAAGAAGCAAGGTATGCTCGCGCTTACCTTCGCTAACCCGGAAGACTACGACCTCTTCCGCCAGGACGATAAGGTCAGCGCCGTTGACTTCAACGAGTTCCGACCAGATAAGCAACTTACCCTCAAACTAACGCACGCCGACGGTTCTTCCAATATCGTGATGACCAACCATACCTACAATACCGCGCAGGTGGACTGGGTACGGGCTGGCTCTGCGCTTAATAAGATCCGGGAGGATGTTGCTGCAGGAAAGTAGTCACGCGATCAAATAGTCAAGCAGTCGTGAGAGACTGCTTGACTATTCAACTTTTAAAACCCGCTTCTGAGCTTTGGCTCAGAAGCGGGTTTTATTTTAGTCTTCTTACTTAACCCAGATTAAGGGGTTATTTGAGCTAAATGGAAATATACCCCGTATTAAAAACATGAAATTCGCAAGAAAAGCACTGGAAGATCTAAAAGAATGGAGTGAACGCAGCAACCATAAACCTCTGATTATCCGGGGTGCGCGGCAAGTTGGAAAATCGACACTAGTCAGAATGCTCTCCACTCAATTCGATGGTTTCAGCGAGCTAAACTTCGAGGATTATTCCGTCAGAGACATCTTTGGACAGCGACTTGACTTCCCTGATATTCTTGAACGCGTTTTACTCATGGGAAATGAAAAAGCCCAAGAAGGAAGAACCTTAATCTTTTTCGATGAGATTTAAATTAGCCCTGAAGCTATCCGAATGCTCCGTTTTTTTTCACGAACGCCGCCCAGGCTTGTGCGTAATTGCCGCTGGCTCTTTATTAGAATTTGCTTTGGTGAACGTTTTAAATTTCCCCGTAGGACGCGTTGATTATTATTACTTAAACCCGCTAAGGAACGTTGATTTAATATGTGGCAAGCCTATCTAGATGGTGTAAAGAAGTACGGAGTATCAAAGATTGAGGGGAATGCTATTCAGTATGTTCTTTCCGTTGCTCCTGGTCAGAAAGACCGAATTAAGTTCACGCAATTTGCCAACGCTACTTTTAATCGAAAAGAGATTAATATTGCTTTTAAATCCCTCGATTTAGCCCGAGTCGTTCAGTTGACATATCCGGTCACCTCGACCGAGCCACCAATGCAGGTAGGTTATCGCAAAAGGCCCGGTCTACAGTTTCTAGAGACCGGGCTTTTAAACTACTTTCATGGATTTTATCGGTTGGTTGGCGGAAAAACCGTTTTTAAGTGACCAAAACTCGCCAGTCGTCCATAAAGTGCTGCGCGGCTATTTCTTTTCACCCGCCAAATCAAGGGCCACCGTAATTAGAGCTAAAGACCAACTTGTCTAGTACGAACACGGCGCTGGCTGCAGTAAAAAAGTTAGCCTATCCGGTTGGCCGTAGGATTTTCCGTAGTTTTACTATTCCGAAACTAATACTACCATGTCCCCGCGTCAACTAAGCAACCTGCTCAGCCCCGAAGATCTCCGCACCCGCCTCGAAGCGGAAACAGAACCGCGCGTAACTTTCTCTTTCTACCGCTACGCCCACATTACTGAGCCGGAGGTTTTACGAGATCAATATTACAAACAGTGGCGCAAACTCGACGTTTTCGGGCGGGTCTACATCGCCACCGAGGGCATCAACGGGCAGGTCTCCGTACCGACCTCAAATTTTGAGGCGTTTAAGGCGTTACTCTACGCTGTCGACTTCATGGATGGGATGCGCATCAACATCGGTATTGAGGCGGAGGCGGAGTCTTTCCTTAAGCTGAAGATCAAGGTTCGCCCAAAGATCGTCGCCGACGGATTGGAAGACGAGACCTTTGACGTTACCAAGCGCGGCCGCCACCTCAACGCCACCCAGGTCAACGAACTGTTGGACCATAGCGAAACCATCGTCGTCGATATGCGCAACCACTACGAAAGCGAAGTCGGCTACTTCGAAGGCGCCATCCGGCCCGACATCACCAATTTTCGCGACCTCCTCCCGGTAGTGGAAGACATACTTGCCAATAAAAAAGACAAGCCCATCGTGATGTACTGCACTGGCGGCATTCGTTGTGAAAAGGCCAGCGCCTACTACCTACACCGGGGCTTTGAAAACGTCTGCATGATCGACGGTGGCATCATCGAATACGCCAACCAATGCGAAGCTTTGGGACTGGAAAATAAATACCTCGGCAAGAACTTCGTCTTTGACGAACGCCTGGGAGAGCGCATCAGCGAGCACGTAGTCTCCTACTGCCACCAGTGTGGTAAACCTTCCGACCGCCAGCTAGACTGCGTCAACGAAACCTGCCACATCCTCTTCGTCCAGTGCGAAGAATGCGCCTCAGCCTTCAACGATTGTTGTTCTACTCCGTGCAAAGAATTCCTTAGGCTACCGGAAGTTGAACAGGCTAAACTGAAGATTACTACCGTGTTTAACGGGCAGAAGTATGGTAAGGCTTTACGGGCTTCTATGTTGGCTACTGGAGAGGTAAGTTTGAAGTAG
>JAPKCQ010000413.1 GCA_026421165.1 Lewinella sp. | reverse complement strand
CCTCTGCCGTAAATTGCAGCATGCACACCACCATCATCTCCTCCTCTGAAGCCGGTAGACTTCGCGACGACACCCTATTCTTCGACTGCCGCCACAACCTCTTCAACCTAAACGAAGGGGCTGACAACTACACGGCCAGCCATTTACCTAACGCCTATCACCTGCACATCGACAATGACCTCTCCGGAGAAATCATCCCCCAAAAAACCGGCCGCCATCCCCTGCCGGATATGGATGATTTTGCGGTTTTTATCAGCCGTTTCGGTTTGCATGAGAATACGCAGGTCGTTTGCTACGACGATAAGGGCGGAGGATTAGCCGCTCGCTTGTGGTGGATGCTAAGGGTACTCGGCCATGAAGCTGTGGCCGTACTGGATGGCGGGATTCAGGCGTGGACGGCAGCAGGCTTACCACTTGAATCCGGTTACCGTGCTCACCCTGTAGCTGAAGGAAATACCATTGCCCCTCACCTTGCTCCATATTCCCCACTTTGCACCCGCGACCGCGCCCAAACTGACGCCCTCCGAAACGACCCCAACCACACGGTGATCGATTCCCGAACCGCCCCCCGCTACCGCGGCGAAGAAGAACCAATCGACCCCGTGGCCGGCCACATCGAAGGGGCCATAAACCTACCCTGGCCGGAAAACCTGGAGGGCGGAAAACTTAAATCAAAAACAGAACTGAAAGCCCGTTTCTCTACGCTGGAAAAAAGTGCGGATAAGAACGTTTTCTACTGCGGTTCCGGCGTAACGGCCTGCCATAACATTCTAGCGTACACGTATGCGTACGGAGAAATGCCCCTACTTTATCCTGGTAGCTGGAGTGAGTGGCTCATTTCAGGAACTAGAAACTAGTTATCTAGTTCCTGGTTCCTAGCAACTCAAGCCACCGATCCTTAGCTCCTCCCTTAAGCACCCGTGGAATCTTACTCTGCCCGTTAACCTGACCACTAAGCCGCTGCCACTCGTAGAAATAACTTAGCGGCACCGTAGTCACTTTGATCTGGAGCAGGGTTTTTCGCTCAGATTTATAGTCATCATTGACTGCGCCAAGGGCCGCATCGAGAATGAGAAGAATGGCTTCGGCGTCGAGTTCATCTTTGCTCCCGAGGTACCACTCGTGCGCGACGTACTGGTCTTCCTTGACGGGAATGATCGTAAACTCGGGGATACGCACGTTGAGGGCTTCCTCCACGGCCACCACCCCGGCGTTCATATTGTCCACGGTGAGGTGCTCGGTAACGAGGTTAATGTAGTGTTTGGTGCGGCCGCTGATGCGAATGATAGCGTTTTCAACGTCGATAAACCGAACGGTATCGCCCACCAAATAGCGCCAGGCCCCGCTGCAGGAAGTGGTAAGCATCGCATACTCTTTTGCCACCTCCACTTCGTTTAAAGCGAGCGCCTTGACGCCTTTCCGAAGGTTGCCCTCGTCGTCAAAATTTTCCTCGTTAAAGGGGACGAACTCGTAGAAAACACCATTGTCCAGTAGCAACTGCATTCCCAGCGCTTCGGCGTTTCTTTGGAAGGCGAACATCCCCTCGCTGGCCAGGTAGGTATTCATGTACTTGATCGGGTGGCCAATGAGGCGGTCGAAGCTTTTGACGTAGGCTTTATAGTCCGCTCCGCCGCTGACGAAGAGCTCCAGTTCTGGCCATATTTCGGAGATGTGTTCAATTTTATGGATTTCGAGGATACGCTCCAGCGTGATCTGGACCCAGTGGGGGATACCGACGATGACACCGATATTCCACTTGTGTGCGTTACGGGCAATCTCTTCCACACGGTCATCAAAAGCTTCGATGCGGGCGATGCGGCGGCCAGGCTTGTAGAAGCCTCGGGCCCAAAGGGGTTGCTCCCGCGCGTTGATTCCACTGAGGTACCCAAAGCGGCGGCGGCCCTGCTTGGTGAGTTGAGTAGTACCTCCGATGGCGAGCCAGGAGGCGGTATAGACGTCTTCAGAGAGGCCGTATTCCGGGAAGGATGAAAACATTCGAAAAGCACCCCGGCTGAGGCTTTTCATGGTGGCTTCGGTGACGGGGATGTACTTTGTATTGGCATCACTCGTCCCGCTACTCATGGCAAAGTATTCGGTACCGCCAGGCCAGGTGATGTCTTCTTCACCTTCGTAGACGCGCTCCCACCAGGGATTGAACATCCCGTTATAATCCACCGCAGGAACGCGTTGTTGAAACGCCATAACGGTGTCTTCAGCATCCAGCAAACTTTGGAACCCGTATGCTTTACCGAAGACGGTTTTGCGGGCTTTCTTCAGTAGTTTCTTTAAGGTTCTTTCCTGAGCCGGCCAGGGGGCTCGCCGCCGGCGGGGGAATTTATCAACAGCTTCCAGCCCCAGTTCAATTACACGGTCTAACAGCATGGTTTATTTTAGTTACAGAGGAGCTTATCCCTACCTCAAAACGCGGGATTGCCTGCGAAGTGCGAACCCAAAACGGTTCGGAGGGTTTGGTGTAGGGAGACCTGAAAGCATAAGGCTCTAAACAAGATCATCCCAATATGGCCAATTCCATAGTAGACACCCTGATTGACACCGTAAAAGACGCGATAAGCAGCGGAGATACCAGCATGATTCAGCAGTTTTCCGGCGGTAGTATTGACTCCGTAGAAGAGTTTATGTGTAAGACGGAGCACACTGGGCAAAAAAATTACGGACGGGGCTTTATGGCTGGCGTACTCGGCGGACTGGCCGGAGTAGCGGTGAAGATGGTCGTTGACCGTTACGTAGCTCCCGACACGGCTCAGGCGGAAGATAAAGCTGCGGACGACCTTGTGGACAAAGCGGAAGGTCTCACCGGCATCGACCTCGACAAGGAAAGAGAAGACGCAGCCGCCACGATTATGGAAGTAGGCATTGGTGCTCTCATCGGTGGCGTTTACGGTCTCATCGTAGAAGCTATGCCCGAGGCCAAGACCGAAGCCTCTATCGACGAAGGTAGCGGGGTATTCGCAACCGTTCAGCAACTCGCCGTCCCCGTCATAGGCATTATGCCGGCGGCGGCAAAAGATATCGCGAACGACAAATTCCAGAACCTCGCAGGCCACGCTGCTTACGGTGCTACCGTGGAAATTGTTCGCCGTACCTCCCGTTATTATATGGAACAATAGTAGACGGGCTGCGCCCTTTTAGACGGCTTCGCCTTTTAGACGGCCTTCGGCCTTTTAGGCTGCCGCACGGCTCTGACCACGGGACAAACATCGGTACTAAAAGGGCACAGCCCGTCTAAAAGCGAAGCGTCTAAAAGGGCACAGCCCGTCT
>JAPKCQ010000099.1 GCA_026421165.1 Lewinella sp. | reverse complement strand
TTAGTTTTGATCCGGCAGGTACTTGATCGGCTCTCGGAGCCTTACCTGAACATGAACCCGATTGAAAACAGAGACGGTACTGGAAAAAAACGGGAAAATTATACCGTTAGCGAAAAGGTCAAGTTCCAGAAGTATTCAAAAATGTTGGTCTGTAATTATTTCTGGAGAACGTGCGATCAACAGGAAATAGACGGGATAGAGTACCGAGGCGGAAAGCTTCATGCTTACGAATTCAAATGAAACGCAAAACGTAAGGCCAAATTCCCAAAGGCTTTTGCTGACGCTTGTCCGGGGTCAGAATTTGAAGTGATCAACAGTGATAATTATTACGACTGCTTGACTTAACCTATCTTTCCAGCCCAATTAAATTCTTCTTTCGATGAAAACCACACTACTTCTACTCTGCTCCTTAATCTTATTACCCTGCACCAGCGTCCGCGCCCAAAAGGAGGACGCTAAGAAAACGCCGACTATTGCGGCGAAAACCGATAGCCTTCAAAAAATGGACGGCTACTTCGATTTCTGGTACAGCGACGACGAGGGTAAGATTTACCTCCAAATCGAGCGGATGGACGAAGAGTTCCTTTACGTCAACAGCCTCGCTGCTGGCCTGGGCAGTAACGACATCGGGCTCGACCGCAACCAGCTTGGCGACACCCGCGTAGTGAGTTTTCACCGCGTCGGCCCGAAGGTGATGCTGAAACAACGCAACCTCGATTACCGTGCTGTGAGTGATAATCCGGACGAAGTGGCCAGCGTGCGCGATGCCTTCGCCCAGTCCACGATCGCCGGCTTTAAGGTCGTCGCTAAAACCGGTGACGTGGTCTTAATTGACCTCACGCCCATGCTCCTCTCCGACGCCCACGGCGTAGTTGCCCGCCTGAAGAGTAAGAAACAGGGAACCTATAAAATGGACGCCGACCGCAGCGCCGTTTACCTCGACAAAACAAAAAACTTTCCTAAAAATAGCGAGTTTGAAGCCAGCCTAACTTTTGCCGGCGAAGCCACCGGCAGCCAGCTGCGCAGCGTAACGCCCACCAGCGGCGCCTTCACCCTGCGGATGCACCACAGCTTCGTAGAACTACCCGACGATAACTACACGCCCCGCCAGTTCGATCCCCGCTCCGGCTATAACTCCCGCAGCTATGCCGACTACGCTACCCCAATCGACCAACCACTGGTGAAGCGCGTCATCCCCCGTCACCGCCTGGAGAAAAAAGACCCGCTGGCCAAGATGAGCGAGCCGGTGGAGCCCATCATCTATTACCTCGATCGTGGCGCCCCGGAACCCGTAAAGTCCGCTCTGTTGGAAGGTGCCAGTTGGTGGAACCAGGCCTACGAAGCCGCCGGCTACATCAACGCCTTCCAGGTGAAAGTGCTGCCCGAAGACGCTGACCCGATGGACGTGCGCTACAACGTAATCAACTGGGTACACCGCAGTACCCGCGGCTGGAGCTACGGTAGCTCGGTCACCGATCCGCGTACCGGCGAGATCATCAAAGGCCACGTACTACTGGGCTCGCTGCGGGTTCGTCAGGACTTTTTGCTGGCCCAGGGATTGATCAAGGCCTACGGTAAAGACGGCACTACGCCCGACCCGCGCTTACTGGAAATGGCCCTGGCTCGTTTGCGCCAGCTCAGCGCCCATGAGGTTGGCCACACCATCGGCCTGGCCCATAACTTTTCGGCCAGCACGAAGGACCGCTCTTCGGTGATGGATTACCCCCATCCTTACGTCACACTGAAGGACGGCAAGGTCGACTTCAGCGAGGCTTACGCCGTTGGCATCGGTGAGTGGGACAAGCGTACCATTATGTACGGCTACTCCGACTTCCCCGAAGGAACGGACGAAAAAAAAGCACTAACCGAAATCCTGAACGGTAACCAGCGCCTCGGCCTGAAGTACATGTCCGACTCCGATGCCCGCCCGGTCGGCAGTATGCAGCCCGACGCTCACCTGTGGGAAAACGGGTCTGGCCCGATCGACGAAATGAACCGTCTTCTGGAACTACGCGGCTACGCTCTGCAGAACCTTGGCCTTGAAAACATCCCCAGCGGGACTCCCGTCTCGGAGCTCGAAAAAGTGCTCGTTCCTGTGTATTTAATGCACCGCTACCAGGTGGAGGCAGTTGCCAAACAGATTGGTGGCTACCATTACGTTTATGAAGTCAAAGGTGGTGCAGACAAAGGTGGCATCCAGCCAGTTGACCGCGACGTCCAAGCCGAAGCCATCGGAATCCTTGCTGCTAGCATGTCGCCCGTAGCCCTCGCCTTGCCAGCGCATTTGCACGACATGATCCCGCCCACCGCTATGGGCTACAGCCGCGATCGGGAGCTGTTTAAAACCCGCAACGGTGGTGGTTTTGATCCGCTCGCTATGGCGGAGACTGCGGCGGATAATAACCTCAAATTCCTGCTGCATCATCACCGTCTGGCCCGCATTGTGGAGCAGCATGCACTCTTTCCGGGGCAAGTTGATGCTGAATTTACCCTGCCCAACTACTTAAAGTTCCTCGGTAATTTCACGCACGGTGAAGTAGTAAACGCCAAAAACGATTACCACCGCCAGATCGCACAGATTGTGGAGAAGCGACACGTTGCACACCTCCTGCAGGCTGCCGCTAACGGTGGGGCGAGTGAGCAGGTTCGCGCCGGAGCGATGGGTGAACTCTTCCGTATGAAAGCCACTTTTACTACCGATGCTAAGGTCGGGTTAACTAATGAAGACCACTACATCTACCTGTTCAAAATGATTGAGCAGTACCTTAACGACCCCACGAGTGTGAAGGTGGCTACGGCGCCAGCTTTGCCTGATGGGTCACCCATTGGGTGTGGGGGGATGCACTAGTTGGTAGATTGATCTATCGGGCGCGGCCGCAGGATGCAAAGATGGTTGGAGGAGCATTGCTTTTTAACCTTCCCTTGCATCCCGCAGCCGTGCCTTATTTTGTGCCGTATGAACCTAGAACGTACAGACAACAGCAGCAAAGACTTCCGTTCTCTGGTAACCCATCTCGATGCCCACCTCGCCGTAACGGATGAGGACGAGCACGATTTCTACCAGCAATACAACGGCCTCGACGCCATCAAACACGTAGTGATGCTCTACGTCGGAAACCAAGCTCTGGCGTGCGGAGCCTTCAAACACTACGAAGACGGGACGGTGGAAATTAAGAGAATGTTTACCGCCGAAGCCGCCCGGGGTCAGGGCCTTGCGGTAAAGGTGCTGGACGAACTGGAAGCCTGGGCCAAGGTAGAAGGCTACACTAAGGCCTTACTGGAAACCGGTAGGCGCCAGCCTTACGCCGTGCGCCTTTATGAGAAGCAGGGCTATGCCGTTGTACCTAACTACGGCCAGTATGTGGGGATGGAGAATAGTGTTTGTATGGAGAAGGAACTTTAGCGCGTTAGTTTGTTAGTTAGAACGCAGACGTCCTCAGGGGACACGAATTAAAAGACTAAAATAAATGATCCAAGAAGCAACCATAGAACGCATATTAGAACGCCTCGAATCCGGAATGGACGATTTCAGTGCCGAGATTCAGGACTTCGTTGAAGCCCAGCCCCATTTGGCGGCCTACCTGACCAACGAAGACAGCGATACACTGAGCGAGGACGAACGAACACTACTCTTGTTCGGCGCCATTGTCATCTACCAATCCGTCATGGATGAGCGGACTATCCCCGGCGTGATCTCCGAAGAAGTGGTCGGCCAGCTCGAAGAAGAGAACTACGCACTGATGCCAGAAAAAGGCGCCTTTCGGGAACGCCTTACGCCCTTCTTCGAAGACAGCGAAGAGGAAGAACTGCTCGCCTTTGCCGAAGACCTCATCGTCACTGAAGCGGATGAGGAAGGGATTACCAAGGAAGCTCGGGAGCCCATGTTTATCGCGCTTAAGACGGTGGTTGACTGTTTAGTGACGCCGTACAAATAACTTACGCTTTTTGACTGCCTTGTTTTGTTCCCACCGAACTTACAAGTCATTTCCTCAACATAAGGCTGTGCAAAGGACTTGTCCGAGTACTTAGTGGGGTAGAAGTTAGACCAACAGGCTACACTTCGTCAATATTATCCCCAGTCCGAACTGGTCCATCCTGCTGCTGACCGGATACTTTTTCCAGGCCTCCCTCTTCGAGGTGCTTACTGAGCCAGGTACGGCACTTTTTGAATGTCTTGAAGGAGTACTCACTATCCACGAGGTCGGGAATGAGGTTGATGCGTTCCATCATGCTATAAATCTGTGGTTTCATTCCAACAAAAGCGACGGCGATACCCCGGCTTTGGAGATCGAGAATAGCGTCTTCGAGGGCATAAAGGCCTGACTGGTCGACGTAGGGCACCCGGCCCATCCGTATGATGATGACCTCCACGTTGGGGAGATTCTGGATGATGGCCTGGAAGGAGGAGACGAAGCCGAAGAAGAGTGGCCCGTTCATGTGCTTGATGTAGACCCGGTCGCCAACGCGCTGGACGAGGTCGCCCTCGTCTTCCCACGGCTTATCCTGGCTAAATTCCTTGAAGCTGCCCGTTGAGGATCCTGCTGCGACCATATCTGCCGACTTTTTCATGAAGAGCATCGCAGCCAAAACCATGCCGAAGGCAACGGCTTCGAGAAGACCGACGAAGACGGTAAGCACTAATACAAGCAGCATCACGACCGCATCTCCCTTGGGAATAGCGAGTAGGTGGCGGAAGCCTTTATAATCTATGATGCCAATGCCGACGGTGATCAGGATGCCCGCAAGGACACCGTTGGGGATGTACTGAACGATGCCGCTAAGGCCCAATAAAACAGCAAGGAGGAAAAAGCCCGCGACCATACCGGAAATTCTGGTTTTACCGCCGGAATTAACGTTGATGACCGTCCGCATCGTAGCACCGGCTCCCGGCAGGCCGCCGATGAAGGCCGCCGCCATATTGCCGATTCCCTGGCCGATGAGCTCCCGGTCGGGGTCGTGCTTGGTTTTGGTGAGGTTATCGGCCACTACCGAAGTAAGTAACGAGTCGATCGCGCCAAGTGCCGCAAGGGTGAAGGCGAACTCTAGGATGCGCATCAGGTAGCTCGCGTTTGTGAACTCACTGAAGAAGCCGAAATAGAAAGGGGGCAGGCCTTTTTCTACTTCCCCAATGACGGGGATTACGCCTGGCGCAATGAAGAAGAAAGCCACTAATGTAAATATCACCAACGCTACCAGACTTGAAGGCACCGCCGTTGTTATTCGTTTAAATCCGTAGATGACGATGATCGTTCCGATGGCCAGCAGAAAGTTGAGCCAGTTGATGCCGTTGGTCTGGAAGGGGCGCAGGAAATTTTTGATGGTTCCTACGGTGCCGCTGGCCTGGCGCTTGGCCTGGCGCTTGGCTTCGCTGCGGATTTCGGTATCAGTCACTTTCGAAAATGCGGCGTCAGTTGCAGCAATAACGCTGCCGTCCATCACTCCTTTAAGGATGCCTCTTTGTTCCTCTTCCCGGATGATGCCTTCGAGTATTTGCTCTTCGGCGTGAATCATTCTGGATTCCACCAGCTGGGTATCTTCCTGCGGGTCGTAGCCTAGCATTGGGAACAACTGTGTGATAACGATGATGACCCCGATACCACTCATAAAACCCGACACCACCGGATAGGGTATGTACTTTATGTACTTACCCAGTTTTATGACGCCGAAGATCATCTCGATCAGGCCGGCAAGGAAAAAGGTGGCTAGGATGAGGGGAATAGCGTCCGTAACCGTTTCTGCTCCAGTCTCAACCATGGCGTTGGCGATGACGGCGGAAGAGACAACCGTCATGGGGGCCGTCGGGCCGGAAACCTGGGTCTTGGTACCGCCAAAGAGTGCCGCAACGATGGCAATGGCGATGGCGCCGTAGAGGCCGGCCATGGGCCCGAGCGCAGTCTGGGCACCAAAAGCAAGTGCAAGCGGGAGTGCAACAACACCAGCTGTGAGGCCGCCAAGAAAGTCTCCCTTCAAATTACTGAAATCAAAAATGAAGGGGTTTGTCATAGTAAGGGGGTTTACTATTTAGCGTTAAATAATGCTGTTAGAACACAAGTAAAGCGCTGAGGTTCCTTTGATTTGATAGATCGTATCTTTTTGAGGGAACTTATTTTTTTTAGGCGCGGACGCAGGTACGGCGTAAGGCTTGAAGCATCGCGGGCCAATCGGCGTAAAAAACGTTCTTTGCAATTGAGCCCGCGCCACCAATTTCCGTAAAAGAATACTGTGGTCTCCAACTTGATTCAGGGGGGTAAAACAAGAATATGCCCAAACCAAACCGTCCGCTTACAACTTCCCCGGAAGCACGGTGTTAACTTGCACCATACACCCAAAAATTATTTACCTCCAGCTTTGACCTTCGCGGAATTAAAAGACTATCTAAAACCCGAAACCGACCTGGAAGCCTCCTTCCTGGAAGATGCTGAATTCTGCCGTGGCCTGCAATGGGGCGTACCGCGCTTCGGCCACCCTGAAGGCTCTATCGTGGCCCACATCGTTGAAGTCAACGCCAATATCGACCGCCTGCCTGTAGACGTCGAAACCCGCCGCCTACTCCGTATTATCTGCTGGGTACACGATACTTTCAAGCACATCGAAGATAAGGGTACTCCTCGCGACTGGACTAAGCACCACGCCGTCTACGCTCGTAATTTTCTGGCCCGCTACCTCGAAGATCCGTTGTTGCTCAACCTCGTAGAAATGCACGACGACGCCTACTACGCCTGGCGGCTGGGGCACCTTCACCACAAACTTGGCGAAGGCGCAGAGCGCATCCGCGTGATTAGGGAACGCGTTGGCCCCTACTGGCAACTCTTCTATCTCTTTTTCAAGTGTGATACTTGTACTGGAGACAAAAATCCCGCCCCTCTCATCTGGTTCGAGGATACGATGGAAGACATCGAGGTAGCCTACTTTGTCGATGACCTAAAAGGCGAAGCCGTCTAAAAGCGCAGCGTCTAAAAACGCCAAAGGCCTTACCTTCACCCTCCATGACTTCGCAAAGAATCATAATCGTCATCCTCTTCGCCTGGACTCTCCTGGCCGTCTTCGCCCATTTAGGCGATGTCCAACTTGAGTTTTTCGACGAAGCTCGTCGTGGCGTTAGCGCCCTAGAAATGTCGCGCGGAGAAGCACCGTCTCTGTTAACTCCTCCCTATTACGGCGCTCCGGACCATTGGGGAACGAAACCTCCTTTACTCGTCTGGTGCCAGGTTATCTGGATTAAAATTATCGGCCCGGGAGAGCTGGCCGTGCGGATGCCCTCCGCCCTGGCGACTCTGGCTTTATTCTGGTTACTCACCTGGTGGGGTAAGCGCGACTGGGGAAGCCCGGTGGTCGGTGCACTGGCGACGGTAGCCGTCCTCGGAAACTGGTTGTACATCAGTAACCACGGCGCGCGATCGGGTGATTTTGACGCGATGTTGATCCTGTTTCTTACCGCACAGGTCGTTTTCTTTTACCGTTGGGTGGCGGATGACCAAGCTCGTTGGTTGTGGCTGGCTGGCCTGGCTATCTTCCTTGCTGGAATGACTAAAGGGGTCGCCGGCGGATTCTTTTTACCCGGTATTGGCGTCTGGCTCCTGCTCGATTCGAAAGGACGAAAAAAACTGCTGAAGCCCGGCCTTTGGCTTATCCCCGGAGGTGCTATAGGTATGGTTCTGTACTACTACTACTTACGCGAACAAGTGGACCCAGGTTACCTTCAAATGGTCTTCGATAACGAACTTGGCGGCCGCTTTGATGAAACTAATGAAGGGCACAAACATCCCTTCTATTACTACCTTAACTTACTGGTGACCGACCGTGGCTGGCAGCACCTACTGCCTCTGCTGATTCCCGCACTGATTTACCTGTTTCAATCGGAGTATCGACGGCTGACATTGTTGCTCAGCATCACGACGGTGCTGCTTCTGGCGGTGGTTTCGGGGGCTGCGACGAAACTCGTCTGGTACCACGCCCCATCTCTGCCGCTGTTAGGAATGCTGATCGGCGCCGGCATTTTTCACCTGGGAAGGCTGTTGTCAGACAAGATTGGTGGCCAACGTGGTACCGTCATCGGCATCGCCCTAATGACCGGTCTGTTCATCGCTCCGATGATCCTGACCACCCACCACGTACTAAACCGTACCCGCTACCCGGTGATGCACCCGGCCAAGGGCCCGTTGAAGGAATTCATGACCCGCCCGGAGGTGAAGCCGCCTTATTCTGTTGTCATTAAAGACTATCACCCCAACTTCCGCTTCTACGTAGAGCTGGCCCGTGAACGGGGAGAAGACGTTCAGCTGAAGCGCATCCAACGTTTGCGCCCCTTTCTCTCGGCCGAAATCCAGCCCGTCTCCGAATTCGCTCCCGGCGAGCGTGTTGTCATTTGCGAAGGCGCTACCTGGGAGTATTTGTTCGATCGGTTTAAGCTGGAGCCTAAGTATAAGGATGGGCGGTGCCAGTTGGTTTTATTGGGTGTCCGGAGAGAGTGAGTTGGTCAGTTAGCCTATGGTGGCATTTATGCGCAGAACAGTCTTCTTTGCGCTGATAAGAAAATCCGGTAACAATAGAACATCCTTACTAAAGCTCCTTACGCAACCGAGCCACAGGCAACCCCAGCTGCTCCCGGTACTTAGCCACCGTCCGCCGCGCAATATCGTAACCAGCTTCGGCGAGGGCTTTTTGGAGCTTACCGTCAGCGAGGGGCTTGCGTTTGTTTTCGTCGGCGATGATCTCAGATAGTACCTTTTTGATCTGGGTGGTGCTCACTTCTTCTCCTTCCTGGTTGGTCATCCCTTCGCTGAAAAAAGTGCGGAGGGAGAACGTTCCGAAATCGGTCTGGATGTACTTGCTGTTGGCTACGCGGCTGATGGTGCTGATGTCTAGCCCGGTTACTTCGGCAATGTCCTTGAGGATCATCGGCCGGAGCGTGGCCGTGTCGCCGGTTTTGAAGTAGCCTTCCTGGTAGCGGAGGATGGCGTGCATCACACTGAAAAGCGTCTGCTGCCGCTGCTGGATGGCTTCGATAAACCAGGTAGCGGAATCGATGTTTTGGCGGATGAAGCCGGCGGCTTGTTTTTGGGCTTTAGAGAGTTTTCCTGCTTCCTTCTGCTTACGGCGGTAATC
This sequence comes from Lewinella sp., assembly GCA_026421165.1. Classification (GTDB taxonomy): domain Bacteria; phylum Bacteroidota; class Bacteroidia; order Chitinophagales; family Saprospiraceae; genus Neolewinella. The sequence goes on along the minus strand of JAPKCQ010000099.1, from coordinate 4,472 downwards.
GGCGAGCATCTGCTGGTAATGATCGTTGATGCGCAGGTCCGGGGCGTTGCGGGCGGTGAGCTGGAGTCGGAATTTTTCGTCGACGGTATTCAGAACGAAATCGGGGACGATGGCCTGGGCGGCGCGTCCTCCGGCGGCTCCGAGGAGGCCGGAGGCGGGCTTGGGGTTGAGGCGGAGAATTTCTCCAAGACCGTCGCGGAGTTCATCTTCGTCGACTTCAAGTTTTTCTCGTAGTTTCTCGTAGTGTTTCTTGGTGAAGAGCTCGAAGTGGTCGCGGACGATAGTTTGGGCCAGGATCAGATCGGCGTAGACCATGATGTCAATGTCGCCGTCTTCTCCGTCTTCGATCTTGCTGGCTAACTGGAGCAGCAGGCATTCGCGGAGATCGCGGGCGGCGAGGCCAGCGGGTTCGAGCGTCTGAACGATCTTGAGCACTCGCTCGATCTCTGACTTCTTTACGTCAAGGTGGTAATTGATGAGTAGGTCGTCTGCCATGGCACTTAGCGTCCGGCCTAGGTAGCCATCGTCGTTGAGGTTACCGATGATCTGTTTACCGATCAGGACTTCTTGGTGGCTCTCGAATTCGAGGCCCATCAGTTGGTCCATCAGGTATTCGAAGAAGGAGGTTTCGTCGGCGGTATAGCTACCGGGGGCGGCGTATTCATCGGCGTCGGCACCTGCTTTTTGCTGGTAGCTACCGGGGTCGTCTTCCATGTACTGCTGGAAGTAATCATCGTCGTATTCCGAGTTGCGTTCGTCGGCGCCCTGGGTTTCGAAGTCTTCCTGCTTATCGGGCGTTTCGACTTCGGCGGAGTGAGCCTCTTCCAACGTCGGGTTTTTCTCCAGTTCTTCCTTGATCCGCTGCTCCAGCTCCATTACGGGCAGTTGCAACAGCTGCATGAGCTGAATCTGCCGGGGGCTGAACGATTGGCTAAGGGAGATATTCTGTGATTGGCCGAGCATGTATTTTCTTGGGTTCTAACACGAGGAACAAACGGCCGGGGTGAAGGTTCTAGAAACTAGAAACTAGGGAGCTAGAAGTTGGAGACCAGCAAGGGCTAGCTCCTCGTTTCTAGTACTCCTTCCAAAGCTTAAACTGAAGCTTTGCCTTCAGTTTACCCGCACTAACGGTGGTAGTGATCTCCGTAAAAGTGGGTTCCTTCCACTTGGTGACGGGGGGGCGTACAAAACCGTAGGGCTCCTTTGGAATGCCCATTATGTTGAAGTCTAGTTTACCGTTACCGTTTACGTCGTGGTAGCCTGAAATCACGTAGTCTCCCGGTGTAGGCAGCTCAATATCGAAGCCGACCATTTTATCGTTACAGGTCTTTATTGCGCCGATAATTGTCTTACCCGCGGCATAATCTGCCGCGCTTGCGTAGATGGCCAGATGAAAATCTCCTTGCTGCGGAGCAGTAGAAGATACTTGCAGGCTAACGCTCTGCGGTCCGGATAGAAAGAGGAAGGTGGATAGGAAAAGGAAAAGCTGCACAAAAAGTGGAGTTGGTTTACGAAAATGTAAACGGTTGCTTTTGGGTGTTTGTATCTAAGAGAAGTGTTATTTAATGGTTAAGAAGTGAATTGGCGAGTTGGTGAGTCACTGACTCGCTACCGCAAGTACCGCTCGCGGAGCTTATTCACCTGAGGCGAACGAGCGCAGCGAAGGGAGTGGTAATAAGGGCAGCAACTCAGTAACTCGCCAACTCAGCGACTCACTAGCAGAAGCGGTCAAAAGCCATCTTTAAATTCTCAGCAATAATCTCAGCGGAGCGGCCTTCAATGTGGTGGCGTTCCAGGAAGTGTACCAGCTTGCCGTCTTTGAACAAACCGATGGCGGGGCTGCTGGGAGGGTAGGGCAGCAGGTGCTCGCGGGCGGTGGCTACGGCTTCGCCGTCAACGCCGGCGAAAACGGTGTAGAGGTTGTCGGGCTTCTTGGCGTTGTGGGAGGCCATCTTCGCACCGGGACGGGCGTTGGCGGCAGCACAGCCACAGACGGAATTGACGACGAGAAGGGCAGTGCCTTCCGTAGCGCTAAGTGCAGTGTTAACTTCGTCAGCGTTAGTTAGGCCGGTGAAACCAAAGGCCGTAAGATCTTTGGACATGGGGATTGTTAGTTCGACGGGGTACATATCGTTGTTTTTATTCGTTATGATGATGAGGCTGAAAAAAGGATTGGTCCGAACGCTGTAAATTTGCGGCCCGGCCGTCTTACCAGCTATATTCATCTACAATTAAGCAACCGTTTTGGTTGCCATTGCATTAGACATGTTCTTAAAAGGACCAACACACATGAAAAAATTTTTCTTGTTTTGCCTACTTGCTAGTATCATATTCAGCACGGATGCCTGTACTTCAGACGCTTTGGCTCAACCCGTCATGTTGTCATGCGATGGCTTAACTCCAACTTACGAAGCCGACGTCCGCGAAATAGTGGAGCGTACCTGTGCTTACAGCGGTTGCCATCTGGGCGGCGCACCGGGCATCTACGATGATTACGAAGGCTTGCTCTCCGACCTCGAAAGCGGACTGTTCCGCGAACGCGTGATCTCCGCCAAAGACAACCCCACCATCGGGATGCCACCTAATTACGCACCGGATGGTCGGTCTAAAGACCTCACGGCAGGCGAACTCATGATTATCGCCTGCTGGCTTGACGCAGGATATCCGGAGTAGCAGCTTGGTCCATATTTACCTTGCCCTGTTTCTTTCAAACTAGCTTTGCACCCTGCGGCCGCGCCTACACTAGTTCGTTAGTGCTGGCGCACCTTAGAGTCCCTCAAAATTACTCACCAACATGAGAAATATTTTATTCCTTCTGCTGATCTGCTCCTGCACCCTTTCCGCCCAGCGTGAACGCGTTTACCGGACGTTTAAAGACACTCGCGTAGTGAACGTGCACAGTGTGGAAACCCTACCCAAAGGCAAGCTTGACGTCCGCATCAGCCACCGTTTTGGCGACATGTTTGGCGACGACGGCGGCTTCAAAACTTTCTACGGGTTGGAAACTGCCGAGGACGTAGCGATTGGCGCTGAATATGGTTTTACGGATAATTTCAATATGGGTATTTACCGCGCTAAAGGCGCTGGCCGTACGCCGGAAAGCAATTCTGGCTTACGCCAAAACCTGAACCTAGTGGCCAAACTACGCTTTCTGCATCAGGAAACCGAAGGCTTCCCTTTTTCCGCCACGGTCGTCGGTACGGTAACCATGAGTACGGCCCAGAAGATCGATGACAACGTAGACCTCGTCCAGAGTTTTCCAAAATTTGCCCACCGTATGGCCTTTAACGGAAGCTTGGTACTGGCCAAGAAAATGAAGGATCTGAGCCTGCAAGTTATCCCCGGCATAACGCACCGTAATTTGGTGCCTTTTGCTGGTGAAAACACCATTTTTAGCCTCGGCGGCGCGGCGCGCTACCAAGTGTCTCGCGTGATGGCTCTGGTGGCCGACGTAACGGTACCGTTCAGCAACACGATCACCAGCGATAACGGCTACAGTATTCCCGTCGGTTTTGGGCTAGAGTGGGATACGGGTGGCCACGTTTTCCAGCTTAATTTCACCAACGCCACCGGCCTTTTTGAAACGGACTACATTCCCTACACGATTACCAGTTGGGGTGAAGGGGAGTTTCGGATGGGCTTTACGATCTCTCGCTGGTTCAACCTTTAATTGGTGACTCACCAACTCGCTAACTCACTCCGTAAAAGTTAAAAAGAGTAATGAAATACCTTTTTCCGTTAATTCTCCTGGCCGGACTGGCGCTTACCAGTCGCCCGAACGTACTACCCGTAGTGGACGCCGAAACGTCGCTCTACGAAGTGATGCGCTCCCTCGGTGCTCCGGAACGTGCCGACATTATGGTTCGGCCCGTAGAGGGTGCCTCCGAACAACTCGGTCGCCAGATCATACTTGAAGGCCGGTTGTCCGGGGGGAGTAAGCAATCTGCCCACTTCAAGTGTACCAGCTGCCACAACACCGTGCGCGAAGATCCTGTCCTGACCGATATGAACCCGACCGACCGCCTTGCCTACGCCGAAGCAAACGACTTGTTTTTCTTGCCCGGCACCACCCTCTGGGGTGCCGTGAACCGTGAGAGTTACTATAACGGTGATTATGAGAAAAAATACGGTGACCTCGTGAAAACCGCCCGCCACGACTTCCGCGGAGCCATCCAGCTCTGCGCCACCGAGTGTGCCCAGGGCGAGCCACTCGGTGAGGTGGAAATGGAATCCGTACTCATCTACCTCCACACCATCGGCCTGAAGCTGAAGGACCTGCCGGAAGGCGCACCTACGGTAAGACGTATTAATGGTGCCATTGCGGAAAAGGCTGCCGCTAATGGTGTCATTGCGGACCTTAAAAAGAATTACCTACTGGCGAGTCCTGCCTCTTTTTCCGTCCCTCCGGAAGACCGGAAAGCTGGCTACGCCATCACCGGGAAGCCAAACCCTGCCAACGGCCGCGCCATTTA
>JAPKCQ010000412.1 GCA_026421165.1 Lewinella sp. | reverse complement strand
CCGCACCCCCCTACCCCATCAACCCCCGATGCCGCCCAGCATCCACCAACAAACAAAGCCCCGAATTAAAAACCGTAAGCGCCACCGTCCCGTAAACAACCCAGTCCAGGGTAGCGGCCCCACCGGCTTTGTACAGGCCCGCCTCCACCACGAGGCAGAGGCCGAAGGAAAGGAGGACGAGGCCGAGTGGTGCTTTGATGAGCCAGGCGCGGCGGTGGTTGGTGGGGGTGGACATGGGAAAATGATTTTAGCAGTCGTTTATGCTTAGGGACGCGAATAGAATAAAACCGGATTTTATGACCTGGCGTTTTTGTTCCTGCTGTCGCCAAAAATCCTTTGCATAGCATCGCTACGGAAATTATTTTTTGGTGGTAACATGGACAAAATAAGACGGTTAGAAATCGCAGTTTATTTTATTCGCGTCCCTTATTTACAAGGCCAATGTAGAACTTGTTTGGCATACCCGCGCTGGCATCTATACTTGGACCCAGGGCAATCGTAAAGTAGGTGATTCGCGGGGTTGAAGGCCTCCCGGTCCGACGCTAAGGAGCAGTGGAGTTAATCATTGCCGTATATCAAATCGGACCGGAAGGTCCTCAACCATCAGCCGCCGCAGGGCCACAGTACTCGCCCCCGGGAATACGCTGCCGGCCACCAGGCTGGAATAGGCGGCAATACCGGATATATTGAAAGTGATTATCCCAATATTCTTAAGTAGGCGCGGCCGCAGGATGCAAGGAATGGTTTAAGTGGTTGTGGACCCATCTAATTTGTCTGCTCCTGCAAATTATTCTAGCTTTATCCCCATGCTAAAGTTCCTCCCCCTGCTCCTACTACTCCTCCTTTGCACCTGCGGCCGCGCCCCTGAAAAAGAAGTACGAATCGGTGAAGCACTCGTCATTCCCCAGCCCAGGCAGCAAACAGACGCTACCGGCCACTTCACCCTAACCGACGGCCTGACGGTAAGCATAGAAAACGAAGACCAGGCCCAACAAATCGAAGGCTTCCTCGCCGAAATAACCGCCGTAACCGGCTGGGTGCCCAAGGTGATAACGGGCGGCCAAGCGGACCTAAGCCTTGCCTACAACGACACCCTACCCGAAGAGGGTTACGCCCTGAGCGTCACCCCCGAACGCATCAGCATCACCGCTATTGACATGGCTGGTTTCTTCTACGCCATCCAAACCCTGCGCCAGCTGCTGCCGCCGGAATTCGCAAGTGGCGCGCCCCAACCCGGCGTCACCTGGGCCATCCCCGCCACCACCATCACCGACGCGCCCAACTTCGGCTGGCGCGGCTTCATGCTCGACGTCTCCCGCCACTTCTTTACCGTAGACCAGGTGAAGGACGTGCTCGACCAGATCGCCGCCCAAAAGATGAACCGCTTCCACTGGCACCTGACCGACGACCAGGGCTGGCGCATCGAAATCAAGGCCTACCCCAAGCTCACCTCCGTCGGCGCCTGGCGCGCTGACCGGACCAATACCGACGAGCAATACTCAGATTGGTGGGGCCGCGCGCCGCTCCAAGCCGACGAGAAACCAACCTACGGCGGCTTCTATACCCAGGACGAAATCCGCGAAGTAGTCGCCTACGCCAAGGCGCGCCACATCGAGGTGATCCCCGAAATCGACATGCCCGGGCACTGCCAGGCCGCCGTGGCTGCGTACCCGGAAATTGGCTGCGTAAAGGCCCTCCCCGCCGTAGCCACCGGCGGCGTTTTTCGCTACAATACCCTGAACCCCGGCAAGGACGAAACCTACGCCTTTGTCGAAACGGTGCTCAACGAAGTGATGGACCTCTTCCCCTTCGAATACCTCCACATCGGCGGCGACGAGTGCAATAAAGAACAGTGGAAAATCGACCCCGACGTCCAGCAAAAAATGCGCTCCGAAGGACTGAAAAACGAAGCCGAAATGCAGAGCTATTTCATCCGAAGTATGGAAACGGTCATCAATTCCCGGGGCAAGAAGATGATCGGTTGGGACGAGATCCTGGAAGGCGGTCTGGCGCCGAACGCCGTGGTGATGTCGTGGCGCGGCGAAGAAGGCGGACTCGCTTCCGCACGGGCCGGCCACGAGGTCATCATGACGCCGAACAAGTACTGCTACATCGACCTCAAGCAGGGCCACGACGACTTCGAGCCCAACCTCGGCTACTCCCGCTCCCTGCTCTCCGATGCCTACAACTACCGCGTCGTCCCAGCAGACCTGACCGCTGAGGAAGGCCAGCTGATCAAAGGCATCCAGGCCAACCTGTGGACCGAGTCGATCAGCGACTGGAGCAAGTTCACTTACATGACCTACCCCCGCCTCTTCGCCATCGCGGAGAACGCCTGGACGCAGCCGGTGCGCAAGGATTGGGATGGCTTCACCAAGCGTCTGCTGCACACTTTTGACCGGCTGGATGCCCAGGGCGTTCGCTACGCCGTGAGTGCCTTCAGCCCCTGGCCGCACCACACCGCTAAGGACGGTGGTATCAACGTTAGCTTCACCACCGAAGCCAACGGGCTTGACCTGCACTACACCCTTGACGGTAGCGATCCGACGGCAGCATCTCCGCACTACGGTGCTCCGGTCATGCTGGGCCCCGGCGATAAAATAACGGCCCGCAACTTCCTGGACAGCGTGGCCGTCGGCTACCCCGTTTCCCTGGATCTACCGGTGCATAAAGCCGCTCACCAGCTCGTCGTTGACGCCGCAAAGCAGGAACTTCCAGCCCTGACCAACCTGCAATACGCCCGCTTCACTCCGGTAGATTCCAACTGGACTAAGTTTCCCAACGAAGCGCTGTTTGACCTAGTTTTTGACACTTTGACGAAGGTTAGTTCCCTACAATTCTCCACCCTCCGCTACACCATTTCGGGCATCTATCCGCCGGAGACGGTGGAGGTTCTTGCGCTCGGAGCCGACGGTAATTTCCAATCGTTAGCGACCTTGCAGCAAACGGACGAAGTGGAACGGCAGGGGCGGAATAAGGTCGTTAGCCGGCTTACTTTTCCGGAGGTAGGGTTGCTGAAGTTGCGGGTTTTGGTAAAAACTTACGGCACTATTCCGGAGGGGCACCATAAGGCGGGAAGCCGTGGCCGGATGTACGTTGATGAGTTGGTGGTGGAGTAAACGGACGGGAGGCTGTTCTCCGAGGATGCCCGAGCGGTAGCGAGGAGTAAGATATACTACTCCTCGCTACTGCTTGGGCTCACTCGGGGCGCAGCCCGCTCGACCGTTAGTTGGTGTACGGGAGTAAGATATACTACTCCTCGCTACTGCTTGGGCTCACTCGGGGCGCAGCCCG
>JAPKCQ010000411.1 GCA_026421165.1 Lewinella sp. | reverse complement strand
GCCTCATTCAACACCAAAATTCATCAGCACCTTACCCACAAATTCAATATTGACAAACCACTAGTCTAATATCCCAGAATCTTAAGCATACTTTCCGCCGTCTGTTTGGGGTGTAGTACCCGGTCCACCAGGTTTCCTTCCTCATCCAGGTCGATGATAATATGTTGGGGGCTAGGGATCATACAGTGCTTGATACCGCCGTAGCCTGAGATGTTATCCTGGTAGGCACCGGTGTGGAAGAAGCCGAGGTAGAGCTTTTCGGTGTCGCCTTCCTTGTTCATCGGCAAGTAAACCTGGCTTTCGTGAATTTCTGAGTTGTAGTAATCAGAGTTGTCACAGCTGAGGCCGCCGATGTTGACGCGGTGGTAGCTGTTGTCCCATTTATTGATGGGTAGGAGAATGAAACGCTCGCCGATGCCCCAGGCATCGGGTAGGGTAGTCATCAGGGAGTTGTCGATCATGTACCACATCTCCGAGTCGTTCTGTTGCTTTTGCTCGAGGACGGAAAAAATGGTGGCGCCGGATTCTCCGACGGTGTACTTGCCAAATTCGGTGTAGATGTCAGGCTCGGGTACTTCGATTTCTTCACAGGCCTCCAGAATATTAGAGACGATCTCGCGGACCATGTATTTATAGTCAAACTCAAAGCCTAGGCTGTTACGAATTGGCATGCCACCTCCAATATTGAGGGCGTTAAGCTGTTTACTTTGTTTTTTCAGTTCACCGTACAAACGAACGGCTTTCTTTAGCTCTCCCCAGTAGTACAGGCTGTCTTTGATGCCGGTATCGACAAAGAAGTGGAGCATGTGTAGCTCTAGCTTCGGGTTGTTCTTTATCTTCTCATTGAAGAGCGGAATTACATCTGCGCCCCGTAGACCGAGGCGACTGGTGTAGAACTCGAAGTTGGGCTCTTCTTCGGTGGCTACGCGGATGCCGATTTTAGCCTTCACGTTGACATGTTCGGAGTAATAATCGAGCTCGTGAGCGTTGTCGACTACGGTGATCAAGTTGTCAAAGCCATCGTTGATCAGCCCGGTTATTGCTTCGAGGTAGTCCAGCGGTTTAAAACCATTGCAGACAATCGTGATGTCTTTAGTAATCTTTCCCCGCTGCTGAAGCCGGCGGATGAGGTCAACATCGTAAGCGGAACTGATTTCCAACTGTACACCGTGTTCAAGGGCTTCTTCCACTACGTGGGCGAAATGGCTACTCTTAGTACAATAACAATAATGGTACTTCCCGGAATAGCCCTGACTGCGCATTGCGCGGCGGAATAAATTCCTGGCCTCTTTGATCTTACGCCCAATACTGGGAAGGTACGTTAGCTTCATCGGCGTACCGTACTTTTTGATCAGATGGATCAGCGGAATGTTGTTGAACGTAAGATACCCGTTTTCCAGATCGAATCCGTTCTGCGGGAAATAAAAGGTCTGATCAATAAGATCAAAGTACTTGTTGGCCACCTAGCTGTTGTTTTTACGCAGCGAAGATAATCTTACTTGTATTAATGATGGGTAAGATTTCTTCTCCACTAATTTTGGGAGGTTTTTTTAACTGTGATGCCTTTGGTCGAAGGCAGTTACACTGGTGGTCTGTTAAAATTAAATGTCAGGGTAATCTGCGGCACTTTTTGCCGCTGAGCTTCTTTGGACAATTACTTCCGTCCCGAAAGCTTTCGGGACGCCAGCAATTGTCCGCCTCACTCAACGGTAGAACTCACCACCCCTTATGCTCAAATTTAATAATGACAGGCCACTAGGCATGCAAAGAAAACAGAGAAGATAGAGAAAGGTTAGTGCTATGATTAACTATCGTAAAAATGCGTGGCCGTGGTCGCTAAGTAGAGCCGAAGTGTAAAGGCAAAGAACGGTTAAGGGACACCGTAAGTTATTTATGCTGCGTCCCTAAAGGAGCAAATTTGAGCTTCGTCACCGAAACTTAATCCTTTCACTAAACCATTGACCTGCGTAACGCTTTCTGACTAAACAGACTAACAGACTAACAGACTAACAGACTAACAGACTAACACCATGAACTGGCCCAAGATTCGCGAAGAACTGGAACTAAGAACCTCCCGTAGCAGCGGAGCGGGCGGCCAGCATGTCAATAAAACGGAGAGTCGAGTGGAGCTGGTCCTCCACGTCGATGCAAGTGGTGGTTTTACCGAACGGGAGAGCAAAAATCTGAAGCACCACCTCGCTAAGCAGCTGGATACTAACGGTCGGATCTCCGTTGTAGACCAATCAGGGCGCAGCCAGCATACCAACCGGAAGCGCGCACTACTTCGGTTGAAGGAAATGCTGGAACGGGGCACGCGACCGATACCGAAGCCGCATAAGGGCAAGGCCTTTGTTGCTAACAAACACAAACGGCTGGACTGGAAGAAGCGACGGGGGGAGATCAAGGCTTCGCGGGGGAAGAATTGGATTTAAGGAGGAGTGCAAAAAAGTAGCTATCGTAAAACCGCTGCAACTCGGCTACGCTTGGCGACCGACCGGATGGCTTTTTCTCTCCCGCCTCAGGCAGGACATCCGGCTTCTTGGCAAAACGGTCGCTGATCGGATTCTAGGCGCTAATCGAAGATGGTTACTACTTCGTCCTCGTAATTGATACTTGTCCGGTCAATCTCATTTATCCGGCAGACCCGTTCATTAAGCCCCTGCCAAGTCCTGTGAGAATTTCCCTAGCACCTGCACTTTGGCTCCGCCTAACAACCACGGATGCGCCCAAGCCTTAATAATTCTCCAACAATTCTAGCTCGTAGCCGTTAATCAAAATATGGCTCAAAAAGACGAAAATAAAGATGCTGAAGATCGTAAGCAACCAGAGCCTCTGGAAAGCTTCATCAATCCCATCGACCCGTTAAAGATCGCTGAAAACCCCGGCCTGTTACCTTACGCCCATGAGCGCGGCGGTGCCACCATTAAGCCGATGGACGCCGGTAAAATGAAAGGGCTGGCCATGTCGTCGATGTACGAGCAAACCGATATGCAGCTTGATCAAATCAAGGCTCAGATCGAACTACTGGCTCGCCAGGCGAACGAAATCCAGAACCGGATGACGATCAGCGAGCGCATCTACGAAGCTGAAATGGGCATTGACCCTATCGTCGGGCGTACTTATTACCTGTACCGGAATAAAAAAGGTAAGCATCTATTGAGCATGGTAAGTGCGGCAGAGTGGGGGCCCCGGATTCCTTACGAATACATCGCAACGGTGAAGCTGCTGGGGGATCATACCTGGGATGTTCTGGAACGTCGGGAGGAGATTTAGACGCTTCGCTTTCAGACGCTTCGCTTTCAGACGCTTCGCTTTCAGACGCTTCGCTTT
>JAPKCQ010000410.1 GCA_026421165.1 Lewinella sp. | reverse complement strand
CAGTTCTTTAAGGCCGTGATACCGGAGCAACCGGCTCCGATTATGGCTACGCGGGGAAGGAAGGACATAGACTATTGGTCTTTTACATAGTTAGTCCTTTAGTGGGGGCGGACAGTTTAGGTAACTGTCCGCAATACACTAAAAGTTAGATGGTCCAAGATACTAAAAGCTCCCTAACCGGCTCTGAGCCCGGAGTTTTTTTACCAGCGATGTAAGACTTGAGAATGTAGAGTTATGCCATAATGCGGTTTGCGTAAAGAATTGGTTCCGGATATTCCTTTTTAAAGGAGTACCTGATCACGTCAAAGGCGGTGACCACACCTTTCAGTTTACCGTCGAGATTAACAACGGGCAGGGTCTTGAAGCGGCGGTCCATGAACAGTTCGGCGGCGGTGCCTACTTTGTCTTTTGGTGCCAGTTTCACGATAGTCCGGGTCATCACTTTGCCAACGGTTTCTTCGGCGCAATTTGAATTATTGCGGCAGTTTTCCCAGAGATCGTAGGTGGTAATGAGGCCCACTAGCTTGCCGGCACCGTCGACGACGGGCAGCTGCTGCAGGCGTTTTCGTTCCATGAGCACGAGCACGTCGGCAACGTGCTGGTCTGGCGTCACGGTGGTAACTTTTGTGGACATGATTGTCCGAACTTCCTCGTTCATCATAAGCTCTGTGTTTTGACTGGTTAACAATATATGTATGCTTTAATATACTGATTTTCATTCATTTTAACAAATCAAATTTTGGGCAAGTCCGAAGGTCCAGAATTCGGTTACGAATTCAAATCCTTCGGCAGAGAAGTAGTGGTAAAACACAAAGGGCCGGTTTCCGTACTGGAAACCGGCCCTTTCTAAAAGCTAGTGTTGCGTCAGGTTAAATTAGGGGGGTAAGGTTCTGATGACCTGTCGAGCTTAGGAACGCCAATTCAATAGCTATCCTGATTGAATTGGTGTTCCTAAGGACTAGCAGGTCACTAGTTTCTACCTCCTAACCCTTAAGCGCAGCAACCATCGTTTTACCAATGTCAGCCGGGCTATTAACTACGTGAATACCACATTCAGCCATGATCTTCATCTTGGCTTCGGCGGTATCTTCGTGGCCACCGACGATGGCGCCAGCGTGGCCCATGGTACGGCCTTTCGGTGCGGTCTGTCCGGCAATGAAGCCAACAACAGGCTTAGTGCCAAACTCTTTGACATAGCGAGCGGCGTCGGCCTCCATTGTTCCTCCAATTTCACCGATCATCACGATGGCATCGGTATCGGGATCCTCCATGAGGAGCTTTACCGCATCTTTGGTGGTGGTACCGATGATGGGGTCACCACCAATTCCGATACAGGTACTCTGGCCCATTCCGGCCTTGGTGATCTGATCTACCGCTTCGTAGGTAAGCGTACCGGAGCGGGATACGATACCGATGCGGCCGGGGTTGTGGATGAAGCCAGGCATAATGCCACACTTGGCCTCTCCGGGAGTCATTACGCCGGGGCAGTTGGGGCCGACGAGCGTGGTGTCGTAGTCGTCGATGTAAGAACGAACCTTCACCATGTCCTGAACGGGAATACCTTCGGTGATACAGATGATCACTTTGATACCGGCAGCAGCAGCTTCCATGATGGCGTCTCCGGCAAATGCTGGTGGTACGAAGATGACGGTTACATCAGCACCCACCTTTGCGACAGCCTCAGCTACGGTATTGAATACGGGGACGCCTTCGGCCATTTGGCCGCCTTTGCCCGGAGTAACGCCACCAACGAGGTTGGTACCGTATTCCTTCATCTGGCCGGCGTGAAAACCGCCTTCTTTACCGGTGATGCCCTGAACAATGATGTTTGAATCTTTTCTTACGAGAACTGCCATGTGGAGTTGATGTTTTATTTTTTTTGTTGGTAGAGCAGGTTTTAGCCGGAGCGACGAACTCGAAAGAACATTGCTCTTTAAAAACCTTCTTTTGTATCCTGCGGCCGCGCCTTAAAAAAGCACGTGCGGAAATTTGACGCGAAGGTAATGATTCGTGGGGTGGAACGCAAGGTCAGGATATAGCTACTTGCGGCAAATGGCGCACAAGCTGAAATTCGCCCGTTCGCACACGTACGAGTTTGGACGGCACGAAAACCGTAGTTACCATTACTCTTTCTCAACGATAATAAACACATCCTCATCATCCTTTTGCATGTAGTAACCTTCACGGGCAAAAGTCTCCCGGTTAATTTCCATATCAAGTTTTTCCGCCTCGGCATCGTCGATCAACTCATCAAATCGGCCAAGATCGTCCTCTAGCCGCTCCACCGTGGAGGCCAGGCGAAACTGAGTAGAAATATCATGGCGGTCAATAAAGACCATAAAAAAGGTGAAGGCCACCAGCGCTAGAAAGTAGCGGTTGCGCAGGTAGGGTGGCAGCTTGTTGATCAGGTCGCCGACGGGGTCTTTTTTCTTTTTTAGTGCCATAACAAGACGTAAGATAAGCAAAAGTGCGTTTGCGAGTCGCTGAGTTACTCGCAAACTCAACGACCCACTCACTACCTTTGGGCCATGGCAAAAGAAAGAGAAGACCTGATCTACGGCCGCCACCCCGTGCTGGAAGCCCTAGCCTCCGGCCAGCCGGTGGATAAGGTATTCCTGCAACAAGGAACCCGCGGTGAGTTTGAGAAAGAGTTGCGTAACTCCTGTAAGTTCCACGAAGTACCCTTCACCATCATCCCTCAGGCAAAGCTGGGTAGGATGACGCGTGGCAACCACCAGGGCGTGATCGCGCAACTGGCCGCCGCCGCCTACCAAAAGACCGAAAACTTGCTGCCCCTGCTCTACGAACAGGGCCATATACCCCTGCTGCTTTTGCTCGACGGTGTAACCGACGTACGCAACCTCGGCGCCATCGCCCGTTCGGCCGAAGTCTGCGGTGCCCATGGCATCATCATCCCGCAAAAAAATAGCGCTGGCCTCACACCCGACGCCGTAAAGTCAAGCGCAGGAGCGTTGCTTCGGCTGCCCGTCTGCCGGGAAAAAAGCCTCGTCAACACCGTCGAATTACTACAAATAAGCGGAGTAAAGGTGATCGCCAGCGACCTAGCCGCCACCACATTTCTCCACGAACTACAACTGACCGAACCACTGTGCATCGTAATGGGTGCCGAAGGTGAGGGGGTCTCTCAGGGCGTCGCCCGGGCGGCGGATGTGACCTTCAAAATCCCCCAAACAGGCACGTTAAACAGCTTCAACGTCAGTGTTGCTGCGGGAATACTTTTATTTGAGGCTATGAAAGCTAGAATGTAGTAATATGAGGTTCGCTGTTGAAGGCTAACCGTCAATATAATAGGTGTAGCTGAGGTATTATTATTTGGAGTTAGCTACTT
>JAPKCQ010000409.1 GCA_026421165.1 Lewinella sp. | reverse complement strand
AAAAAATCCAAATGATAGAGTTACTAAAAGCGCTCATCCTTGGCATCGTCCAGGGGTTGACCGAATTTTTACCAGTATCCAGCAGCGGCCACCTGGAGCTTGCCAAATGGATCATGCAGGACGACAGCCTCGCGGCGGAGTCGATGCTGATGACCGTGACGCTCCACGCCGCTACGGCGCTGGCAACCCTGGTTGTTTTCCGCAAAGACGTGCTGGAGATCATCACCGACCTCTTCAAGTTCAAGTGGAACGACGGTACTAAGTTCGCCGCGTTGATCGTGGTAAGTATGGTCCCTGCTGCCATCGTCGGCGTACTGTTTGACGACCTGTTGGAGCAGCTATTCGATAAGCAGATCGTACTTGTAGCCTGTATGCTTATCCTTACCGGCTTACTCCTTTTCCTAGCCGACCGGGCGAAGAACACCAATAAAAACGTCAGTTTTAAGGACTCCGCCATCATCGGCTTGGCGCAGGCGGTAGCGATTTTACCGGGCATCAGCCGTTCGGGTGCGACCATTTCCACGAGTGTATTACTCGGTATTGACCGGGAGAAGTCTGCAAAATTTAGCTTCCTGATGGTGGTACCGCTCATCCTGGGCAAGATGGCCAAGGATTTACTCGATGGTGATTTCTCGGGTACCGTTTCCTTGCCGGAGCTCAGTATTGGCTTCGTTGCTGCCTTCCTTACGGGCATCGTGGCTTGCGTCTGGATGATCAAGCTGGTTAAGCGGGCGGAGCTTAAGTGGTTTGCTTATTACTGCTTTGCGGTGGCGGCCATTGTGCTGATCGTCAAAGCTACTGTCTGATTTTTTCGCTTCTTGGTGGCGCAAAAGCAGAATCCAGGAAGGTAAGTGAGGTAAAAAATTGACGCGTAAGTGGGCGCGGCCGCAGGTGCAAAGAAAGGTCCTTGAAAAGCAAGGTTGCCCCGTAGCACATTGCTCTTTAAATAACGTTCTTTGCACCTGCGGCCGCGCCCAACTACAACACCTCCAACATGCGGCAGCCTAACGAACCAACAGACCACCATGCTCCCTCCGACAACCACCCCCCCTTTTACCTTCCAGGAAGGCTGCCTCCTCCTGGTCGATAAGCCGAAGGGCTGGACCAGTTTCGACGTAGTAAATAAAGTACGCTGGGCCATCCGCAAGCACCTCGGTATCAAGAAAATAAAAGTCGGCCACGCCGGCACACTGGACCCCATGGCCACCGGTATGCTCAACATCTGTACCGGCAAGTGGACCAAGCGCCTCGCCGAGCTGCAGGGCATGGATAAAACCTACACCGGTACCATCACCCTCGGCGCCACCACCGCCAGCTACGACGCCGAAGAACCCATCAACGCTACCTTCCCGACCGCACACATCACTGAAGACATGATCCGCGCAGCCGCCATTGGCCTCACCGGGAATCTACAGCAGCTACCACCAATATACTCCGCCATCAAAGTAGACGGACAACCACTCTATAAAAAAGCACGCAAAGGCATCCAGGTGGAAGTGAAGCCCCGTCCCGTCACCGTACACGAGTTTATAATTACCCGCGTCGAAATGCCAGAGGTAGACTTTGAGATTACCTGCTCTAAAGGCACGTATATTCGTTCCCTTGCCTTTGACATCGGTAAGAACCTTGACTCCGGCGGGTACCTTACCGCGCTGCGGCGGACTACCGTTGGGCCGTTTGAAGAAAAGGATATGTGGACGGTGGAAGGCTTGTTAGAGCACGTACCACCGGCGGTCATCGAGTAAGCCTTCTACCGTAAATCAATTGTTTTCCGGAAGCGATACGCGTTAAAACCTCTAGTATAAAGATGGTTTTTCTTACTGGCTGTTTAGGCTTTCCCTACCGATTATGGGCCTCCCTTGATCGATCATTACCTAACCGATCGAACCGGCTCGTGCATAAAAACGTAGTGGTAAAAATATTAAGCCGTTTCAAACAATAAAACCACCAATTGATCAAGAAACAGACCATCGGGAGAAACGATAAAGCCGATTTCCCGGAGTTCAGACTGGAAGGAATCGACATTAAGATGGACACCGGAGCTTACACCTCCGCCATCCACTGCCGCGAGATAAAAACGAAGGAGGTAGACGGCAAAGAAGTCCTTTTCTTTACCCTGCTGGATCCCTCCCACCAGCAGTACAATAAGCAGGAATTCTCTACGGAAAAGTTTTCGCAGAAGTCCGTAAAAAACTCCTTCGGCGGTTCCGAGAAGCGCTTCGTGATCAAGACGACCATTCTTCTTTTCGAAAAAGAACACCCCATCGCCCTCTCGCTCAGCGAGCGTGGGGAAATGAAGTTCCCCATCCTAATCGGGCGTAAATTCTTGATGAAGCGCTTCATTGTGGACTCCGCCTTAACAAACCTCTCCCACAAAGAAAAGTCAAAACCAGTAGACCCAAATAATAACCAATGAAAATAGTCATCCTCTCCCGCCAGCCAAACCTTTACTCAACAAAACGGCTACTGGAAGCAGGTGAGAAACTAGGGCACGAAATGCTGGTAGTGGATCACTTGAAGTGCAACATCGAGATTGAAAAGAAGAACCCTAAGGTTTGGTATAAGGGAGAATACCTAGAAAACGTTGACGCCATCATCCCACGGATCGGTGCTTCGGTAACCTTTTACGGCACTGCGGTAGTAAGGCAGTTCGAAATGATGAAGATCTTTTCGGCGGTGGAATCGCAGGCACTAATCCGATCACGGGATAAGCTCCGGAGTTTGCAGCTACTAGCACGTGCCGGCGTAGGTCTACCCAAAACCATCTTCACCAACTTTTCTAAAGACGTAGAGCACGTTGTTGACTCCGTTGGCGGAGCTCCCGTCATCCTTAAGTTACTGGAAGGCACGCAGGGCTTGGGCGTCATTTTGGCGGAGTCTCAGAATGCGGCAGGCTCGGTCATGGAAGCTTTCAACGGCCTCGAAGCGCGGATCATCGTACAGCAATTCATCAAAGAAGCCGGAGGCGCGGACATCAGGGCCTTTATCGTAGACGGTGTGATCGTCGGCGCAATGAAGCGTCAGGCAAAGGAAGGAGAGTTTCGCTCCAACTTACACCGGGGTGGTAGTGCGAACATTATCGAGCTATCCGAAGACGAGCAAAATACCGCACTAATTGCCGCCAAGGCGATGGGCCTGGGCGTTGCCGGAGTCGACATGCTGCAGTCGAAGAACGGACCGCTGGTGCTGGAAGTCAACTCCTCTCCCGGACTGGAAGGAATCGAAACTGCCACAGGAAAGGATATTGCCAGAAAGATAATCCGCTACGTCGAGCGCAATGTATAAAGAGAAAAATTCCATCCTCGGCGTCGAGATCGAGCGGGGCCAAAGCCGGATGCTCGATTTCGACGTCG
>JAPKCQ010000098.1 GCA_026421165.1 Lewinella sp. | reverse complement strand
TTCGGTGTTCAGCGCCAGTTTGACCCTACCGGCCTCTAGAGGCTTTAGCTTCCGCCCGTTTCGGACTGATTATTCATTCGGAACGGGCGGAGTATTTCGCTTCGCGGCTTTCCGTGGAGGTGGCGCGGCCGCAGGTGCGACGAACGTTTTTCAAGAGCAGGGTTAGTTAGAGCTTCGGTTCATAACGATTCGTATAGTTCTCTTTAAAAGCTTTCATTGCACCTGCGTCAGCGCCCAAATTAACCATCAGCGATTCGTCGCTTCACAAAAAAAAACCCCCACCGTAGGGGATAACCAAACAATCAAGTAGCATGAAGAAAATCTACCTACTCGCACTTTGTTTCGGCTTAGCGACTTCCGTCGCTTTTGCCGGAAACCCTGACCGCCAGGGGGAAGCTGGGGCAGCACAACTGCTGATGAACCCCTGGGCTACCTCTGCTGGTCTGCACTCCATGAATACTGCCAGCGTCTTTGGCGTTGAGGCCATGCGGATCAATCCTGCCGGTGTTTCCCGCTTCAGCGGAACGGAGGTGAAAATTGGTTATGCCAACTACCTGCAGGGTACCGGTATCGCCATGCAGTCTATTGGTGTTGCCAGCTCTAATGGTAAAGGCGGTGCCATCGGCTTCAGTATTATGAGCCTCGACTTTGGTGATATTCCCATTACTACGACGGCCCAGCCGGAAGGCACTGGTGGTGACCTCAATATCAACTTTCTGAACATCGGCTTGACTTACAGCTACACCTTCGATGAATCTGTATCGGTAGGGGTAACCCTGCGTGGGGTAAGTGAGGGCACAAGCGATGTTTCCGCTTTCGGATTCGCCATCGACGCCGGCGTCCAGTACGTCACCGGTGAAAAGGATGAATTTAAATTTGGCCTTTCCCTGCGTAACATTGGTTCGCGCATGAGCTACGGTGGCCAGGGTATCACTACCGTTGCCCAACCCATCGAAGGAGAACAGCGCGCGCTACAGGAGCGTTCCTTCGCATTCGAAATGCCCACGCTACTCAATATCGGCGTGTCTTACGACCTACTGACCAAAGCCGATGACTCTAAAAACCGTCTAACACTGATGGGTAATTTCACGGCCAACTCTTTCGGCCGCGACCAGCTTGGCGTCGCCGCCGAGTACGCTTTCAAAGAGCAGTTCATCGCCCGTCTAGGTTACCGTACCGACATCGAGCAGAGCGAACTCACCGAAGTGCCATTGTACGACGGCCTGAGCGCCGGCGCCAGTATCCGCGTTCCCTTCAGTAAGGGAGATGCCAGCCGCAGCTTCAGCATTGACTATGCGTGGCGCAATACGCGTATTTTTGACGGTACGCATAATATTGGTATAGGAATCTCTATCTAGTAGGTGAAATATAGTCGGAGTGTCCATTTGTGTAGTTCTGCCTAAAGTTGAATAACTTGGAATTTGTTACACTCACTCTGTCCACTACCTACTAATTTACTTATCTTTGGAACTAAGAATACAACAGAGACGTTTCTACCGCAGGTAGGAACGTCTCTGTTTTTACCCTAATCCCCTGCGGGAGACAATCTCCGTGGATTCATTACGTGAATGGCAAGCCGGATCTTTGCTGCTTCCCTTTGGGGAAGGAGGAAAGATTTTCGTCTGTGCCCCAAAAACCTTAATTATGTCCAAAACCCACTATCTGTCACAGGAAGGTTTCGACAGACTTACCGCCGAACTAGACGAGCGCAAGACCACCGGCCGCCGGAACGTAGCTAAAGCTATCGCCGAAGCCCGCGAAAAGGGAGACTTGTCCGAAAACGCCGAATACGACGCTGCGAAGGATGCACAGGGCCTTCTGGAAATGAAAATTAACGAACTCGAGAAAGTGATGGCCAACGCCCGCGTTCTCGACGCCCGCCTGCTGGATACCAGTAAGGTGACGGTGATGAGTAAAGTGACCATCCGCAATACGAAGGTTAAAAAGGAAATGACCTACATGCTCGTTGCTGAATCAGAAGCCAACCTGAAGGAAAAGAAAATCTCCGTGAGCAGCCCAATGGGCGCCGGTTTACTGGGTAAAGAACCTGGTGATATTGCTGAGGTGGTTACGCCTAACGGGACTATTCAGTTTGAGGTTATTTCTATTAGTCTTTAACAAATAAGCATTTAGCGTTTAGGTGGTAACCTTAGTTACCGTAAAGACTGAATGCTTAACACTTTGGTTCACCGGCACGACAGCACCCCGTAACTATTAATATCGGCCCCAGTTCCAGATGACTAATACTGACCCCATGCCAAGCATTTTTACTAAAATTATCAACGGAGAGATTCCCTGCCACAAGGTGGCAGAAACGGACGAATTTCTTGCCTTTCTTGATGTCCGTCCGATGACGGAAGGGCATACCCTCTGCGTCCCCAAGCGTGAAGTAGATTATTACTTTGACCTCACCGATGAGGAGCTTACTAAATTAACATTATTTTCCAAAGCCGTCGCTTTAGCGATTAAAAAGGTGGTTGATTGTAAACGCGTTGCCGTCGGTGTTCTGGGCCTTGAGGTTCCTCACGCTCACGTACACCTGGTCCCCGTTGTCTCCGAAGACGACTTCCGTTTTGGCAAGTCCATTGAGGTTTCTGCTGATCGTACGGCGGAACTCCGTGAGGCGATCTCTGAGGCATATTCAGCTTAGCCACCAGGGTGAATTTCTACGGTCTTCGCTTTCCCAAAAGAGTATTAGCCAGTTATTGTCCGAATCGCGGAGGCGGGTCTCGCGCCAGCGCCAGGGTTCGTCCGTCGGAGGAGAGTCGAAGGTGATGCCGTCGGTTTGGCCTCTACCCGTTCGTCAGGGTCAGTACACTTAAAGTAGATGTGGGCTCCTTCGCCGGAGGGTCGTTTTTCTGTCCGGTGGATGGAGAAAGTTGCGTCGCCGTCAGGGCGTTCAAAGCGGGCGCAGTGGGGCGAGATACGGACAATCAGCTTGAGGTTGAGGGTTTATAGAAGCTTATGCTTCTGGCCGGGTTGGTGGTTGGCAGAGGGTTATTTGGTTGAGGTTTATGCTTAATAAAACTACACGGCCATCGCTAAAGATTAAACTACCCTGACGGTTCTTAAATCAGTAACAGCTTACCTTTGCACTACAAAAAATAGCTTCATGATATTCGAGCAACGCATTCCCCGCCAAACTTCCGCAGACCTTTTCGCCGAAGCTAAAGAGTACTTCCCCGGTGGAGTTAATAGTCCGGTACGTGCCTTCCGGAGTGTAAGTGGTCCGCCGCTGTTCATCAAAGAAGGTAAAGGCAGCCGGATGACGGACGAGGACGACAACGTATTTCTTGACTTCTGTTGTTCCTGGGGTCCACTGATCCATGGCCACGCCAACGATTACGTCGAGGAACGCGTGATTGAAACCATTCGTAAGGGCACCAGCTTTGGTACGCCGAACCTGACGGGTAATCGCCTGGGTAAGCTAATCCTTGAAAACCATCCCTACGTGGAGCGCATCCGTTTCGTCAGCTCCGGTACGGAGGCGGTAATGAGCGCCCTACGCCTGGCCCGTGGTGTAACCGGTAAGAACAAGATTCTAAAGTTCGACGGCTGTTACCACGGACACGTAGACAGTTTGCTGGTGAGGGCTGGTTCGGGCCTTGCTACCTTTGGCACGAGCTCTTCCGCAGGCGTTCCTGAGTCCGTAGCGAATGATACCATCGTTCTTCCGCTCAACGACCGCGACTTGCTGGAGAAAACCCTGAGCGAGCATGCCGACGACATCGCCTGCATCATCGTGGAACCGATCCCTGCCAACAACGGACTGCTGATTCAGGATCCGAGCTGGCTGAAATGCCTGCGGATTAAGGCCTATAAGCACAACATATTATTGATCTTTGACGAGGTGATCTCTGGCTTCCGCGTAGGTTTCGCCGGTGCTGCCGGCTACTACGACGTCAAGCCTGATATCATCACCTTCGGCAAGGTGATTGGCGGCGGCTTCCCCGTTGGAGCCTATGCCGCCAGTGCTAAGATTATGGATTACATCTCACCAGTCGGCCCCGTCTATCAAGCCGGTACCCTGAGCGCCAACCCGGTTGCCATGGCTGCCGGGCTTGCTGCGCTTGAGCTCTGCCTAACCCCAGGCTTCTACGAGCTACAAGCAAAGAAAACCCACGCCATGGCAACGGCCATTGAAGCTTACGCTACGGAGAAGGGCTACCCTCTGCACGTCCCCCACATCGGTTCTATTTTCTGGCTGGCCTTCGGCAATGAGCGGATCACCCGGGCGGATCAGATAGATGCGGCTAATATGGAATACTTCAAGGTGATCCACCACGAGTTGTTACAGACCGGGGTTTACCTTGGCCCTAGTGGGTACGAGGTTGGGTTTGTCTCCGGAGCGCATTCTGTTGCTGATTTAGAAGAGGCTATCGGGAAGATTTGTGCGGCGATGGATGTGGCTTTTGGGTAATTAAATCCCATAATCCACTATATTACCAGTAAAAACCAAACATGCGTAGCTTACTCTTCCTACTCCCACTCGCCCTGGTACTGTCATTGGCCTCCTGCAACACCGCCGCTAAAGCCACCGCTGCCACGGCTGAAATGGCCGAACAGAAAGAAATGGCCGAAAAGGCTCCCAGCTACGCCGGTACCTGGTCCGTAACCGTGGAAGACACGCCGCTGGGCACTACAACTGGTAAGATTATTCTGGAAGAGGGAGACAGTGGACTAAAAGGTACTTACGTTACTTCCGAAGGTGAAAGTATGCAGCTGCAAAATATCAAAGCCACCGCTGAAGGTATTTCTACAAGTTTTTACTTCCCGGACTACGACGTCGACGTCGATATCAGCCTTAAAGGCAAACCGACCGATGCTGTCTTAGTAGGCCAGTCTATGGGCGAATACACTACTACTGCTAAGCGGATGTAGGAAAAGAAAGACTTTGCCCCTCCGTTGGGACGGTTACGCGTTAAGGCTGTAGGCCTTGCAACGGCGTTCCTGAGCAGCTTATCAAGCTATTGTCGTGTTGGTGTCGTGCAGGTTTACCCGGCCGCACCAACACTTCTCGTTGCTTTACAGCCTCCGTAGCGTTGTGGAGCATTAGGGTCTATGCCCGTAGGCAAGGTATTCAGCATCACCGTCCAGTTTTTGGCGGCATTACTTGGGTACAGAAGTTGGTTGATGACTTTGGCCTGGTAACCACCGAAAACGGAGTTGGAGTTACCACCTCTGGTACTGTAGGTTAATTTGTGAAGAAAAAATTGAACGTGTATCAAGCTGTCGCTTATTCGGTTCACACGCTCTACGGCGAGTTGCTGTTTGGCAATGGTGTTTATTCGGACGCCATTTTCGTCAACGTCCCGATCATTGAACACCTTGTGTGCTTCGTCACCAACCTGGCCGTTGGGTTGATTGGCTCTGCACCGTTGCCAATAATCCTTTAACACGACGTACTAACGGCCTAATCACCTAACGCACTAAAATTCGGATCTTCTACCTTTGCTGCATGAATAAAAACTGGCAGCCCCAAACCCGTGCCATCCGCGGCCAGATGGAAAAAACGCAATACGGCGAGCACTCCACTCCGCTATTCCTGACGAGTAGTTTCACCTTCGATTCCGCCGAAGAGATGGCCGCTACTTTTGCCGGGGAGCGGGACGGCTTAATTTACTCCCGTTACAGCAACCCGAGCGTAGATGAGTTGGTCGCCAAAGCCTGCGCACTGGAAGGAACGGAAGCTGGCTTCGCAACCGCTTCGGGTATGGCCGCCGTATTCGCCAGCCTGGCCGCACTGGTAAAGCAGGGCGACCACATCGTCGCTACCCGCGCGCTCTTCGGCAGCACCCACCAGTTGCTGACAAATATCCTGCCCAAATGGGGCGTTACTTTTACCTACGTCGAGCCGGATCAGCCGGAAACCTGGGCCGCCGCCGTACAAGAAAATACGGTGCTTTTTTGCACCGAAACCCCTTCTAATCCTGGCCTGAAGCTGGTGGATTTGGAAGCTGCCGGTAAACTTTGTAGAGCACATAACTTACTCTTTGTGGTGGACAATTGCTTCGCCACGCCCGTCCTCCAGCGGCCTGCTGAATTCGGAGCGGACCTCATCACCCACTCCGTTACCAAGTGGATGGATGGCCAGGGGCGCGTGCTCGGAGGCCTACTGCTGGGTACTCAGGAGGTCATGGACCGGGTAATCACTTTCTGCCGCCACACCGGACCTGCGATGTCGCCTTTTAACGCCTGGACGATCAGTAAAAGCCTGGAAACCCTGCACCTGCGTATGGATGCGCACTGCCGCTCCGCCCTCGTAATGGCTCAGTGGCTGGGAACCCAGGATGGTGTTGCCAGCGTGCATTATCCCTTTCTGGAAAGCCATCCGCAGCACGCGCTTGCGCGGCGGCAAATGTCGGCTGGCGGCGGCATCGTAACCTTTGAGTTGAAAGGTGGTATTGCGGCGGCACAACGCTTGCTCAACTCCGCAGAGCTGTGTACCCGAAGTTCCAACCTTGGCGATACGCGCACGATCCTTACGCATCCGGCGACAACGACGCATTCTAAACTCACGCTGCAGGAACGGGCAATGGTCGGTATTTCGGACGGGCTGGTACGGATGAGCGTTGGCCTGGAGGCGGTGGTGGATATTCAGGCGGATCTAGTGGGTAGTTTACAGTGAGTAGTGCTGCCGCACGTTGTTGCGTATTTGTTCGGGGCGACGCGGGGTCAATCTAAAGCGTACATACCCGGTCGTTTTTATACCTTTGGACTAATATGGAAAACAGCAGCTTTCGACCTTCCCACTGGGAAAATACTACCTTTCTTCGCTCGCCTGATGTAGTTGTTATCGGCGCGGGACTTACCGGTTTACAGGCTGCACTTGCCTTAAAAAAGAACAATCCGAAGTGCGATGTTCTGGTGATCGAGCGGTCACCAATTCCGCGCGGGGCAAGTACGCGCAACGCCGGTTTTGCCTGCTTCGGCGGGCCGACGGAACTGCTGGCGGATCTGGATGCCTACGGAGCGGAATCAACGGTTGCTACGGTACGCGAACGGTACGCGGGCATCCAGGCGCTGGAGGCGAACTACGCTGGCCGGGACATCGACTGGCAAAAGCACGGCGGCTACGAGGTGATTGACGACGAGGCTACGGCGGAGATGGTCCGGGAGCGCCTGCCGGAGCTGAACGGCTTGTTGGCGGAGGTTACCGGATTGGCGGAGACGTGGGCCTACGAATCTACCCCGTACTTACACGGAAGTACACGGGCCTGCCTGCGCAACCCGATTGAAGCCCAACTACACCCCGGCAAACTGGTTTCCACGCTGTTAAAAGACTGTCACCAGGCCGGCGTTCGGTTCCTCTTCGGTTGCGAAGTAGATTATTTCGCTTCGCAGCTACCTGAGGCGGTGGGCGCGGGCGCAGGTTCCGTAAAGGTTGAAGGAGCAGGGTGGGGGAGCATCGTTGCGAAGCAGGCCCTGGTTACCGTTAACGCCTTCGCCCGCAAACTGCTGCCGGCGGATTTCTCGGAGACCATCCGCCCCGTCCGCAACCAAATTCTCCTGAGCGATCCGCTGCCCGGTTTTAAGCTGCGCGGCTGCTACCATTACCACGAAGGCTACGTCTACTTCCGCAACGTTGGCGAAGATCGGCTGCTCATCGGTGGTGCCCGGCATCAGGCCGGCCAGTCTTCCGAAACCGACGCCTTTGGCCCCAACGGAGTTCCCGAGGCCTACCTCATTGACAAACTAAATCAATGGCTCCCTGAGCGAAACTGGACCAACGAAGACTTTCCTACCCGTTGGAGCGGCATCATCGCGCAAGGGGATGGCAAGTCTCCCGTTCTGCGGTATGCATCGGAGAACGTGCTGGTGGCTGGTCGTTTGGCGGGCATGGGCGTTGCCCTTAGTGCCGCGCTGGCCCGGCGAGCGGTGGAAATGCTGGGGGCATCGACCAAAATATGAGGGTTAATGACAAAAAAATACCGCCGTACCCAGGTAGGGTAACGGCGGTAAATTGAGGATCTGAACGTAGCGTGAAGGCCACGTAAAGTAGTTACTTCTTCTTTTTCTCCTGCTCACCGATGTCCGAGGGCTTATGCAGCAGACCGACGGCCATGCTGTCTTCGCCGAGGAAGTGTTCGAGGTGGTGGCAGCGGTCTTCGATTTCGAAGAGGAGGCCTTCGAGCATGCTCTTCGTACCGAAATCATCGTGCTTGATGCACAGTTTGATGGTCTTGCGGAACTCTTCAGCGATCTTACGCTCGTTCTTCATGTCGTTTTCAAATCCGTCGCGGATGTGGAAAACGTCTTCGCTTTCCTGCTCGATGTAAGCCAACTTCACGTAGTTCTCTAGGCGTGTGGTTGGGGTATAGCCGAGTAGGGTTATCCGTTCGGCGACGGCGTCGAGCTGAAGGTTGACTTCTTCGTAGTGCCCCTGCAGGAACAGGTGGATGTCGCGGAACTGCGGTCCTTCTACCAGCCAGTGGTGTTTGTGGTACTGGGCGTACATGATCCAGAGGGCCGCAAGGTGCTTGTCGAGATCGGCAGAGATTTTTTTACAGGCTTTATCGGAAAGACCAACGGGGTTGCCTTCGTAGGCTGTTTTTTTGCGTAATTTTTGCATCTTCAATTATTTTTTGGTTCGTAGTTACAACGGGAGCTTCGGCACAGGAGTTCGGTTTGCTATGAATTACTACAGGCAGGTAGGCTTAACAGCTCGCTACGGCAACGGAAGGTCCGGTTCTTTTATCTACCTTTCGGGATATTAAATGACAATGGATATATCACCAAAACGGGTTCGTCGTAACGCAGGATTTTCAATGTTCGTTGGCGGCATAATTTTACTGCTATTCGCCGGTTCAGCGGTAATACAAGGGGTTTCTTTTTTCCATAACGAAGATGGTGGAATATCCTGGTTTCGCTGTGTATGGCCAGTTCTAGCCTTGTTTCAAATTGTTACGGGCTACCACAAATACAATAACCCGCAGCGCTATGCTAATACTGAGGAGTAGGTCGGTTTGCTTACTTTGCTCCACCACCTCATTCCCTTGCACCCGCGTTCGCGCCTCATATTCAAGAGCGGTGAGCGCAAAAGCATCAGGTCAAAAAACACGTTTTACTTAATTCGCGTTTCCTAAAGAAAAATACAAATTTAATCTACATGCGCGACCCAAAATTTCCCGACTGGAACCACGTCTTGGCTCTTGCTCTGATCTTCATCGGAGGCTCTATCCTGGGCGGAATCCCTCTCATAGTCGACTTAGTCGCTAACGGAATCGACCTTGAGAACCTAGAAGACGGGTTGGACCTGAGCGGTGCCATGAGTCGCTGGGCCTTCATCGCTTCCGCCGTCCCGCTGGTCCTTTGCATTGTGTACGGCTGGAACAAAATGGGTAAGCCGAAGTGGAGCCTGGGCTTCGAAAACGTGACATTTACTACGGCCTTATTAAGTATTTTAGGGACATTACTGGTCTCCAACGGCGTCGGCACCACTGCGGAGTACCTGCCTGGGTATGAGGGTTTCTCTGAGATGATGGAGGGGTTGATGGTACCTGGTATTGGCATCGCTGTGGCCGTAATGGTAGTAGCTCCAATCTTCGAGGAAGCCTTGCTGCGTGGGCTTCTGACCCGTGGCTACCTACGCCGGACAACCCCTTTCAAAGCAATTCTCTTCTCTGGTCTGATTTTCGGTGCGATGCACATCTACCCGGTTCACGTATTTTTTGCGAGCATCATGGGCTTCTGCCTCGGTTATGTGTACTACCGGACACGGTCGCTCGGGCTGGTGATCCTGATTCACTTCATCAATAATGCCGTCAGCTACTACTTCGGGATGCAGGAAAACGTTCCGGAATCCAGTGAAGAATTACTAGGTACTGGCCCGCTTGGTGTTTTAGGACTGGCCGCACTCCTGATTGCGGCCGGACTCGGATTGCTTTGGTTTCTTGGCAATAATTTCCCGCTGGCCCCGCCGCCACCTGAAGATGTTGAGGATTCCGCTGAACGGGTATTAGCGGAGATTTGATAAAAGCGGAAATTGATGGCCAGGCCAGGCTGCCTTACTGAAAATGATAACGTTAAAAGCCAATTATTCTTATAAATCCATTGAACTGGGTTACTTTGTTGGCGGTTACACATCTTTTACGTCCTTATTTTCCCTCCAATTTCACGAAACTAACTCAACTATGAGTCGCTTACGCCTCGCCATTCTCGACCTGTACAACGGCATCCCCAATCAAGGGATGCGCTGCATCCGTGAACTAGTCGGTCGTTTTGCCGATCGGGTGGATTACGAAGTCTTCGACGTGCGCGTTGACGGTGTAACCCCTGGTCTCGAATTCGATATTTATATCAGCTCCGGCGGACCGGGCGACCCGCGCGAGGTGGATGGAAAGTGGTATAAAGCCTGGACCGAATGGCTAGACGGTGTGATGGACCACAACGCCAAAAATGAACGAAAGAAGTACGTTTTCTTCATTTGCCACAGCTTCCAAATGGCCGTCCACCACTTCCAGTTGGCCGAAGTAACCACCCGCAAAAAAATCAGCTTCGGTACCTACCAAGTTCCTATGACCAAAGAAGGTGAAAGCGACCCCATTTTCCGTGGACTTGAGAACCCCTTCATCGCCGCAGATTTCCGTCACTTTCAGGCCATTCAGCCCGACGACAAAAAACTGGCCGAAGTGGGAGCTGTATTTCTAGCTAAAGAAAAAGTCCGGCCACACGTAGACCTCGAACGCGCCCTGATGGCCGTTCGCTGGAGCAAAGAGATTGTCGGCGTCCAATTCCACCCCGAAGCCGATGCTGATGGGATGCTCGTCCACTTCAGCCGTCCGGACATCAAGACGGAGGTGATCGCTGATCACGGCCGTGAAAAATGGCTAAAATTGATGGAAGACCTCAGTAACCCCGAGGCTATTCGCCGTACCCACGATGCAATTATTCCCGGTTTTCTCGAGCGGGCTACCTCGGCCCTACTTGAGGGAAAAGAAGTGTCTGCGGTGTAAGCATCCGACGCTTCGTATAATAAACGCAGAAACCAGAGGTAGAAATCAACAGTACGGGCAACCACAAGGGTTGCCCGTACTGTTTGCTAGTACAAACGAATTGCGCTCGCAATGTGATCGCGTAATAATAACAACCTTCATTTCACAGTGGCCAGATCTTCCCGCAAACACTACATCAACTTCGCCGTATTTAGTCTCTTTAGCCTGACTTTTGCCTCTTTCCTGGCGGTAGCTGCCTATTACTATTTTACCGACGGTAAAGACATGACGATCAAGTCTTTCGCCCCCGGAGTTCCGGCTTTCTTCCTGTTTTTTTTGGCCCGTAAAGAATGGCGAAGTGCCCGGGCCGTGCGGAACATGGAACGTCGCCCCATTGCTGATCCTACCGCGGGTATTGATGAGTTGATGAAAGCCGCCGCTGAACGCATGGCTGACAAGAAAAAGCCCGTACAAACTTCAGTGGACGATATTAAGTTGCCCTAACGAACCAGCCGAGGCTGTTCAGTATCCTGCGCTTGTCTTCGACGTTCACGATTTGGGCGCGGCCGCTGGTGCAGGGTATAGGGATGAAGAGCAGGGCGAGTAAGCCTGCTCGGAAAATAAAGGTCACAAGGCTAAATATAGGGGGATAAGGCAGCAAGATAAGGGCCTCCTTAAATTATCGCGTGATCAGATGGAGCTTCTGGCTTAAGAGCTCGCCCCGCCGGTAAACCGATAGGGCTGCCCTCCCCATTCTTGCGCTTCAAAAACGACGGAGTCAATCTCCGACCTATCCTCCGGCTCCGAAGTAATTTCTATCAGGTTACCCGAAGGGTCTCGCACGTACATTTGAATGGAGCCGTTGGGCAATTCCCGCAGCTTTCCCCACGGACCAGTGTCCAGGATGCCAAGCTCCTGAAAGCGGAGGAACAGTTCGCTGAAATTCTTCACCCGCAGGCAGAAGTGGCCGCGGAAGGACGGTGCCTTGTCGGGAAGTTCCGCGAGGTGCAATTCCTGTTGATCGTTCAGGCGGAAGAAGGCGCCGGGGTAGTCGAGACCGGAGACGTTTATCCGTTCCAGCTTGAAGTGGGTGGTGTAAAAACCCTCTGCTTCCGTTAGGTTGGTGACGATGAGGGTGATGTGGTGGAGCAACATACGATTAGGGTTGAAGTGCAATGATTCCGTTTATAACTCATAAAGTCGGCCCTGACCGCTTAACGATCTAATCCAGCCCGTTCCGCCCAATAACCTTAATATACCACTCAGCCGAAGCCTTAAGTATATGCTCCAACGTCTCAAAATCAGTGGTTATGATCCCAAAGCGTTTGGCGTGCCCGCTGGCTTGTTCGACGCTATCCATCAGTGATCCGAGGAAGTGGTCGGGGAACTATGTCATGCTTATTCGTCTGGTCGAAGCGGACTCGGTGAGCGAGCTTCCGAAGCAGCCTTTGGCTGCGAGTTATTTATTACTTGTTTCGGTGGCGCAAGATAGGTTATCGAAGACTTTTTCGTGGCGCTGGGGTGCTCACTTTGCTTCTCGAAAGAGGTTCCATTGCATCCTGCGTCTGCGCCCTGTAAAAGTACGTTTATGCAGACATGATGCGGATAAAGTTGCTTAATTTTACGGGGTAAAATCAACTCGCAACCGGTGGTTGCATCCATAATTCGCTGCGGTAGGCAGCTTCTTCCGATATGGCCCAATTCAACCTCTACGAAGACAAACTTCGCAAAAATCTGGAACTTGTAGCCGACGTAGCCAGCGCTGCCGACGTAACCATAATCCTGGCCCTAAAAGCCTTCGCTTATTTTCCCGCCTTTCCCATCATTGCGGAATACCTGAAGGGCGCAACGGCCAGTAGCCTGAACGAAGCGCTACTGATTAAGAACCACTTCGGTAAGCGACCCCACGTCTACGCTCCGGTCTACCGCCCTCACGAATTTGAACTGGTAGCAGAGATTGCCGGTCACATGACGTTCAACTCCCTCACGGAGCTGGAGCGTTACCGCCACATCTGGGAGCCAATGGGTAAAAGCATAGGACTGCGGGTAAACCCGGAGTACAGCCCGGTAGAAACCGACCTCTACAACCCCGCCGCGAAAGACGGTAGGCTGGGGGAGACCTTACCAAATCTACCGTCGACCTTACCGAAGGGACTTAAAGGCCTCCACGTCCACACCCTCTGCGAATCAACGGCGGCCAATACCGCCACGCTGATCGAGCGCGTAAAAGCCCAGTTCGGCCACTACCTTGAGCAAATTGAATGGCTCAACCTTGGCGGTGGTCACCTGATGACGAAAGCCGGCTACGACACTGACTTGCTGATCAAAACTCTTCGCGATCTTCGTGCCCGCTACCCCCACCTCGAAGTGATCCTGGAACCCGGTAGCGCCCACCTCTGGCAAACCGGAGACCTCCGCTGTACCGTCCTCGACGTCGTTGAAAATTACGGCCAGCGCACCCTCATGCTCGACGTGTCCTTCACTTGCCACATGCCCGATACGCTGGAGATGCCCTACCGGCCGCAGATCACCGGCAGCAGCAACGAAGCCAAAAATGAATTTTCCTACGCCTACCGTCTGGGTGGCATGAGCTGCCTAGCGGGAGATTATCTAGATAATTACTTCTTCGTCCAGCCCGTTCGCGTTGGCGACGAATTGGTCTTCGAAGATATGGCGCACTATACCACCGTGAAGACAACGATGTTCAACGGGGTGCCGCATCCTGATATCTGTATAGTGGATGCGCACGGAGAGGTTACGCTGCGGCGGACTTTTGGTTATGGGGACTACGAGGCTCGAATGGGGTAGTCGCT
>JAPKCQ010000408.1 GCA_026421165.1 Lewinella sp. | reverse complement strand
AGGCCGGAGAACGAATCGTTGCCACAAAGTACGTTATCAAATATTATCCCCAACAAATAATTTGACAAAAGCTAAAAATAAAAACCTGCGCAAGTGGCTATTTCGCCTACTGAGCGTCGCCGTTTTGGCGGCCTTTGCCTGGCAATTTCGGCGGCTGAGTGCGCAACTAGACTGGGCGGCTTTCGGTACAGCGCTTACCCAGCCCGGGCAGTGGAAGTTCCTCGCGCTCGCGCTCGTCCTGATGCCGGTCAACTGGTGGCTGGAGGCGCGCAAATGGCATATCCTGCTGAGTGCTTTCCTACCATGGTCGTTCGCGCGCACTTGGCGGGCGACGCTGGCGGGAGTGAGCCTGAGCGCGGCCACGCCGAACCGGATCGGGGAGATCGGCGGGCGTTTATTGGTAGCTAATCGCCCGGAATGGCCGGGTGTGATCACCTCTAGTTTCCTGGGCAGCATATGCCAATGGGTCGCATTTTTACTCCTGGCCTGGCCAGGGCTGATGTGGACCGCGGATGGCCTGCTACGCGAGCGCTTACCCTTCCCCGTGACTTGGCTTTGGCCGGTGGGGCCACTGTTATTGATTATCGGTTGGTGGGGAGGGATGCCATTATTACTGAAAGCCTTAAAGTGGCTCGAAAGCAGGTTCAAGATAAAGACCGAAGAGCTAAGTAAGGGCCTCAAGGAAGTTAAGATTGGCTTAATGGCAAGGGCAGGAGTGCACGCTTGCCTTCGTTTCAGCGTTTATTGTACGCAGCTGTACCTGCTCCTCTGGTTCTTCGGGCTGGAGCTACCGCTCTTCAAAGGACTGGCGGGCATTGCCGGTATTTACCTGGTTCAGGCCAGTATACCGATGCCGCCGGGTATGAACCTGATTACCCGAACCGAGCTGGGGCTACTGCTCTGGAACAACTCTCCCGAAACGGCCGTAGCAACGCTGGCCGCGTTCACTAGCCTGTTTGCCGTCAATGTTTTGTTACCCGCGTTACCAGGGTATTTTTTAGTCGTCAGACGTTACAGAAAAAACGAAGCTTTATGAAACCTCTCTTTACCCGCTTAAGCCTGCTCCTCGCCCTGCCGGCGATGCTGTTAATGAACGCCCTGCCTACTAATTTTTTAGCAAAAAGCGGCCATCTTTCCCTTGCCCCTTCAGACCCTTACTCCGCACCTGCGCCATCGCCTGATAAGAATGTGAAGCCAGCGTTTTTATCGAAAGCCGCGCCACTAACCACTGGAATGAATCTAAGTCGTCCCGAACCTAATTCGGGATATTATTTTCATCCGCCCATGTCCCTGCCGGATATTTGTGAGACAAAAAACCAGGTCTTCAAGCCCGGCGAAAAGATCGTTTACAAGCTCTATTACAACTGGAATTTTGTGTGGCTGGCTGCGGGAGAAGTTACTTTTCTGGTCCACGAACTACCCGATTACTACCACATCATGGTGCGCGGCCGGACCTACGAAAGTTACGAATGGTTCTATAAAGTGCGCGACAATTACGAGAGTTACCTAGACAAGAAAACGCTACTACCCCACATCCACATCAAGGATGTGAACGAAGGTGGCTACACCCGCTATGACCGCACTTCTTTCGACCAAACCGCCGGTAGAGCCATCAGCTCCCGAGGTCGCACCCGCGACGACCTCGAAGACAAAGAAATCGCCCTCGATGAATGCATGCACGACCTGATCTCCATCGTCTACTACGCCCGTAATCTTGACTATAAAAATATGCAGAAGGGCGATAAGATTCCCCTCAAAATCCTGATGGACCGAGACATCTACCCCCTCTCCTTGAAATACCTCGGCGCCGAGCCCAACCTGAAGGTGCGCAACGGAGGCAGGTACAATACCCAAAAATTCAGCCCCCAGCTCATCGCCGGCGAAGTTTTCAAGGAAGGCGACGAGATGAAAATTTACGTCTCTGATGACCAGAACCGTCTGCCCATCCTGATCGAGTCACCGGTTAGCGTCGGCAGCGTTAAGGCTGTTTTGCAGAGTTATGAAGGGCTGCGGTTTCCTATGACGGCCAAGGTGGAGTGAATTGATGAAAGGTTGAGTCACTAAGTACAGTGTAATATGAATACTCGCTTCGCTCGCTTAGTCAAAAAATATCGGTATTTGATTCTCAATTTTGCTGCTGTAAATACCGCTCGCAGTCCTACGCTTGCTCACGTACAGTAATAAAGTCGAGTTAGCATACCTTGCTGTGCATCATCGTGAACGCTTTACAGCTCTCAGCGTTAATATCTATGTAGAACAAGTGCTTTTGCCGTACTGTCATGTACAGCAGTAATGCAACGCCAACGAGGTGCGGCAGCTCAATTATTCAATCATTCAATTAATTATTCAATTTTGGCAATAGACGCAGGCAACCTAAGAGAAGACTACAAAGTCGGAAAACTAATCGAATCGGAAGCTCCAAATGATCCATTCGAACTCTTCCACACTTGGTTCAAGGCAGCACAGGAGAGCGACTGCCCCGAACCCAACGCCATGGTACTGGCGACCGTCACCGATCAAAACACCCCCGCCGCCAGAGTTGTGTTGCTGAAGCAAATGAACGATCAGGGTTTTATCTTCTTCTCCAACTATGATAGCAGGAAAGGGCAGGAGCTAGCGGCCCACCCAAACGCTGCCGCCGTCTTCAACTGGCTTAAGTTACAACGGCAAGTCCGCATCGAAGGAAGCGTGGAAAAAGTCGACGATCAGGTTTCGGTAGACTACTTCAAGTCTCGCCCGCGCAAAAGCCAAATCGGTGCTTGGGTAAGCAACCAGAGCGAAGTGATTTCCGGTCGGGAAGTGCTCGAGGCGGAACAAAAAGCCATCGAAGCCAAGTACGCCGACGATGAAAAATTACCGCGTCCAGAGCACTGGGGTGGCTACGTGATCGTACCTTCGCTCATCGAATTCTGGCAGGGCCGCCGCAGCCGCCTACACGACCGGCTGCTCTACCAAAAAGATGAAAACGGAACATGGCAGCGGGTACGGCTCGCACCCTGATCCGGTTGAATTTGTATACTTGGTTTGTAGTCTTGCGCTTCAACTAAGCGATCAGCATTTAACGGTTGGCATTTAGTCCATGAAAACCGACAACTGAAAACCGACAATGGCAGAACTGAAAAACGACTGGGTCCAACTACAAACCGACGTACAGGCCTTCCGTGACCAACTAGCTGAAGCAGCTGAAACCGTGGTGGACGAAGGCGTGAGCAACTACCCCATCTTCTTCGCCTTCAACGGCTCGGCGAACGAGCAGGTTCCTGGCATCTTTGTGACTGAGATCGCGACCAACCGCGGCACGAACTGGCAACTCAACATCACTACCCTGGAAGAACTAGTCGCCAAGACGGTAATTCCGCCGGAAAAGGTCGATCCGTTTCG
>JAPKCQ010000097.1 GCA_026421165.1 Lewinella sp. | reverse complement strand
GTTTTCAAGTAAATTGGCGTAATCGGTGACTGACTTATCCGTCAGTCCTTATTTCCAACCTCCGGTTTTCAAGTAAATTGGCGTAATCGGTGACTGACTTATCCGTCAGTCCTTATTTCAAACTTCCGGTTTTCAAGTAAATTGGCGTGTATGGGTGACTGACTTATCCGTCAGTCCTTATTTCAAACCTCCGACTTTCAAGTAAATTAGCGTAATCGGCGACTGAAATATCCGTCAATCCTTATTTCAAAGAAAATAGCCAATTCTTCTATGAAACCACAGCTTCTACTACTACCGCTCCTCCTAACCTTCCTTTGCACCTGCGGCCGCGCCCCCGAACCTGCACAAGCAAAGGGTGAAAACAAACCAAGCATGACCAAAGAAATCGACTGGCAAGGACACCGTGGATGCCGCGGACTATTGCCCGAAAATACCATCCCCGCCTTCCTGCGTGCCCTCGACTATTCGGCCATAAAAACCCTGGAACTCGACGTGGTAATCTCTTCCGACGATCGCGTGATCGTAAGCCATGAACCCTGGCTCTCCGCCGAAATCTGCCAAACCCAGGATGGCCAACGCCTCGCCGAAGGTGAAGAAAATCGCATCAGTCTACGCTCCCTCACCGCCGCCGAAATTGCCACCTACGATTGCGGAAAACTACCGCACCCGCGCTTCCCTGAACAAACCAAGCGTCCAGCATTTAAGCCAACCTTGCTCCAGGTTTTTGAAGCCGTAGACCGCTACTGCGTCCAAAATAATCGCCTCTCGCCCCGTTACAATATCGAACTGAAATATGAAGAGGAGTTGGAACCTCAATTCGTGCCTAACCGCAGCACGTTCGTTGAGCTCGTCCTGGTGGACCTCGACGCATGGGGCAAACCCGAGCTGGTGACACTACAGTGCTTCGACCCGCCAACGCTTACCGCGATTCGCGATAGGCGCCCCGAAATTCAACTTGCCTATCTCGACGAATTCCCCGGCGACCTGAAAACCAAAATGGATGCCATCGGATTCGTCCCTCCCATCTACAGCCCCTACGAAATTCATACCGACGCTAAACTCATAGCTGAAGCTCGCGCCTTGAATATGCGCGTAGTGCCCTGGACGGTGAACACTACCGAGCGGATGCAGGAATTACTAGCTTTGGGTGTGGACGGCATCATTACGGATTATCCTGACCGGATTACTAGTGAGTAGTTGGTAGAATATTATGGCCAGGAAGTTCGCTTCGCCTGTACGGATTTGCCGGAACATCTATCTCACAGAGTATTAGCTGCGCTGTTCCTCCGTGGTAACAGAGAAGTTTCGTAAAGAGACGTTTGACAGCTCAAAGCTAAATTCTTACACGCTGTTTAACTCTGTGAGAGAAAACGCAAAGCTTTATGTTTAACTTGGCGGTAATGAAAATCCTCCTTCTATCCATTGGTCTACTGCTAACGGTGTCTTGTACAGGCCAGCAAGAGGAACCAACGACCGTTCGCATTCTCTCCTTTAACATTCTCCACGGAGCGACAACGAAGGGCGATTTTGACCTCGACGCCATCGCTAGGGTGATCATTGAAGCAGATCCTGATTTCGTTGCGCTGCAGGAAGTAGACTACAAAACGAAACGATCCAAAGGCTACGACCTCGTAACGGAACTGGCGTGGCGTTGTAAGCTGGCCGGTATTTTTGGCCGTGCAATGCCTTACGACGGTGGTGAGTATGGCGAAGGAGTACTCTCTCGTTTCAGCCTGCTCAGTAGTAGAAATGTCGGCTTGCCGTATTCTCCGGGGAATGAGCCCCGCGCTGCCCTGGAAATAACAACCGTTCTTCCTTCCGGAGACACCATTTCTTTCATTGGTACCCACCTGGACCACCTCAACGAAGATACCGACCGGGTGCAGCAGACCCAGGCTATCAATAAAGCCTTCCTTAGTAATGCTTACCCAACTATACTTGCCGGAGACTTGAACGCCGAACCCGGTAGCAAACCAATCAATATCCTTGAGGAAATGTGGACGGCTGCGTATGATCGTGCTGCTCTGGCCTTTACTTACCCGTCCGGCAAACCCGAAAAAAAGATTGACTACGTCATGTACCTGCCGGCCAAGCGTTGGCGGGTGGCGAAGCGCCGGGTGATCAACGATACCATTGCTTCAGATCATTGTGCCTTTCTGGTGGTGTTGGAACTGTTGCCCGGGTAAGTTGCGTAACCGTTCGGTCGTCTTTAAACTACTGTTTTTCAGGCTTTAACCTGAAGGGAGAAGAAGGACAACTTAAAGCTGTTGAACAGTTACTGAACTACTATCCGAGCAAATATCCGCTGGTCTAGCGCAATAAAATACACTCCCGGCTCAAAGCTGGTTACGTCTATATTCAGTCGGTCCGTTCTTTGGGCTATGGGCTTTGACAGTGTCTGCCGGCCGAGTACATCATAAACTTCCAAGGTCAGGCCCGTAGGAAGTTCTTCCGAGAATAAGGCGGTCACGGCTTCTGATGCAGGGTTAGGAAAAACCTTGATCACTAACCGCTCAGGCCCAGGATCATTCGTCGCGGAAGGTTCCAGGAAACCAACCCAGGGGCGAGCTTGCTTGATTACGAGCTGGCCGGTCGAGTCGATCTTGTACTCGATGTCTATAGAGAAACGGTCGTTGCCTTCTGCTTCGTAGAGCACGGCGAATTCCTCGTGAATCACGTCCATATATTCCCGTAGTTCATCGAGGTAAGGAACGGTCATGATCTGCTCGTTGTTGGGCAAGAGGTTGGAGCGGCGTATGATCTCGTAGCCCAGCGCGCCGCTGCCATTTTTACGCAGTAAAACCTCTTCGGGGATGGAGAAGCTTTCCGGATTGGTCACCAGATCTTCACCGACCTGAGTGTTCAGGTAGTAGTTCTCTTCAGTACTGTAGATCGGGTCACCGGTGATGCCTACGCCGTTGGCTTTCTCTTCCTTAAAGTTGGGATGAACCAGCACACCCATTGCCGCTTTCAAATGATCTATGCGGTAGAATTCCCGTTCGGCGAAGGCGCGGAATGCCCACATACTGGCGAAGACTTCCTTTACGGTTTTGGAAATATGGCCCTCAGTAGTCCTGTGGGTTTTCGACTCGTAAAGACCTGCGCCACTGAAGCCGGGGAGGTCCTCGTTGTTGGTGCTTGAGCGGCAGCGGATGTTGGTGCCAGCCGGGAAGCTTTCTTGCATCACTGAGAGTTCACCGAGCATCCATTGGGGCATGGCGCCGTCCTCGATGTCGTCGCGGAAATCAGCGAGGGCTTCGTCCTGTAATGAGAAGTCTGCCTGAAAATCGGGGTCGGCGAGCAGGGTTTCCACGCGGTCATAGAAACCGTTCAATTTCATGAACTCGTCGTAGAAGTAGAAGGGAATCCCAAAGCCATTGGGGATGGTACCGTCGGGGAAACCGAAGTCGCGCATTACGGCTACGTTTCCTGTTTTGGCACCGAAGGCGGCGTGGCCGGTGAAGTCGATATCGTTAAGAGGGGTAATGGCCCTTACGCTGAGGTCGCGGATGGGTGACTGCTCTTCGTCGGGGCGGAGGGCTTCGTAATGGGCGTCTACTTCGGCGGGCAGGGCTTCGCGAATGGTGTAGCGGTCGGTCTCTACTTTATAGTAAACGAACTGATCGAGCAGATCGGTGACCGCAGGGTCTTCCAGCGCATTACGGATGAAGGCGTTGGGGACGTCATTTTGCAAGGCGCGGAGGTTTACGTGGCTCAGCGGTGTTTGTACGACGGTGGTGATGATGCCACCGACGCGGGGCAGGTCGTTCGGGATGGTTTCGTACACCACGATATCGCGGGCGTCGGGGCGTTCGCCGGGAGCCATGAGGCGCAGGCGGCCGTAGCCTTCCCGCTTGTTTAGCGGCAGGTAGTCGATACCTTCGTAGAGGTCGCCTTCAAGTAATACCGGGATACGGCTAGTATCGTACAGTTCTCGTTCCACATTATAGCGGGCGACGGCGCGCTGGTGCAGAGGAAGGTACGCAAGATTGTTCCGAAGGAAAGGCATCGTTCTACCGAGCAGCTCAAAAGTATTGCTGATGATTTCGAAGGTGTAGTCATCGAACTGCTGAAATTCGATGGTGTAGACGCCCCGTTCGCCGCTTGGCGCTGTCACTTCAGGATGAAAGACGAGCAGGCCGCGCATATCTTCCAAAAAGCTGTTGCCGTTGCTCTGGGTTGGTATCCCGACGGCGTTGGCGAAGAATACGTGGGCTTCGTGGGTGCGGGTGTTCATGTAGTAGATCCGCATGCTGTCTTCCGGCGCGTCGTTGTCAAGGATGTAGACCTTCAGGAACTCCAGCTCTGCGAGGCGGGCATTTTCGTCGGCTTCGCCCGGGCGGAAGGCGAGGGAGTCGAAGGTCATCCGGTCGTGGATACAGGCTACGCCGTCGTTGAAACCGAGGACCGGTACCTGATTGAAAGGGCTTTGGGCTGGGTAGTTTGATGCTTCGGTGAGGTCATCAATACCGTCGGCGTCGAGGTCGGCAGGGGTGGAGACGGGGTAGCGGCGAACGGTGTAGGCTTCTTCTGGAAGCGCGGCCAGGGGTTCGGAGAGCAGTGCCCTTGCATCCCCACTTTGCACCAGCGTCCGCGCCTTATTATTGGCAAATAGTACGTAATAGAAGGCCGGATCGTTGGCTACTTCTATTGTTGGTACGCCAGTGGG
This sequence comes from Lewinella sp., assembly GCA_026421165.1. Taxonomy (GTDB): domain Bacteria; phylum Bacteroidota; class Bacteroidia; order Chitinophagales; family Saprospiraceae; genus Neolewinella. Next base: position 9,170 of record JAPKCQ010000097.1, on the reverse strand, counting down.
CGATACTGAAAAACCCAGAATGGGTACCTGCGTCTGGGCAAACAGACTTGTGCTCAAAAAGAACAGAATGGATAGTGAAGACAGCTTCATAGGGCAAAGATCGTTACTCTGTGCGAACAACGTGGAAGCGGGCTGTGGTTTAGTATGCCGCGCGTGAAAAAGGAAAAACCTAGAATTTAGGCAGATTTAACCGATCTGCGCTGATTAAATCCTTGCCGATCGGCTAACCCGGAAGTTTTTCGCCCATTATTGACCCAGCATGACTTTTTTAGTACCGTTCGAACCCTGGAAGTACACCGGGTGCGTCGTACTCAAATATATGAGTAGCAGCGAAGCTAATGTGAAGGATTCAGGAACAAGGCTTGAACGACTGTGTTATTACCTTGCACCCCCAAGCCAGCTATAATATGAAGTCATACCTACTCAAGCCTTACGCTCATTTCGTTCGCCGCCAGGTTAGAAACGCCGCCGAACGTGGCGTTCTCGCCCAGCAGGAGATCATGGGGGATCTCGTCCGGACCGCCCGTGATACTGCCTACGGTAAGGACCACGACTTTGCCTCCATCAGAAATTATGAGGACTTTAAAGCGCGCGTTCCCATTGGCGATTACGAGTTCTTCAAACCCTACGCCGACCGTATCAAAGCTGGCGAAAAGGACGTCAGTTGGGTTGGCCGGCCAAAGTATTTCGCCAAAACCAGCGGTACCACCAGCGGCGTAAAGTACATCCCGCTTACCCGCGAGAGCATCCCTAACCACTTCGGCACCGCCCGTAACGCGCTCTTTAATTACATCGCCGAAACGGGAAAGAACAAATGGCTCGACGGTAAAATGATCTTCCTGAGTGGCAGCCCGGAGATGAGCGATACCAACGGGGTACTTACCGGCCGCCTCTCCGGCATCGTTAATCACCAGGTGCCCGCCTGGCTGCGGACCAGTCAGCTTCCCAGCTATGAAACCAACTGTATTGAAGACTGGGAGACTAAGCTCGAACGCATCGTCGACGAAACCATCAACGCCGATATGCGCCTCATCTCTGGTATTCCACCCTGGGTACAGATGTACTACGAACGGCTACTGCAGCGCTCCGGCAAGTCCACCATTCTGGAGCTCTTCCCAAACCTCGAAATGTTCGTCTATGGTGGCGTAAACTTCGAGCCGTACCGCGATGCGTTGGAGGAACTTGTCGGAGGGCGCATCCCCAGTGTAGAGACCTACCCGGCGAGTGAGGGCTTCATCGCTTTTCAGGACAGCCAGGACGAGAAAGGACTCTTGCTTAACGCTGACTCCGGCATATTCTTCGAGTTCATTCCCGCCGGAGAGGTCTTTGACGATAACCCGACCCGCCTGAGTCTTGGTCATGTAGAAACCGGCGTCAACTACGCCATTATTCTCAATACCAACGCCGGGCTGTGGGGCTACAACCTCGGCGATACCGTCCAGTTCGTGAGTGTAGAACCCTACCGCCTCATCGTTACCGGCCGGATCAAGCACTTCATCTCCGCCTTCGGGGAGCACGTGATTGGTAAAGAGGTGGAACTCGCTATGGCGGAAGCTGCGGCCAAACACAATGTCCGCGTTACCGAATTTACCGTGGCCCCACAAGTTGCACCGCCCGAAGGCGGGGTAGCTTACCATGAATGGTTCGTTGAGTACGACCGCCCACCGGCTGATGCCACCGCCTTCGCCCAGGACCTTGACGCCGCCATGGTGAAGCAGAATATCTATTATCAAGACCTTATTTCAGGTGCCATCCTCAAGCCTCTCGTGGTGACTCCGACAAAAGCTGGTGCTTTCCGGGATTATATGAAAAGCCAGGGAAAACTTGGTGGGCAGAATAAGGTTCCTCGGCTTAGTAATGACCGGAAGATTGTTGATGTGCTGGGGAGGTGATCGTTCCTTGAAGAGGATTTTTGGCTCAAACGGAAAGGCTTCGTCCCGGTCGAGGCCTTCTAGGCCGAGTCAAACTGGACAATCTTTAAAGGTGAAAAAAAGGAACGAATGGTCTATCTTCGATTGCCCAGCTTGTTAGCCTCAATTCCTATACCCTAATCAAATAACTACATGAACCTTAGCGTACAAGTACTAACCTTAGCATCCGTAGCTATCCTCACTTTTTCTGCTTGCGAGAAAGACGAAGCCGATAGCAGGATAAGACTGGAAGGTGCTTTCCTACAGTGGGTAGATTCCTTTTCGGATGATGGAATGATAGTCAATTTCGAATCCTTAGCCGGTGTTCAAGCCCAAGCAAAAGTTTTAGTGACATCAACTGATGACTCAGGGATTTTTGCTGATTGTCAGTTTAACGGTACAACCAGGCAGTGTCAGTATGCGTTTGCAGTTGTCGAGTTTAATAGCGCGGAGGGAGAACGATATAATCTTTCAATTGCTTTAAGTGGCCTGAACAATCTTTGGATCATGCCGGAGAGGCAAGCGGTATTAACGAATCCTATATTTTTTTGGAATAGTGCAGACGGAAGAATCGAAGAAGATTACCCCAGCGCTTTCAATACCTTTAAGGATGACACGTATTTGTACAAGGGGAATATCGTAGAAGCTGTAATCATCAGCCAAAACGAGCGGAACTTTATTTTCGATCAAGTACTAGCACCAAAGCGAGCCGTTTTAGTAAAGGGCGAAGGTTTTGTAGAGTGGGACGACTTTTACGGCAACACTTACGTGCTGGCCCAACCGTAGCTACAACTCCGCCGCCAAGCACCGTGTTAACCCAAAAAAGAAGCATGAAAACCCTAATCCTAGGCGCCACACCAAACACCAAACGATACGCCTACCTTGCGGCCAATCGCCTGGTTAAATCCGGCCACGAAATTGTGAACGTAGGCATCAAGCAGGGTGAAGTCGCCGGAGAGCCGATCCTTAACGGCACACCGGAAGTAGAGAACGTTGACACGGTAACCTTATACGTAGGTACCAGAAACCAGGAGCCCTATTACGACTGGCTGGTAAACGACGTCAAACCCCGCCGCATCATCTTCAACCCAGGTACCGAAAACGCGGAGTTGAGTATGTTGGCGCGCAAAGCCGGGATTGAGACTGAGGTTGCTTGTACTTTAGTGATGCTTTCCAGCGGACATTATTGACAGACCCCCAGCCTTTTAATAATTTAGGTTGCTGGTGGTACTTACTTTAAACTCGCCAGTCGGGTTCTTTTTTGCCAAACTCGCCCGGTACAAAATTTAAACCCATCAAGCGTCTAAGACTACCTAATAAGTTTGCCGAAACAGGAAAGCAAAAAACCTTGCCCATCGAGTTAGGTGGAGACCTTCTTCGTTACGCCACCATTACTGCCTTTCTCGGAGCGGGCCTGCAGGCCCTGTTCTGGGATTTCCCATTGCGTGCGCTTCTTTGGGATCAAAGCTGGTGGAACTGGTGCGTCGAACTGCTTGGCTTTAGTTGGACGGAATGGGTTACCAGCCTTAAGGTAGATCAGACCATCGATGGGGTAGGAAAGGCTTTAGGTGGCCTATTGGCTCTTTTTGGTGTAACCCTGGCGTTGATCCGACCAGAAAAGACCGGAGCCTGGGCGAGAGTGTTTTTGGTTGGGGGGGCGTGTATTTTACTCCTCCGGAGTTTTCTTATTTGGAAAGAACACTTTTGGCAAATTGGACAGTTGCTAGAAATGTTTGTACTTATGGGGGCTCCTTTGGTTTATTTGACATACCTGAAGCGTACTGATGGCGTAGGGACTAAGAAGGGGTTTCTACCGCATAAATGGGGGGCTTTTACACTTCAGGGTACATTACTTGATGTTTTATCATCTAAGCCGTCTTTTCTTTCTTCAGGAGAGAGGGCGGGAGAGGGGAAAAGCCAAGAATATCCTTTAGGGTGGCTGCGGTTGCTCATCGCCCTCACCTTCACCGGGCACGGTCTTTACGCAGTCGGCTTCCATCCCGTTCCGGCCAATTTTGTGTTCATGACCCAGGCTGGTCTTGGGGTAGGGGAAGATGTTGCGCGGCAGTTATTATTTGGTGTTGGTGTGCTTGACTTTTTGGCGGCTGGTCTGCTGCTATTGCCATGGCGTCGAGCTTGGCTGACGGGACTTGCGTGGATAATTCCCTGGGCAGTACTGACGACCTTCGCTCGGGTTTGGAGCTACAGCGGATACGTTGAGTGGGACACCCTGATTTACCAGTGGATTCCAGAGGTGGTGGTTCGTCTGCCGCATATCTTATTACCGCTGGTGCTATTCTTTTTGGCGCGAACGCAGGATGCAGAGCGGGGGACAAAGCAAGGCGGTCAAAAGCCGTAAGTTGTTTATGCGGCGTCCTGTAGGATTTCGCTCGTGGACGCTGCTCCTTTAACCTTTCATCGCACCTGCGGCCGCGCCTAATTTTTTTCTGCCTGAACCTTCGCTTTGGACTACCGTTTAAACCAGCCTATGACAGCATCCTCCCGCATCTGCGACCAACAAGAGAAACAGGCTTACGGTAAATTTGGAGACATCGAAGTATGGCCAGGCAAGCCTTATCCACTCGGGGCAACCTGGAGCCCGGTCGGTGTAAACTTTGCGGTATTCAGTGAGCACGCTACGCGTATCGACCTTTGCTTATTTACCGAAGAGGACCCCAACACAGAAGCTTATCGTATTATGATGATGGAACAGACCGATCTTGTCTGGCATTGTTTTATCCCCAACCTGAAAACCGGCTGGCGCTACGGCTTTCGCGCCCACGGAGAATGGAACCCACTGGAGGGAAAGGTTTTTAACCCCAACAAACTACTGATTGACCCTTACACCAAGGCCATTGATGGGAACATAGATTGGAACCCGGCGGTATTTCCTTACCCAATTGAAGAATCTGATGAAGATCGTTTTCAAATTATGGACGAAGCGGATTCCGCACCCTTTCTCACCAAGGGCGTGATCATCGACCCCAGCTACGACTGGGAGGGCGTAACCCGCCCCGAACTACCGATGCATGAGACCATTATATACGAAGCTCACGTGAAGGGCCTAACGGAACAACACCCGGACGTGCCGGAAGACCTACGCGGTACCTACGCAGGCTTGGCCCATTCGGCCATCATCGAATACCTCAAGAATCTGGGGGTTACGGCCATCGAGTTGATGCCTGTCCACCACTTCGTACAGGACGACCGGCTGGTGAATATGGGCCTGCGCAACTACTGGGGCTACAACAGCCTGAGTTTTTTCGCGCCGCACGCCGACTATGCCGCCAGCGGTCATGCCGGCGAGCAGGTGAGGGAATTTAAGGATATGGTCAAGAAGTTCCACAAGGCCGGTATCGAAGTTATTCTCGATGTGGTGTACAACCACACTGCCGAAGGCAATCACTACGGACCAATGCTGGGCATGAAGGGCCTTGATAACCTGAGCTACTACCGCCTGAAAGCAGACGAGAAGCAGTATTATATGGATTATACCGGTACCGGTAATACCGTAAATATGGTGCATCCCCGGACGCTTCAGTTGGTGATGGACAGCCTGCGGTACTGGGTGATTGACATGCAGGTTGACGGTTTTCGCTTTGATCTCGCGAGCGCCCTGGCCCGCGGTCTCTTTGACGTGGGTATGTTGAGCACTTTTCTTGATACCATTCACCAGGATCCCGTCATCAGTCAGGTGAAACTCATCGCGGAACCCTGGGACGTTGGGCCTGGAGGTTACCAAGTTGGCAACTTTCCCGTACTCTGGAGCGAGTGGAATGGTAAGTACCGCGATCACCTCCGCTCCTTCTGGAAGGGTGATAAGATAGGAGTGGGCGAACTTGCCTACCGCCTCTCGGGTTCGTCTGATCTCTATGAGCTTAGCGGACGTAAGCCCAGCGCCAGCATCAACTTCATCACGGCGCACGACGGTTTCACCCTTCGCGACCTGTGGAGCTACAACGATAAACACAACGAAGCCAACGGTGAAGGTAATCGTGACGGCGACAACAACAACCACAGCTGGAACTGCGGTGTGGAAGGCCATACCAATGACAAAGACATCAATGCGCTTCGCGCCAAGATGCAGCGCAATATGCTCGCCACGCTCTTCCTTAGTCAGGGCGTCCCGATGCTTACCATGGGCGACGAATACGGCCGCACCCAGAACGGTAACAACAATGCCTATTGCCAGGACAATGAGATCAGCTGGTTTAACTGGGAATGGACGGCCGAGCAACGGAATCTACACAGCTTTACGAAGGCGCTAATTCAACTGCGGAAGGAAAATCCTATCTTTCATCGCCGTCGCTTCTTCAACGGTCGAAAAATGGAAGACAATACGCTGGGGGATATTCTTTGGGTAAACGCTTCCGGTCACGAAATGACCAATGCAGACTGGTCCGACTCCCGGGCCCGTAGCCTTGGGATGATTCTCAACGGTGAGGCTATGGGGGAATACGACGAGCGTGGCCGCCGTATTAAGGATGATATCTTTTTGCTTATTCTTAATGCGTGGGAGGAAGGTGTCAACTTTACCCTCCCCGGCGTTGGTGATTTAACCCATTGGGAATGCTTGGTCGATACGGACCAGGGCAGTATCCCCATCGGAACTGAGCAACCGGCGGACACGGAAATAACCATTCATCCTCGTTCTCTCTCGCTTTACTGCCTCAAGAACCAGAAATCTAATCTGACGGATCTTGGTAAGCACAGGATTAATATCGTTGACCAGGTGCGGCGGCTTTGGGAGATGATACAAGAGTAGACCTTCAGTTCGTTAGTCTGTTAATACTAGCTCAAAACAAGAGCACTTCGGCTACGATCGCCGAGCGTAGCCGAGGTGCTAATCGAATGTAACAGTTATTTATGCCCTATTACCTACGCTTTACTTTGGGAATGAACTGGCTTTGGTACCTTGCACTCGTTTTAGAAAAATCAGGCTAGAAAAGCCGTTGCCTGCCTACTAACGGTCTAACTTCTAACGAATTAATGGTCTAATCTTATGATTCTCCTCAATCACCAACAAATAGCCAGTAAAGTAACCCGCTTGGCGATGGAAATCCTGGAACGAAATACGGATGAGACCGAACTTTTTATTATCGGCATCAATAAGCGTGGTATGGAGCTCGCTCGTCGACTGCTGGAGGATTTACGGACCATCTCCGACGCACCCTTTCACCTGCGTCAATTGACCATCAGCCAGGCCACCCCACTCGAGCCCGGCCCGGTACTGGAAGGCGAACTAGGGGAACTGACGGGTAAGGCGGTATTACTGGTCGACGACGTAGCCAACACCGGCCGCACTCTCTTCTATGCGCTGAAACCACTAACGGGAATTCTGCCTAGTAAAATAGAAGTCGCTGTTTTAGTGGACCGTAGACACAAAACCTGGCCTGTTTACGTGACCTACCGCGGCATGGACCTTTCCACTACGATGGGTGATAATGTGCTGGTGAATTTTGGTGAAGACGGAAATTTTGCGGTCCTGGAGTGAATAGAAACTAGGAACTAATGGTTAGTTTTTATTTCTCCGTCAAATACTTCCAATACCGCTTAGGCACATGCTGCAAATGCAGTTTCATATTCCGCCGTTCGGGAATGTCCACGGCCTTGAAGTAGATGTTCCAAAGCTCTTGGTAATCGGTTTCGGTTGCTGCCAGCATTTCAGCGGAGAGTTGGCGTAGGTTACCGTCGTTGTTTGTTGTTAAGGTAATGAAGCTTGACCGTTTGGTAGCTGCATCCCAGTGCAAACCGTAATGTCGTTTTGTATCGTAAATAAGCCACTCCATGGCCGGGAAGCGGGCGGCGAAATGATCACCAAGTAGCGGTAGACAGTTGAAGTCCGGATTGATTAAGGCGACGTACATCCCGTCAGGAGTCTCTTGAAAACGGACGAAAGCGTGCATCCGGTGGACCTCCCGGCCCATCTGTTGGTACAGCTGCAAAAGCTTGCGAATTTTCAGGTCTCCGGCGTCTTTACGTACATCTACTGTACTTTCCATCTGCCGCTCTACGTAGTGCAGGATTAGACGCTCGGTACCGGGTTGCTCGGTCAGGAAGACTCTTTTAAGCCACTTTTCAATGTCCTTACCTGCTCGTTTTTGCAAGCCGGTTATCACCCGCTTGGCGTGCGCAGTGCTGGTTTCAACGTGCGTAGCTTCGCTGAAAAGCTGTTGCTGAAAGATGTCTTCGGCAACGATGTCTTCAACTTCCGCCTTAAGACGGTAGCGCTCGAAGATCGCGGACAAGAGTCCGGCGTAGGTTGCGTCGTAGGTAAAGAGAATGGGTAGTGGTTTTATAAGGCGCTTCTATGAAGAGGCTTTCCGACGCTGCAACTCATCCCGAATCCGGGCAGCTTCCTCATAGTTTTCTTCCTGGAGCATTTGTTCCAGATGGGTATTGAGGTCTTTGATGTTCATACGGGAGAGGCTTGGGCGGCTTTCGGAATCATTACTCACGGTTTCCGTGGTGCGTTCGTCCTGCATATCCGCTTCATCGTCACCTTCCAGAACAATACCGGCGGTTTCCAGAATGTTGTTGTACGTATAGATGGGACACTCAAAGCGCGTCGCCAGGGCCAGGGCGTCGCTAGTTCGGCTATCCACTTCAATGATTTCGCCGTCGCGGTCCAACACGAGGCGGGCAAAGAAAACGCCTTCTCTTAGATCGGTGATGATGATTTCCCTCAACTCAGTACGCAGGGTGTCCAGTGTATTCTTGAATAGGTCGTGGGTCAGGGGACGTGAAGCGACCAGGCCTTCAAGCGCGATGGCGATGGCTTGTGCTTCGGTGTTTCCTATGATGACGGGTAGGCGGCGCATACCATTTACTTCACCAAGGATAAGGGCGTAGTTGGCGGTGTTCGTGACACTGCGGTTGATGGCCATTACCCGGAGCTCGATCTTGTTCATAAACGAATTGGATTCTTACTGCTTTCTAACGACCGCTAAAGGAAACAGGTTCATTTGCTTTTATCCTTTACGGCCCGCGAAGGTACGAAAAACCCGGCTTGGAAATTAACTTGTATTTCGTTTTAAGCAGTTAGGCCTTTCTGCTAGGGCAGTTTTGGGGCGTAGGTGCAGGGGAAGTTATACGGATGTAGGCTACTCAAGGTGATCTTGCGTTCGCGCTGGCGAACACGGCTGTGTTAAAGACCGCCAGTGGAGGCGATTCCTTACGGTTGTCTTTATTGGGCCACGTTTTATCTTACGTGGCCGACCGTAGTACAAAAGGCAAAATTTACGAAAGAGAACAGCGCCT
>JAPKCQ010000407.1 GCA_026421165.1 Lewinella sp. | reverse complement strand
ATGTCAGAAAGCCCCGATTTCTACTCCATTCCCGCCCGTTCCTCCGAAGGAGAATTTCGTGACCGCGGCAGTAAATTCGTAGCAGCCTTACGGCACGTCCGGACCGAAGAGGAGGCCCTGGCTGTAGTGGAAGAGCAAGGCAAGCTACACTTCAAGTGCAACCACCATTGCTACGCCTACCGCCTCGGCCCTGGCCAGGACCGCTGGCGCGCCAACGATGACGGAGAGCCTTCGGGCACCGCGGGTAAACCCATAATGGGCCAGATCGATAAAGCGGGCTGGAGTGACGTAGTGATTGTGGTGAGCCGTTACTGGGGCGGGACGAAACTGGGAGCCTCAGGGTTGATCAATGCTTACCGGGAAGGGGCACGGCAGGCCATAGAGGCTGGGGAAAGCACGCTACAGCCGCTCACGACGAAGGTGATCCTCCGCTTCGGTTACGAACTGATGAGCCCGGTGATGTCTGCTCTCTCCTCTCTGGAGTTGGAAATGGCGGAGCAGGACTTTGGGGCTACGGCTGTTGTGAAACTGGACTTACCGCGCAGCACCGTCCCCGGCACCGTCCGGGCTCTTAAGGCTGCAATAGCTGGCGTTTATTTGGAGGAGGTAGACGAGGAGTTCGAGATCGCTGGCCTTAACCTGGAGGTGCTGGCCTGAAGGAAAGTTCTGGAGGGACGTCTAGCGTAGCCGTAGTGGGGAGCCGAGGCGCTAATCGAGTATAGCAGTCCTTTGTGGCTAGGCTTTGTAGCATAACCCGTCGCAATACGTCAGGCTACGCAATGGACGCAGCGCAATTAACTCGGATTCTACCTTGCCACCCACTGCACTAAAAACCAACACATTGCATCTAATCCAGTCAAAGACCTGGAATAAGCCCTTGCCAAATCCTCCACAAGACCTATATTGAACCGAAAACAAGATGGAAAGGACGTCGTTGTGTCGTCCTGTTCTATCATCATTGAAGCCATAAAAATCCCTTTGCTTATGCTCATATCCATTCATACTGAAAACCCACAACCCAAACTGATCAAGCAGATGGTCGACATTCTTGAAGAGGGCGGTGTCATCATTTACCCCACCGATACTGTCTACGGTATCGGCTGCGACATCACCAATAAGAACGCCGTGGAGCGGGTGGCCCGCATTCGGGGCATCGACCCGGATAAGGCCATGTTCAGTTTCATCTGTCAGGACATCAGCCAGGTGACGGAGTATTCTAAGACGATTAGTAACGACGTGTTTCGCGTCATGAAGCACAACTTGCCGGGCCCGTTCACCTTCATCCTTAACAGCAATAATAAAACACCGAAGATTCTGAAGAACCGGAAGGAAACCATTGGGGTACGGATCATCGACAATAATATCGTGGATGCTCTCGTACGTGGTCTTGGACGGCCCATTCTCACTGCTTCCGTAAAGTCTGACGATGCGGTAACGGAGTACTACACCGACCCGCACGATATTTACGAGAAACTGGGTAAGCAGGTTGATGCGGTCATTGATGGTGGTATGGGCGGCGACGTTGCGAGTACGGTCATCATTTGTACCGGTTCTGAGGCGGAGCTCTACCGGGAAGGGGCGGGCGTCTTGAAATAGTCTAAGGGGAGGGGCCTTGTTCGTAGGATGGAAGTCGCTCACGATTATTGGGGATGGGAGAATCGGAAGATATTCCGACCGCGTGGAATGAAGCTAGACCTTTGTTTTAGGCGGCTTTGTCTTTTAGGCCTGCGTTCTATACGCCATGCTTTTAGGCTACCGTATGGCTCTAATGGCCGCTCTAAAAGCGTAGCGTCTAAAAGGCGTAGCCGTCTACTTACTAACTTCTAGCGGTTTACCTTAGTCCTCATGATCGACAAAGCCCAACTATCCGAAAAACTAAGCGAGCAAATAACCCTGACCGAAAAGAAGATTGTAGGCTTCGAGGAGATGTCCGCTCCGGTGACGCCCGATGACGCGATTGGTCGTATCTCCCGTATGGATGCGATCAACAATAAGGCAGTGCAGGAAGCAGCGCTGTCTAAAGCCCGCGAGAAACTGACGAAGCTGAAGGTGATGCAGGCGAATCTAGATGACCCTAAACTTGGCTTGTGCAAGCGTTGTGGCCGTCCGATCCCTACGGGGCGGTTGTTGTTGATGCCGGAGAGCGCTTTTTGTGTACGGTGCAGTCGTTAGGCAGCTACGCCTTTTAGGCTTCCGGTACTACTTCGATGTGCGGTAGCCTAAAAGCGTAGCGTCTAAAAGGCGTAGTTGTCTAAAAAAAACGATCTATTCAAAGTCTTCTTCATCCCCCAGCTCCAGCCGTGCGCCAGCTAGTTCACTCATCGCGTGTCTTTCGCCGACCCGCTTAGTAATGGCGATGCCTTCAGAGTAAATCCGCCAAGCCTCCGCTTGCTCTTCTAACCGCTCCATGGTTTTACCGAGGTGGTAGTAAGTACCTACGTATTCTGGCTGGTCGGCGACCAATGCCTCGTAAATTTCTTTTGCACCTGCGTCATCGCCTTCCTTTTCATGCTCCTTGGCGAGGGCAAAACGGAGGAAGGCATCGGTGGGGGAATCGGCCAGCATGGCCTGAATATGAACTTTACGCGACATTAAATGGTCTTTTGGTTCGTTGGTTTATTAGTCTTTTGGGTGCAAACAATATTAAACCGGATATGGTACAACGACTTCTCGTGTTTTTACTTTTTCTGACGGCTTGCGTCGGCAACGGACTTGATGTTTTGCTAGATAACGAGGTGGTTTCTGTTGTGCGGCAACCCCTCCCAAAGGATTTTGACATCGGGGCTTTTCAGCAGTACAACCATCAGCCGGGTGGGACGGTGCTGAACGGTGGAGCTGCGGCAATTGTAGGCCATTTGGCGGGGACGCAGGTGCAATGGCTGCAATCTGAAGAAGCAGTGTTTCGTAGCCAGAGCCTGGTCGTCGTCCCCAAAAGTGGACGTAAGCCGGACGACCCTGCCGTGCTCTCTAACCTTCTGGACGCGCTCGACGCTAAACTTGTAGAGACTGGAGATACCAACCAGTACGTCTTCCTTCGTTCTGCCGGTCTGACCGAAGACATCATTCTTTCTACCAGCCTACAAAATACCGGTCTGACCCAAAACGCCGCCCTTTATCAGTTCGATACCGCTGGCGTTCACGTGATGAATAATACTGGCATCCCGCTACGGATGGACCAGGCAATTATCGATTTCTACCTACCAGTCTTGGTGGATTTTTATGGGGAGCGGATTGATACTACCCGTTTTTGGTTGGAGGTTCGGCCTTATGTTGGAGTTCGTTTGATGGGGAGGACGGGGGATTAACTTTTTTGACTTAAGGACTGACGGATATTTCAGTCACGTGGTCTAGTTTTGGCATTGACTGACTTAAGGACTGACGGATATTTCAGTCACGTGGCCTAGTTTTGGCATTGACTGA
>JAPKCQ010000406.1 GCA_026421165.1 Lewinella sp. | reverse complement strand
TCGTTAAAAAGCCTCGCCAACACTACGGCGTTGTCTACGTTTTTTGCCTCACCAGTAGTCAAAATTCACCAGATCAAGAAACACGTTTTATTTAATTCGCGTCCCTTAGGCGAAATAGCGGTAGCCATCTAGTGACTTATGGACTCAAAAACTCACTTAGCACCTGCGGCCGCGCCCTAAAACGTTGCTGCTTAAAACGGCAAACTAGGCTGTACCAGCATTCTGAAAAAATTCTGTAGGATAAAGGGTGCCAAGGAGGCCGCCAATACCACGAAAGCGACCAGGCCGAAAATAGCACCCCAAAGGTGAGCATTGTGGCCGATGTTGCCCGTGCCGCGCTTGTCGGAATAATGGCTGTAGGCAATGTACGCCGGGCCGAGAATGATGGCCGGTAAAGGTGGGAATATGAACCAGGCCCAGGGCTGGATAAAAATGAAGGGCCACATCACGGCGGCTACCGCACCGGAAGCACCCAGAGCGGAGTAGCCATAATTGTCAGCATGCCGCGTGTAGGTGATATAGCTGGAGGCCACGATTGCAGCTAGGTAGAACAATAGATAGGCCGCTCCACCGAATGCCGCCCCGAACATGGCCAGGAAGGCACTTTCGGCGTACGGACCAAAAATGTACAGTGCCCACATGTTGAACAGCAGGTGCATAAAATCGGCGTGGATGAAGCCGTGGGTGAGGAATCGGTAGCTCTCGCCACGGTCCTTGACTTGCGCCGGTACGAACAATAGTCTGGCCCGCAGGGCTGAATCGTTGAACGCCAGGTAAGACACCACGCAGGTGACGCCGATGATTAGGTAGGTTATGATTGGAGTCATTGATTAGTCTGTTAGTTTTTTTAGTCCGTTAGGGACATAGTCAGGTAAACGCATTTACAAGTAATAAAGATGGTTTACCTTGGCGGCCAAGTTAAACCAAAGCTAACTGACTATGACCATTGGCATGCTCCATACCGTTTATTTCTGGCTAAAACCAGGTCTTTCCACCGCTGAGCAGGAGAGTTTCGTCGCCGGCGCAAAAGCCCTCAGGGCCGCGCCGACGGTGGCCGCCTGCTACGTAAGCGCTCCCGCCTCCACTCCCGAACGTGACGTTACCGATCACTCCTTTGATTATTCCCTCCACCTTCTCTTTGCTGATGTAGCTGATCATGATGCTTACCAAATTAGCGACGTTCACCTGAAGTTTGTTGAGGAACAGGCGGCTAAATTTGACAAGGTGAAGGTATATGACGGGGAGGCGCTTTAAGATCAGAGGCTGTGGCCCGGGGGAGGCCGGGCGGTAGCGAAGAATATACGTCATACGCTTCACTACCGCTCGGGATTACTTTAGGTACAGCACCCCGACCGTAGATTTCCTACATTAGCACCAAAATCCACCCATTATGCAAAGACTTGTACTAATCCCATTCTTACTCTTCACCCTAAGCCTCCTCACCACCTGCAATGAGGTAAAAGAAGAAACCATCGAAATTGAGCGTGTCATCGATGGAGACATGGAGCCGGGCTTGATGCACACCGTTTACTTCTGGCTCAATGATGATGTAGACGAGGCCTCGGCGCAGAATTTTGAAACAGGCATCGAGCGTCTTGTAGGTGTTCCCTCCATCAAACGATCATTCTTTGGGCCGGCAGCATCAACACCCACTCGTGGCGTCACCGATAACTCCTTCGACTACGCGCTGATCATCTGGTTTGACGATGTGGCCGGACACGATATCTATCAGTCACATCCCATCCACCTCAAGTTCGTGGAGGAACAGGAGGCTAAGTTTAAGCGGGTGCAGGTTTATGATAATGTACTATCCAAGTAATCTGAATTCTGAGTCCTGACCTCTACTTCCTCCTTCCAGTATTCTTCCTAATCGCCCTAACTTACGCTACGGCGGGTTTTGGTGGTGGAAGCAGCTACCTGGCGGTGCTGGCGCTGGCCGCTTTGCCTACGGGTGAGATGCGGGCGATAGCGCTGGTGTGTAACCTGATCGTTGCGGGCGGTGGTGTTTTTCACTTCTGGAAAGCGGGGAAAATGCCCTGGCGGAGAGCTTTGCCTCTGGTGCTTTGCAGCGTGCCAGCTGCTTATTTGGGAGGGCGTATTGATTTACCGAGAGAGCAGTTTCTGGGTGTTCTGGGCGTGGTGTTGCTCTTTGCCGGGTTTGCGATGTGGTGGCGGCCGGGCTTTAGCGATGCCGCTTCCAGGGCCGAACCATTGTCAGAGGCAACCAGTTCGGGGGCAACGCAAGTGAAGGCCGGAATACTGGGCGGAATACTGGGGCTTCTGGCCGGCCTCGTTAGCATAGGCGGTGGCATTTTTCTCAGTCCGATTTTATTCCTCCAACGTTGGGCAGCGGTACGCGCCATCGCCGCCGTTACAAGCTTGTTCATATTTGCGAACTCGCTCAGCGGACTGGCCGGGCAGCTCAGCCGGGGCATCGAGCTCTCCTGGCAGTTGCTTGGCCTCCTTGCTCTGGCCGTGCTCATCGGTGGACAAATCGGTACGCGGCTGACGTTGAAGAAATTATCGGCAGCCACTATACGGCGCATTGCGGCGGTCCTGATCATCATCGTTGGTGTTCGTTTGCTGGCGCAGGTGAGTGGGGTTTGGTAGGTTGGTTCTTTGGCAAGTTGGGTTCGTTGATTGCCGCTGTCATACCTTTACCCCCAATGGAAACTATTACGCTACTCTGTTTTGGCATTGCCCGGGATATTACCGGTGCTGCTACCGTTTCTTTGCACCTGCGGCCTCGCCCTACTGTTACGGATCTTCGCCAGAAACTGATCGAGGAGTATCCTGCCTTTGGAGAGTTGGTCAGCTTCGCGATTGCCCGGAATGAGGAGTATGCTTCTGAAGAAGAAATCGTTGAAAATGGAGATGTTCTGGCAATCATCCCTCCGGTGAGCGGTGGCTGATTGGTTGCCCGGTCTTTAGGCTGAAAAACCTGCACGACCCAGAGGCAGGGTAACCAAACACATCCTTGCGATGGTAACAGACCTGGAATTATGATCGAGATTAAACTTTCCGACCAATCACTAAGCATAGACAAGGCCTACGCCACCGTCCAGGACCCAACCTGCGGTGGTATAGTCCTCTTCATCGGCACCATCCGCAACCACAATAAAGGAAAGACGGTCACCCACCTCGACTTCGAAAGCTACGCCCCGATGGCCCTGAAGGAAATGAACCGGATCGCTGAAAAGGCCAAAACGGAACACAAACTCCACGCCGTAACCCTCCACCACCGCGTTGGTGAACTGACCATCGGAGACATCGCCGTCATCATCGCCGTAAGCAGCCACCACCGCAAAGCCGCCTTCGCCGGCTGTGAACAGGTGATTGATGAGCTGAAGGAGCACGTTCCGATCTGGAAGAAGGAGTTTTTGGAGGATGGTAGTTATTGGGTGAATGCACGACCGTAGTTAGGCGGGCT
>JAPKCQ010000405.1 GCA_026421165.1 Lewinella sp. | reverse complement strand
GAAGGGCTAATTCTTTCAATAGTTGGTCCTACTTCTCGCAAGGGCTCAAAAAAAAGGCTGCTTCCCCGGCAATCGGGAAAGCAGCCTTTTGTAGTGCCGTATAATGGATCGGTCTCGTTTAGTTAATCTTGATCATACGGGTAGGCTCGGTGGCTACGGGGATCACAACGCGGTTCTCGCGGAGCGTCTCGCCCACGGGGCGCTTCTCACCAAAGCCAATGACGCTGAGCTTAGACTCGGAAGCTCCTTTGTCTACACTGTAAACTTCAGCAGAAGTTGCACGGCGCTCAGAGAGGCCCTGGTTGTACTCGTCAGAAGAGCGGCGGTCAGCGTGTCCTTCGTAGCGGATGCTGAATTCACTTGCACCTGGTAGCGCGATGAAACGGTCAATTTCTTCGATGATGATGCGGTCAGGGCGGTTCAGGCGGCTGGCATTAGTGGGGAAGTAGACACGGTCGATGTTGATAGTACCGCGGAGGCTGTCCACACTGATGTGATCGAAGTCAGACATGTACATGTCATCGTTGAGGGTATCAAGCATTTCACTGTAGCGGGTAACGCGCTCTTCGAGAGTTTCAGCACGTTCTTTTGGCAGTGGGCAACCGTTGCGCTCACGTACGCCAGCTTCGTCGGGACACTCGTCTTCTTTGTCGATGATTCCGTCACCATCGCGGTCAGGACAACCGTTGTTGGCTTTGATACCAGCTTCTGCAGGACAAGCGTCGTCGCCGTCAGCAATTCCGTCACCGTCGCCATCAGGGCAACCCATTAGGGAAGCGATACCGGCCTCAGTTGGGCACTTGTCGTCTTTGTCAGCAACTCCGTCACCGTCGCCATCGGGGCAACCCATGAGGGCCTTTACGCCAGCTTCCGTTGGGCAGACGTCATCAATGTCGCGAACACCGTCACCGTCGCCATCGGGGCAACCGCCCATATTGGCAAGTCCGGCTACTTCTGGGCAGTCATCATCCTTGTCAGCGATACCATCGCTGTCTGTATCTGGGCAACCCATCGTGCTGAGGGGGCCAGCTTCGGTTGGGCAGGCGTCTTCTTCGTCGTAGATACCGTCCTTATCCGTATCAGGCTTACCGAAACCGGTAGCGAAGGTCAGGGCAGAAAACACATAAGTGTCGTCCGTGGCGGGGTTACCAGATTGGCTGAAGCCATCGAGGAGGTCGTTTCCGGTCAAGCGGTAGCTGACGTCAAGGCCAAGAGAAGATTTAGGAGAGAGATAGTACTTAAGACCAACACCCATGGGGAAAACAACACCACCGGTATCGTCTGATTGAGCTTGAATATCTGCTTCAGCTGCGGGAGTACCCGCTTGAGTACCATAGTTTGTCTCAATAGCATCTCCCCAGATACCGTAAGCAATTCCACCAGAGAGGTAAGGAGAAAGCGTTTTCTTAAAAACGCCACCGTCGAAACGCTTTGCAGCGAACGGTTCGAATTCGAGAACCAAGCCGGGTTCAATCACAGAAGTCTTAGAGCTTGCTCCTCGGGCAATGCGTCCAGCGTCATCGCTTTCAGCATCGTCGCTTTCAAGGCCACCGTACATTAGGTGCGCGCGCAAAGCAAGCATACCACCCAAACGGCGGCGGACCATTACACCGGCGTGAAAACTAGGCTGGCTCAAGATAGTGATATCGTTCACGACAAGATCACCCTGCATAGAAGATATGCCGGCTTGGAAACCAAATTCCCAAGGAAATTGTGTTTTTTGACTATAAAGAGAGATGCAGGTAAACATCGCTGCAACAAGGAGTAAGTGCTTTAGCATTTTTGCTGAATTTGACGTGAGTTAAAATTTGGTTGTTTGAGTGACCCTAGTTTAAAAGTGGGTCTATCTACAAAATACTTATCGCGTTTACGCTTAGTTTGTTCGGTAAACACTGTAAGGAAGTGCAATTTTAGTGGTTTGCATTGGAAAAGTTACAATATCAAGGCTGATGATTGTATTTTTTCTTCTTTTTACTGTAAAATAGTCCGATTCGTCACTATTTGAGTCGATAAAAGCGCATTAAATGGTCTGGGTGAGCTTCGTTGTACAATTCTACCGTAAGTCCTCCCCGGCGGCCCGCGGGTACAGGAAAAAGAATTTTTACGGGATTATGCACGTACCCATTATCTCCGAACAAAGAAAGTTGGTGGCGAAGCTTGGGAGGAAGACGGAATAAACGCAACTCTTCCGAGTTTTTCGGAAGAGGCAGGTCTCCGTACCCCTCCTCCTGCAAAAACACCTTTACCATCTCGTACGTGCGATCAAGGCGGCCTGCGGCAAACGTGATGCGAAAACAATAGCCGTCAGACAAACCTTCAGTAGTTTCTTCGCCCGCTGCTGGGAAGTTGTACCTTATCCCTTTATTCAGTATCTCTTTTCCTACAGGCTGACCAGAATCCGAAGTCTCTACTTTGGCAACCAACGGAATCACGGATGCAAAATCCGCGATAAAAACCGGACGACGCACGGGCCGAAGAGAATGTTTAATTGCCATTATTTAATTCATTTCCACAAAAATACAACATTTTAAACAACTTGCTCGCCCAGTCTGCCCTCCACGATATCATTAACTTCCGGGTGGCAGCTTCTACCGTCGGACCACACGGTTACTTAAGCCTTCCAAATCTTGTCCGGATGCTTCAGGAAGCCGCTATGCAAAATACTGTGCGCTTGAAGATTTCCAGTCCGGAAATAATCGAAGCCTATGGTTGTTCCTGGGTGCTTCGTCGGCAGCGTATTGACGTTAGCCGTTGGCCGGTAATCGGCGAAGAACTCTCCGTTATCACCGCCCCCTCCGGCTTTGCAAGAAGACTGCAGACCTTTCGTGATTTCCATCTCATTGACACAAAGGGACAGACGATCATCACCGCCGCAACCCAATGGCTCCTAATGGACGTCTCTACCCGAAGGCTGAAACCAATCCCTCCGGCCATTGCTGCTCTGGAAGCCGACCTAGCACCTGCGACCGCGCACCTTGATCGCCCCACAGAAAAGATTCCACCCCCTGCTCAGCCTCACTTGAGTAAAAAATTTGAAGTTTCCTTCAATCAGTTAGACTTCAACGACCACCTGACTAACTCCGTTTTTCCGGAGTTAATGCTTGAGCCACTTGGGCATGAATTCCTGAGTGGGTTACTACCAATTTCGGCCGACATAATGTTCCACCGCGAAGCCCGCTACGGCGACAAAATTGAAGCAGTAGCCGGTATTATCGACCACCCACTGCATTACGCCCACGCGCTGTTGCGCGATGGTAAAACGCTGGCCACCATGCACACCCGTTGGCAGGAAATTAAAGGCAAATAAGATTCAGCTTCTAGGGGCGCCGTACGAGTTATTTGTACGGCGTCCCTAAGCGTTAGGAGTGTTTATCCACTAGTAAAATATAATTTAAGTTTGATGCACTAAGTCGCCGGATTTTTGCGGCGTGGCGAGGCGCTGAA
>JAPKCQ010000404.1 GCA_026421165.1 Lewinella sp. | reverse complement strand
GACTCAAAATCTACCAGATCAGAATGTCACATTAATTCTGTCCGAGTACTTACCTCTCCATCAACTCCACAGCAACCTCGTTCTTTCGATTCAAAACTTCATAAGGTGCATTGTATCCGAAAGCGTAAAACCGATTGGTGTAGGCAATACCCTCAGCATCCAGCGCTGCCGTTAGCTGGCGCTTATGTTGCTCTATTTTTTCATCGCTGGACCAGCCCCCGAAGGTGATCACCGCCATTCTCTTAGCTGGTTCTTCCCGAAATGCTATCTGCGACTGGTTTGGTTTAGGAAGCCCTTTTTTCTCATTCTCTTTGGGTACCATAAACATCACCGTCATGGAATCACCCAGCGACATGGCAACGGGCGAAGTCATCGCTATTTTTTCATTGGTCTCGTTTCCACCGAAGATGTAGCCAGCCAGGATGGAAAAACCTTGGCTTGACCCCTCTTCGTACTTTTGGGTGGAGAGTTTGACGGAAGTGAATAAGGTTGCTTCGTAGCTGCGGACCTCAAAGAGGTCGTACTTCTTGTCTGTAGTATAGGAGTAGCTTTCTATATTTTTTTGGGCGCTCATGGCGAAGACTTGCACTATGAGGAAAGCAATGAGAACTATGGCCAGCAGAATTAGTAATACTTTCATTTTTTGCTTTCTTTTTTTACTTCAGGTTACTCAAGGACGTCGTATAAATAACTTATTGTTTTCGCTTCGCGGCTACTACGTGATTTGACCTGACGTTTTTATTATTACCAAACTTACAAATCCTTTACGTAGCCTTAGCTACGGAAATGATTTTAAAGTTTGATGGAGACAAAATAATGTGGTTAAAAGGCGTAAATTATTTGTACAGCGTCCCCTATGGCCCATTAATATTTACAGGACATACTTCAGGAACGCTAATTCAATATTTTCTACTCAATGGCTACAACTCTATCCAGGTGGAGATATCGCTAAAAAGCAACTCCAAGCATTCAAAGGCAAGGTCCATTAGTCACAACCATAACCCAAAATAGCCTTTGCACCAGCGCCAGCGCCCAAATACCTACTTAAAACTAAATCTTTACCCCACCTCAAAGGTTTACGACCTACGGCTAACAACCTAAAGAACCAACCGACTAAAAGACCAAAAAATGCCCTCAGTACTAAGCTCCATCTTCGGCCTAAAGTGCCCAAAATGTCGTAAAGGCGACCTCTTCCCAACCAGCTCCTTCGGCTTCGACAAGCCCTTCATGCAGTTCGAGCACTGCCCGAAGTGTGGCAACAGCTACTTCCCCGAGCCCGGTTTCTACTACGGTGCCATGTTCATTTCCTACATCGGTTCGGCTTTCTTTTGTCTGGGTTTTGTGATGTTGCTGCACTGGGTACTCGAATGGTCTATGGCCGGATCGTTTGCCGCCTTATTGGCGGTTGCCGGACTGTTCTTCGTGTGGTGGTTCCGCTTTTCGCGCTCGGTTTACTTCCACCTGGTCTCCAAATACAGTGCTGAGACCACCAGGGCCGTTGATGCGGGAGAACTCACCGTTACTACCCCTCAGCCTACCAGTAGGAATTGACCTACCTGCCGTTATACGACTAGAGGAGCATGGGGCACTAATGCTCGGTCAGGCAAGTACTCCCCTCCGGTTGAAATTACTAAACTCGAAAGGCGAACTTTTTTTGCACCGCAGAAAACGACAAAGGCTCCAGGAAGCTAACTTTATCGAGTTTAACGAAATACATACCAAGGTTCCGTAGCAAAAAATAATTCGACTGGCGAGTTCTAGACTATCCGTAGCCCCGAAAGCCTATTTTTGCAGCAACCAACCACTCCCCAAATGGCCAAAAAGAAAAAGAAACCCTTCTCCACCGGCAACACTCCCGACCCGGACAACCCCTTCGCTGCCCTCACCAGCCTGGCCGCCAGCCTCCCTCCTCCACCAGACAACCTCCCCGATTCCGAAGACGAAGACTACCACGGACTAAGCAACGCAGGAAAGGCAGAAATGTCTCTTCGCATCCACCTCGACCGTAAAAACCGACGCGGCAACGAAGCCACCATCGTCACCGGATTTACCGGCCCCGGCGACGAGATGAAAGCCCTCGGCAAACTGCTAAAAACCAAATGTGGCGTCGGCGGCTCCGCCAAGGGTGATGAGATTATCGTGCAGGGTAATAAGCGGGATCAGGTATTGGAAATTTTGTTAGCGCAAGGCTATAAGGGTGCGAAAAAATCTGGAGGGTAACACTACCCCGGCCGAACCCTTCCAGAGCAAGTGAGGACGTTGCGAAGCAGCAAAAGATCCCACTTCAGTCGCTTCGCGACCCCAAAACTCGGTACGGAAGGCCTCAACCGGGACAATGATCGCACCCAAAAGGTCAAAAATCCGTTACACCCGAACACAAGCAAACAACCCCACCCATGCTACTAACCTGGATCGGCTTCTTCGTCTTCGTGGCACTCCTCCTCTTCCTAGACCTTTTCGTTCTGAACAAGGAAGACCACGTGCCCCGAACCCGTGAGGCGCTGCTGTGGACGGCAATGTGGACCACCATCGCACTGTCCTTCAGCGGCTTCATCTATCTAGCCTACCGTAACGGTTGGGTCGAATCAGACCTGGGGCCTAAAGAGGCCGTCATCACCTACCTCACGGGCTACCTCGTAGAGCTTAGCCTGAGCATGGACAATGTTTTCGTGATCGCCGTGATCTTCTCCTACTTCAAGGTCCCGCCCAAATACCAGCACCGGGTATTGTTTTGGGGTATTCTGGGAGCAGTGTTCTTCCGTCTAGCGATGATCCTGGCCGGAGTCTACTTATTGGAGCAGTTCGACTGGATGTTCTACGTCTTCGGGCTGTTGTTGCTGTACAGCGCGGTGCAGGTACTCGGTCAGCAGGAAGACAATGACCCGTCGGACAATCCGATCATCAAGTTCGTAAAGCGGCTGGTACCGGTTACGGGTGATTACCACGGGCACAACTTTTTTGTCCAGATCGACGGTAAGCGGGCCGCGACGCCGCTCTTCATTACACTGGTGATTGTGGAGATTACCGATGTAGTCTTTGCGGTGGATTCCATACCAGCGATTCTGGGCATTACGACGGATTCCTTTTTGGTTTTCAGTTCTAACATTTTGGCCATCCTCGGTTTGCGGTCGCTGTACTTCGTCCTCAGTTCGATGATCGATAAATTTGAATACCTGAAGTACAGTTTGGCGTTGATCCTAGTGTTCGTCGGGGTGAAAATGCTGCTGCATGAGGTTTGGCATCCGGCGGATTGGGTGTCTTTAGTGGTCATCTTTGGCTTGCTTGCCGGAGGAGTCCTGTATTCCTTAACCCGCCCTGCACCTGCGGCCGCGCCTGAAGATTAGGCTGTTAGTCTGTTAGTCTGTTAGGCTGTTAGGCTGTTAGTCTGTTAGTCTGTTAGACTGTTAGGCTGTTAGTCTGTTAGTCTGTTAGTCTGTTAGGGGAAATTCGATGGC
>JAPKCQ010000403.1 GCA_026421165.1 Lewinella sp. | reverse complement strand
AACCGAATTTTTCCTTCCTCAACGAAGTCTACCTGTTCACCTTCTCCTACGAGATCGACGTCCACGTCGTTCTCGGCTACGGAGTGATACCAAAGAACTGGAACCAATGGTTGACGGTCATCCATAGTTGATGTAATGATCGTTTGTGGATTTAAGCTGGTTTTTTAACCCAATCTACGCCTCCATTCCACTCCCTGCTTTTCGGAGATTGTTTCCTGTTCGCCACTACGGAGGGTCAGAAGATAACGGCCACGACTGAGGCGCTTAAGCGAGCCAATGGAACTGATGCGGACGTAGGCAGAACGGTTGGCCTGGAAAAACGCTCCTTGTGGTAATCTGGAGATGAAGTCAGTGAACGATTGCCGCAACAGATCGCTGCCGGCGGGATGGTAAATCCGGACGTAGTGATGGAGGGCGCGTACCAGGATGATGTCGGAGAGCCCAACGAAGCGTCTACCGTTTGAGCGGGGTAGGAAGATGCGTGCGGGGGCAGAAGTGATCAGGTTGGCGCGCAAACGGTCTAGAGTGGTGGCCAGTCGTTGCGGGCGTACTGGTTTAAGCAGGTAATCGAAGGCTTGCACGGCAAAAGCCTGGACTGCGAACTCGTCGTAGGCGGTAACAAACACAGCGGGTGGCGGGTTATCGAGCTGGCCGAGCAATTCGAAACCGTTGGTTTGGGGCATATTGATGTCGAGAAACAGGATGTCGGGCTTGAGGGCTTTGATCAGTTTCGCAGCCGCTGTTGCATTCGCGGCTTCCCCGACGACGGTGCATCCGCCAGCTTCGTGAAGCAGGGCGGAGAGCTCGACGCGGGCCAGGCGCTCGTCGTCAACCAGAAGGCAGCGCAGGGGATTCATAATGGGGTAGTTAGAGTGGCGGTGGCGAAGGTTTCTGTTCGGTGGAAGTCAAGGTTAGCGGTCTTCCCGTACTGAAGTAACAATCGTTGACGCAGGTTCTTAATACCCGTTCCTGCTGATTTGTGGGCGCGGCCGCAGGTGCCAAAGTCGGGGATAAAGGAGCAGGGATTGTGGACGGTGAACTCCCAACCAACGGCCGTTTTACGAAGCATGATGTCGATGGTGCCACCTTCAGGTAAGGTTGCGATACCGTGTTTTACCGCGTTGTCCACTAGGGTATGCAGACTAAGCGGCAGGATTTCGCAATCGGCGTAGTCGTCGGGTAACTTCCAGCTTACGGTTAACCGCTCTTCCAGCCGGATCTTTTCGAGGGCAAGATACTCTTTGATGATTACCACCTCTTCAGTTAGCGGAACACTGAACTGGTTGCTGCGGGTCAGGGAGTACCGGAGTAGGGAGGAGAGCCGGTCGATGGCGTCGCGAGAGCGGGCGGGGTCCTCGCGGGTAAGCGCCCGAATACCGTTGAGGGCGTTGAAGAGAAAGTGAGGGTTGAGGTCGTTGCTCAGTCGGGTCAGCCGCGCTTCGACAATGGCCGCGCGCTGAGACGCTGCCTGCCTGGCATAATGGTAAAGGTGAAAAGCGAGTAGCCAGATGGCAACGTACCGGCTGCCTCCGGCCAGGGCGCCGAGGGCGACGCTTCCGCGATAAAACCCGCCCATTTTCACGGCGTAAGTGAGGTAGGCATGGAGCATATAAACAGCGACTAAAACCAGGTAGCTCGCAACTACTACCGGTAAAATATGGGTAGGTGGAAGCACCAGCCAACCTCGCTTGTGAGCGGTCTGCCGGTAAAAGTTAGTCACTGCAATCATGAAGGCGGCGGAGAAGGCCACATCCAGTAGGGCCAAAGGAATACTGTAGTACTGCACCGAATAGTAAAACCAATACGCCGCGACGGTTCCTCAACCTATGAGCTGACAAATCCAGCAGGGGAACGTAGGTTGGAGAACATGGCTTGGTCTGGTAACAAATTGATGAGCGGAGCGGAGCCGTAATTGGTTTAAGGTAGTCGTTTTGACTCTATATTTAGGTACCGACAAATTTACGTAGTCTCTCGTTCCTCAACCCCGTCTCTGCACCCGCGTCCGCGCCCCAATCACCCGCATTCGCGAATAATATTCGTTGGAAAGGGGAAGGCTACCCCAAATTTGCCCCCTAACTAACTCTTCCCGTATGAAAACCTTGACCTTGTTTCTCGTCGGTGCTTTACTGCCCGTCCTACTTACTGCTCAAAGCCTCGTTGATCCCGATTTTGAAACCTCCGACGGCTGGCTTCCAATCCGGCTGGCACAAGAGCGTTTTTTTGGACCTTCCCCGGACGGAGGTGGGCAGAGCCTCTACCTCCATCCGCCCTTCACCAATAAAGAAAGCGGCTATGCCTACCAGGAAGTGGCCGCACCGGACGCTTTTCTGACGCAATACCAACTAAGGGGGAGAATCAGGACCAGGGGAGTGGAAGGCACCGGCGCGTACCTCTACGCCTACGGAAAAGGAGAAAATCGTTTCTTGACTACCTCCAGACTACACCGCTACAGAACGATAACGAGTGGACCGAAGTAAAGCTAAGCTTCATCGCCGATAATAATATGGACAGCATCAGGATCGGCTGCTTTCTTGGTGGAGAGGGAGAAGCCTGGTTCGATGACGTTTACTTGAGCCGCCTTGATTCCGGTAAAAAGAAGATGAGCAAAGTCGCCAAAAAGTACCTGAAGAAGTTTTTTACTCAGGTAAAACGCCCGGCACTGGATACCAAAAAGACAGACTGGAAAATACTGAAAGAAACGGCTTTCGAACTGGCCGCCGGAGCACAGACTCCGGCGGAAGTGCACGATGCAATAGCCTACGTCTTGCCCAAAATTAACGTTCACTCCTTCTTCATCGAACCACAACGGGCCTCCAGCCTGGCTGGAGATGGACTGGGGGATGACGAAGTAGACCCCAACGTAGTCTTCGCCACCGGTCACCTTATCGATAACTCCATCGCCTACTTAACCGTACCTGAATTCGGTTCGGGCCACCAGCTTACCCAGCGGGCGTATGCAGACAGCCTACAACGACTGATTACTT
Source organism: Lewinella sp. (assembly GCA_026421165.1). Lineage (GTDB taxonomy): Bacteria > Bacteroidota > Bacteroidia > Chitinophagales > Saprospiraceae > Neolewinella. Next base: position 495 of record JAPKCQ010000403.1, on the reverse strand, counting down.
TCCTGGATACGGATAAAACTACCGGCTGGATCGTCGACCTGCGCGGTAACACCGGCGGTAATTGCTGGCCGATGCTGGCTGGCGTAGGCCCGCTACTCGGAGAAGGTATTTGTGGGTACTTCGCGGCGCGGGATGGTAGCAACGCTCAGGCCTGGTCCTATTCAGACGGACAAAGTGCTATGAATGGGTTTCCTTTTACCAAAAGTATCGGCTATAAGCTAAAGCGATCGTCTCCTCGCATCGCGGTACTTACCGGTCCGCGTACTGCGAGTTCTGGCGAAGTGACTGTGGTCGCCTTTAGGGGGAAGGAAAATACGCGCAGTTTCGGTGCGCCGACCGCTGGCTATTCGACGACAAACACCAGTATTATCCTATCGGACGGCGGCTTGGTTTTGCTGACGGTGTCCGTCTACGCAGACCGAAATAAGAATACTTACGGGGCGGAGATTACGCCGGATATGGCGGCTGAGGATGCGTTGGCTGCGGCGGTTGAAT
>JAPKCQ010000402.1 GCA_026421165.1 Lewinella sp. | reverse complement strand
ATTCAGCACCAAAAGGCATCGCAGATTACCCCAATATTTAATGTTGACAGACCACTAGTCCCGTAGTAATATTAATAGCTCCAGGTCTGCAGCCATCTGAGCGTACGGGCTAGCGGCGCTGGGCGCCGCCTCAGAGAAGCCTCCGGGAAAAGGAGCTCAAAACTCGATATAAACCGCCTGCGCGCGGAACATCCTACGCTCCTCAACCCACTTTGCATCCTGCGCCCGCGCCCAAATAACGTCTCCTTTAAGCTTTCTGGTGGTGCTTTTATTCGTGAGCACACTGTACAAGAGCACGTACCGACCTGGCCTTGGTAGCTCCCGAACATCGGTGACTTCCGCGACCGGTAAAGTCTGGCCTCGCCAAAAGGGATGCACCCGCTGGTAATAATCGTAGGCGGGAACAACACTGGAATGCAAAACTGGCTGGTACCCCGGCTCAAGCTTCGTAACCAGCCGTCGGGAATCACTGAATTTAAGCGGTGAAACGTAGTGGCGCACTACGTTGGTACCGCCAGCGATTACCAGCCACGCGGCCGCTAAACCAAGCGGCCACCATTTATTTTTAAGGGCCAGCCGCTCTGATAACTTTGCCGACCCCATTGCCGCTAGTAACCACCAGCCGGGTAGCGTGAATAACAATAAGCGGTCAATCAGACTGTAGCGACCCAGCGCGGAAACGGCCAGCACAATTAGAACGGGTAAAATGGCCGTAGCTGTTAACCTCCGATTTTCGCACTGCAGCCCGAGAATCGCTGCACAAGCTCCGCCGAGAATGGCAAAAGTGGTAAAGCCAAACGCGACTTTCGGCAAGCTTATCGTCAATATTATTGCCCGGCCCACGGCAAAACCATTCGCCGAAGGCAGCGGGAAAAAGTACGCGCCGTGAAAATTGTTGAGGTAGCCGTTACCCAGGTGTGATTTAAGTAACACAAGGTAAAGCAGCGCAAAAGACACGAGCCAGGCTACGACACAAAGGAACCATCCAGCGAGGTCTCGGCGTTCACCAAACCAGAGTGCAGGCAGACCCACTGCCGCTAAAACGAAAACGGAAGGCAAGGAAAACCAGACGGCGAACGCACCAGCTAGTGCCCACTTCCAGGAGGGTCTCGGCCAGTACAGAACGGCGGCCAACAGTAGGGAGGCAACGCCCAAATCAAGGCAGTAAGGCTTCATTTCACCCACGTAGCGCAGAACAGTTGGGTTAACAAAAAGTAGCGCGACGGGCAATAACCCCCACCACCCCAATTCTAATTTCCGGACAGAGAGGAGGAGGCCGCAGAGTGCCACTAGCCCACCCAGCATGGCGGGTAAGCGCAAAGCCCGCTCGCCGTAACCGAAAAGTTCTCCGCACAGTTTACTAACCACCATAAAGAAAGGGGGCGCGTACTGCTGGTGATCCAGCGGTTGGAAGAAACCGGTGAACGACCGGTCGAAGAGATTCCGCGCCACGTTTGCCTCGTCGATGAATACCGGACGGGCGTGCCACCAGTTGATTAGCCACAGCAGCAGCCCGGCCCCGATCAGGCAGTAGAAGGCGGGCTTTTGGTAGCGGTGAGTGGTCATTAATTTATTGATCGGGTTGGGTTGAGCGCTTGTAGCGTGATTATCATGATGAGTAATCGCGCTACAAGCGCTCAACCCAGTGCAAATGTGCAAATTGTAGGACACACAAATCTGCGCTCAAGATAAAGTCTTTATCATAATGGCGATATTTGCGCGCGGCTCGGAATTTTCGGACCGCCCAAAACAACTCCTGCTTCTTGAGTTTAAAGTTCTCTCCCTGGTTTTCTGTCCTTTTCTTCAGCTCCTTCTTGTGTCTGGGGCTGGCGATCGTTGACGACTACGGGATCAGCTGGGATGAATCCATCCAGCGCCGCCATGGTCGGGTTTCTATCGATTACGCTGCGGAGAAACTCGGCGTCGACGGCTACACCAAACTGGAGCCGGAGTGGGATCTCGAAGACTACCAGTGGTCCAACTACGGCATGATCTACCAGATTACGGCCAATTTGCTGGAGCATGTTTTTGGCTGGGAGGACGATTTCTACCACTATTACAAGCTCCGCCATGTCATGAATTTCCTGCTGCTGTGGCTGGCCACGCTATATTTTTACCGAACGCTGAAGCTGCGCTTTCCGGACCGCGACTGGTACCCGCTGCTTGGCACCCTGGCACTGGTCCTGAGTCCGCGCATCTTCGCGCACGGTTTCTATAATCCGAAGGACCACATCTTACTAGTGTTCTACCTCATCAGTATTTTTACGTTGCTGCGCTTTCTTAAACACCGGACGTGGCGTAACCTCATCTTCCACGCCTTCGCTACCGGCCTTGCGCTCAATACCCGTTTGCCGGCGCTGATCGTGCCGCTCACGACCATCTGTATCCTTGGGTTTGAGCTGCTGCGGGAACGGAAATTTGCCGCTAAGAACCTGCTTTGGTTAGGCACTTACCTGCCGTTATCGATTGCCTTCATGTTGCCGTTTTTCCCTTTCTTGTGGGAGGACACTTTTACACGATTGATCGCCGCCTTCTCTGAGATGTCGGACTTTGAATGGGACAGCCACGTGCTGCTTTTTGGTGATAACCTCCACGCGCTTGACCTGCCAGCCTACTACATTCCGGTCTGGATCATCATCACCACGCCCATCGTTTACCTGCTGTTCATGTTCACCGGCCTCTACGCAACGCTGAGGAACATGGTGGCCGGTGCGCGGGATTTTCGCCTGTGGCGCAATGATAATGAGCTGCTGGATTTTGCACAATTGGGCCTTAGCATCGGACCGGTTCTTGTGGTGATTCTTTTGCATTCCACACTTTATAACGGCTGGCGGCATTTGCACTTCGTGTATCCGGGGCTCGTGTTTTTGCTGATGGTTGGCTTCGATCATGCGCAGCGGAATTGGGCGCGGCCGCAGGTGCAAAAATGGGTTTTAGGCATTGGTCTCGTGCTGACGGCCGTGCAGATAGTCCGTTACCATCCGCACCAGAACGTGTACTTCAACGAGGCCATCCAGGGGGAGCCACTAATGGTTCGCTTCGAGATGGATTACTGGGGCTCCGGCTTCCGCGACGCCTTCCTCCAGCTTGCGGATCAGATTCCCGAAGGAGAAGTCCGCTCCGTAAAGTGCGAGATCTGGCCATGTAAAGACAATTTCTATTCTCTACCACCTGAGGCCAAAGCCAAACTTCGGCTGGAAGGTGCTTGGCATAAGGCGGATTATCTGGCGACGAACTTCACTTACGCCAACTCCCGCTACGACCGGCGGGACCTGAAACTTCACTTTGCCCGGCCAGCGGTGGAGATTGCTCCCGGTGGACACTTAATTATTGGTATTTATCGGTTGAAGGAGTAGTAGGGTGGGCAACGATCTTGTAGCTTGATGGTATCAGGTTACTGATGGGTGAAACATCGCTTCGCGGCTCTTTGCCCGGATGTAAAACTGCGGACAACGTTGAATTTATGAACCTGCCAAGCCG
>JAPKCQ010000096.1 GCA_026421165.1 Lewinella sp. | reverse complement strand
AGGGCGGTTTCCCAGAAGAAATTGAAGGTGCGGTGCTGGACTTCGTCCAGGCTGAATTCCCGCACCGCCGCACGGTCATCATCCACCGACGCGTCGTTAACGACAGCGTCAGAGGATGATAACTGGCAAGCGGTCAGCCCTGCGAAAAGTAGGGCCAACGTTAAGTGCTTGATCCGCAACTTACTCGCGGATAATTTTGGTCCGGGCAACGGGAAGTCCATTCGCCGAACGAGCCGTAAGCACGTAGGCACCAGGGGGGAGATTGTTAACCTCCCACTGCACCTGCGTCTGCGCCCGATCAACAACCAGGCGCTTTACGGTCTGGCCCAGCATGTTGGTCAGCTCGAAGGAGACGGCACCGGCGGGCTTGTCGATCGTCAGTACGTCGCGTACCGGGTTGGGGAACGCGCGCAGGTCGTCGATGACCACGGGGGTAAAGATGGCCGTGGTTACACAGCTACCGTTACCAACCGAAATATCATCGAAGTAGTGGGTCAGTGTTTCCGTCGGGATCACGCCGAAATTCGGGATTAGGGTGATGCGGGTGTACGCCGCGTCATCGGGCAGTACGCTCATGTTAAAGGTCAGTTCCTGCCATTCGCCGGCGGTAGTGTAAGTAGCGAAAACATCGCCGGACTGTGGCATCTCTTCGGGGCCACCCTCTAGTTTTAGGACTATGTCGCCGGTGACGTCCATCAGCACCTTCATTTTTACCACCTTATTACCAGCTGGTAGGATGATCGGCGCTTTGGTGTCGGCGAACATTCCCGCAAATTCTTGTCCATCGGCGGCTTCTTCGAAGGTGCCCACCTTAGCGCTCATGTTGAGCTCGGAGACGTTCGGGTTATCGGAAATGATGAAGGTATTACCCTCCAGCGCACCGTTGGCAAAGTAGCGCCAGCTGCTGATGGTCTCGTCTTCATTCTCGAAAGTGACTACACAGTCGTTCACGTAGGGAGCACGGTTGAACTGAATATCGTCGATATAGTAAATATTGTTCGCCATATTATTTCCACCAGCGCCGAAGAACAAGACCAGGCGGGTATGCCCCTGACCGGCAGCAGCACTGAAATCAACATTGTAATCTACCCACTCGTTAGTGGACGGAATATCTACAAAGACTTCCACGGCCGGGTTGGATCCACCCTCCAGTTTGAAGAGGACTTGTCCGGTGACCGGTGCCCAAATTTTTACCTGTAGCTGGTTTTTTAATGCGAAGTTGAACGGGCCGACGTTGTCGTGCACCAAAGCGTTAAAGCCGCCGGGAGGATCGGTTACTTCACCAACCTTTGTACTGGAGTTGGCCGGCGTAACGTCGGGGTTGTTGACCGGCATTACGGTAACGTCGCAGCAAGTGTAGTTGGCGTTGCGCTGGCACTCGAAGTCGTCCAGGACGTCAAGGTCGGGGATCACATCGGCGCAGGCGTCGACGGTGCTGGTGCCCTGCGCCAGATTGTCGAAGTAGTACTGGCCGGTACCCATCGTTTCGGAGTCGAAGAGCAGGTTGATCTCCCCGAAATCGGTTACTTCGGCCACGCCTTCAAAGTTGAAGCTCAGCGTTTCCCAACTACCGGTGGTGGTGATATTGGCATCGATGCTGGTGGCGCCGTCGAGCGCGCTGATGAGCTTGATGGTCACCTTGGTGGCTCCGGCAGGGGCCCATACGTCGATGTTCAACTGGGGGGTGCTGCTCAGGTCTAGTCCGTTGGGTAGGGTAGACGTGAGGGTAGCAAAGTTGGAGGAGCCGCGCACGTAGCTACCAACCCTGGCGCTGGTGTTTACACCCGTAGCATCCGGATTATCGATCACGGAGAAGGTGCCGTGTAGCGTGTTGTCGTCGTTCAGCGGGTTCCAGGCCAGGCTGGCCCCTGCTTCGAAGTCTTCAAGAGCCTCGGCGGGTGGCGGCGGGGTAATGGAGATGTCATCCAGGTAGTAAATATCTTCCGTACCGTCCTGGCCGGCGTTCAGGAAGAAGACCAGGCGGGTATGGTTGGCGTTGCTTTGGCTGCTGAAATCAGCGCAGATTTCCACCCAGGTATTGGTTTCTTCCACGGGAACACCGGTTTCGAGAGCCGGAGAGGCTCCTCCTTCCAGTTTGAAAAGCAGGTTGCCGGTTTTTGGCGCCCATACTTTAAGGCAAAGCTGGTTATTGGTAGAAAGGTCAATGGCGGAGTTGTAGTCGATCACCAGGGCGTGGAAGCCTCCTTCCTGGTCGGTGTACTGTGCTACCTGCGCACTGGTGTTAATGCCGGATGCGTCCGGGTTATCGATTACCGTAATGTCGCTGAAACCGGGGACGCCGTAGGTGGCGTTGCGTTGGCATTCGAAGTCGTCGATGATGGTTGGGGCGGTGACCGTGCCGGCACAATCACCGGCTGGGGAGACGATGATGTTATCGAACAGGTAGGTGTCCGAGCTCATCTCGACCCCGGGGTCGAAGAACAGAATGATGTCCGTCAGGCCCGTGAAACCGGCAGCGGCGCTGAAATCGAAGGTGTAGGTCCGCCAGACGTTGGCCGTGGCTATGTTGACCATTTTTTCGACGGTGTTGCCACCGCCTTCGAGCTTAAGCAGAAGCTGCGTAGCGGCTCCGGCGTTGATCTGGATAGAGAACTGATTGTTGATGCTCAGGTCCATTGCCTCGGTCTGCTGGGCGACGAAGAAGCTGAAGCCGACGCCTTCCGCTTTCGTGTAGGAACCGGCAAAGGCACTGGGGTTGATGCCCGTCGTGTCTTCAGGATTCATAACGGGGCCGTTGTAGACGCCCTCGAAAGCATTCCAGGGGAGGTCGGCCACGCCGCCCTCAAAGTCTTCGAGGACCACCTGGGCACTTAGGGAGCCGCAGCAGAAGGCGGCTAAAAGGATAAATAGAACTCTTTGCATGATGGAGTTGATTTGAATTAAGCGAAAATTGGTACAAAGTCTAATCGGTCAGAACGATCGGCACCACAGCCGACTCTCCCGGACCGTTGATTCGGAGGTAGTAAAGGCCGCTTTTTGGGCGCGGCCGCAGGTGCAATGAAAGCTGATGTGAGCCGGGTTGGAGTACTACTGGATTGAGCACCAGCCCAAGGTCCCGTCCGTCCGCTCCAAAAAGGCTGACTGAAACCTCTCCCGCCCGTTCCAGTGCAAGGGTAAGCGTGGTAGCACCCCTGGCCGGATTAGGAGAAATACTTGGTTCTGAAGTTAAAAATTGAGGCAATTCCTGGGTGCTGACGGGGGTAGTGTCCGCCGTAAAACCGATGGCCTCCAGTGCTGGGTTGATCTCGGGGTTGCGCATGAACAGGTCCCAGAGCAGCCCGCTGCGGTGGTTCTCGATCATGCAGATGATCGGCCCCTGATCGATGGCCAGGTAGGAACTGGCGTACCAGTTGCGGTCTTCGTTGAACGCGTCGTAAAAGCCGTATCTGCCCCACATTTTATCCCCTAGCTCGCGGTAAAAGTGCTTGAGGGCATCCATGCTTTTGTCCGGGGTGTAGGGCATGGAACTCAGGGCGGCGGTGGGGCTGATGGTGCCATTGTCCGTCTGGCGATTATCCGGGGCGTGGGCGAGGTAGCCGTCGGGATCGTCGCTGGCGGTCAACCCCCAGCTTTCCGGACCGTAGCCCGCCCAGCCGTAGGGGTTGTCCACGCAGTGCTCGTAGTTGATGAGCGAACGGTTGCGGTTGGAGACGAAGTAGTTGGCGTATTCGTCCCTGATTCCTCGGGGGTCGAAGCCGAGATAGCTGTAGTGGGTAAAGAACAGTGGCCCGCCCTTGCCTCGTCCTAGGATAAGGGGGATGCCGTAATAACTCAGGGAGTTTTCGTAGGCGCCACCGGCCCAACCGGTATGGTAAAGGGAAGCCGGAATAGCGTGGTTGGCATCCGGAGCCGCAATGCCTAGGATATAGATGATGTGGGTTTCGTTAAAGCCCCGCACCTGTAAGTTGATGTCGAAATTATTGGTCGGAGACCAGTGCCAATAAAGTACATTCTCATTGCCTGGTTTGCGGTACCAATCCCAGTTTACCTCTTCCCAGAGCTGGGTAATATTTTCGCGCAGGGCGATCTCTTCGGCGGAGCCTCCGGTGTAATACTGGCGGGCAGTAAGGAGGCCCTGCATGAGGAAGGCGGTTTCTACCAGGTCCCCCCCGTCATCGCGCTGGCTGAAGGGAATCACCGCTCCGGTGGCTCCGTTCATCCAGTGAGAGAACGCGCCCTTGAAGCGGGGAACGGTTAGCAGGAAATCAACGATTTTGGTGGTCCGTACCCGCGCCTGCTCGTAGCTGATGAAGCCGCGCTCGGCCCCTACGATCAGAGCCATGACGCCAAAGCCGCTGCCGCCGGAGGTTACCGTCGCCGTGGTGTTGCGCTCCCGGGCCAGCCCCGAGGTCGGGTGGCCGAAATCGTAGAAGTAGCGGAAGGTGTATTCCTGGACCATGTCCAGTAACATCGAGTCGTTCATCTCGAAGGTGGTGGCGGACACGGTGTCCGAAGGCAGGCTTAGTTGGCCGCCCGAGCCTACGGCCCGGAGGTAGTAGCTTCCGGTTACGTCAAAATCACCGACGAAGTCCACGTAACTGGTGGTGACGTTGTTTACGCTACCGAGTAAAGTGTAATTAGTTCCATTCGATGACCCGTACACCCGCACGTTGTTTACGGTTGGGTTCGGGTGTTGGTCCCAGTTCAGCTCTACGTGGTGATCGTAGGCGGTGGCTGTTACGCCGGTTACAGCGCCGGGCTGCGCGAGCATAGAGCCACTGGAGATCACGTTCACCCAGCAGAATAGTATCGAGAATATCAGTTTACTTTTTTGCATAAAAAACTTTAGCACTGCCTTTTAAAACAGTTTTGATGTAGACACCAAATATCGTCGCCCGTACACCATAAACCTAAAAAATTACTTCACCACGACTACGCCATTGATGCATTTTACTGCTTAATGGTTCTTTTGCGTCGGCGTCGAACGCAGCCACATAAAATTGACTTACAATGATTTACGGAGGCTTATGTTCTTTTCCTAACCATAATTCCCACCGTAGAGCACCTCACCTCTTGCCGGACCGGCTCACCTGAGGATAAACTTCATAAGGGCAACTATTTTAGTGCGCAAGCTCCTGCTTCACTTTGAGAAAAGCGGATTGCCGGCCACGTCCGCCGGGGTCGTAGCCAGTAATCTGCTCATTATAAGTTGTTGCCTAACGGAAAGTCAGCGGAAGAACGCTTCGCCGCATACCTACCTCGTTTTTAAGGGTAACTACACAGAACATTTGGCGGAGGGAAGATGTCCTGAAGCCGGTATCCACAGTGACCACTTGGTCCTGACCAGCGGGGAGAAAGTTAAGAAACTGGAAAACTTCCCGGCCGAGCGGGTCGATTAGCGAAACCGTCATTTCAGCTGCGGTTTCGGTACTAATTTTACCTGGAAAGTTCTCCCGGTCGGGTTTGGGAAGATGCGGGTACCGGTATCCTCTACCGACCCGCGCGGCTCACTGAGCAGTTGAGCGTATCGATGGCCAGTTGGCTGACCCTCTTGAAGAGTAGGCGGTGGCCAGCGTCGTTGACGTGCACCCCGTCTCCGGAGTCGAATTCAGGCCGGATGAACCCGTTGTCCGCTGCCAGGTCATTCCAGAAATCAACGGCGTATTCATCGTAGATTGCAAGGATGGAGTCCCGTACGATCCGTTGAACGTTGATCTGGCCGGGGTTAGTGAAATTCCGGGGCTGGGTGGTCGCTACCCAGACGCGTACACCCTGACTGGTGGCCGCCTCCACGATCCGGCGGAAGTTAGCCAGTTGGTCTGCTACCGGGAAGTTGTTGGCCGCATCGTTGGACGGCATGTTAACAACGATGGCAAAAGGATTGAGGGCGAGGGCACGCGTAACGTTTCGCGTCTGGTCGATGCTGATGTTTACTCCTCCCGGGATGGGGGTGCCGGTGGGTAGGATGTGGTAGGTGGTGTAGCCCCCGCGGCCCAGATTGGTGACTTGGTAGCGGGTATTTCCAGCCAGAGAGCGACTGAATCGGCTCACCCAGGAACTGTCTGGTGCGGAGGCTCCGGCTCCTTCGGCGGTGGAAGATCCCAGCACTACGATGTTACACGAGGTAGAATCGAGGGAAATTTCGAAGAGATCGTCACTGGTGTCCGTTAGCGTATTAGCAGTGATCCGTACCCGGCCGTCGTTGGTAGGGGTGGCGGGGATGGTCCAGTTGTACGATTGCCCGATGGCTGGCACCGTATCGATCGGTTGCCAGTTATCACCCGCGTCTACGGAATACTCGAGAATAACGTTGATCAGGTTTTGGCTTTCCCACCGGATATCCGTTGCTTTTCCGGCCTGTAAAAATTCACCTCCGTTGGGAGCAATCAGTGCCAGGGAGGTACCGCCAGCCGGAGCCTCGTTGGCGTACACCATACGTAGGGCACCGAGGTAATAGAAGCTGGATGAATTGGTGTTGTTTGGCCCGGCCGTAGCGGTGACAGCTATGGTGCCGTCGGTTGCGGGGAACATCGTAGAGGTGGCTGTTTGGTCGGTGTTTGAGGCTGTTTTGAGGTAGACTGTGTCGGTCGTTAGGCCTTCTATCACGTACTGCGTATCGCTGATGGGTACCTGTGCCGCGGGGACAAAGGGTAGGGCCAGCAGAAGAATACCTGAAACAAGACGAAGAAGAATGTTTGTGTTTTGCATGATCGAGCTGAATGGTTTAGAACAGCAATGTCTGGTTTCAGCCCCTGCTAACCAAAAAAAATACCTCACCACGACTACACTGTGGCGTTTGTTTCTGCTGTTTCTCCGATGTATATCTGGCTGTTTTCCTGACAGAGCATTAGAACTCCAGCAGGTAGCGGTTGAGGTCATCTCCGCCCTCTAAACCAATTTTTTTACGCAGTCGGTACCGCTTGTTTTCCACCCCCCGCAGGGAGATGTGTAGTAGCGGGGCAATTTCCTTCGAACTGAGGTCCATGCGTAGGTAAGCTGCGAGCTTCAGGTCGCCGGTAGTAAGCTCGGGGCAGGCCCTACGCAGCCGCTTCAGGAAAGCTTCGTGTACTTCGTTAAAATGAGATTCGAAGATGGACCAGTCTTCCTTGTTGTTCAGGTTCCGGTCGATGAGCTTATCGATCTTCCGGTGGTCGATGGTGCCGGAAGGCGTTCGTTTTCCCTTGGCCAGTTCTTCCTTTAGTGCCAGCAACATTTCGTTCTTTTTGGCCAGGGTAAGGGTGGTGTTGGCGAGTTCCTTACTCTTCCGGTTTACGTCGGCTTTCAGCTCCCGGTTACGGGCAACGATTCGCTCTCGCTGTAGTTCCCGTTGGCGGACGACCTCCAGCCGCCGTGCCTGGTTGCGTAGCCGTTGGAGGTGGAGCCGGTACAAAACCCAAAGAGCAGCGGACAGGAGGAATGCATAAAATACATAAGCCAGACGGGAACGGTACCAGGGCGGGAGTACGTTAAACTTGAAGGTAGTACGGCTTTCGAACCAGCTTGCTTCCACCTCGAATAAATAATCACCTTCCGGAAGATTAGTAAACTCCCGTTCGCCGGTCTTCGACCATGCCGTCCATTTATCCGCATAGCCTAGCAGACGGCTGCGGTAGCTTACCACCCGGTCGAAGACGGGTAGCGCAACAGAAAAGCGGAGATCGTTGTTGCGAAAGGCTATTTTCGGGATACCTTCCGCTTTAGCTAGCCACTTCCATCCGTTTTCCACCCGGTGTCCCGCCCGCAAGATCATAGGTGGCGGTACCTTAGTCTCCGGCTGTGGCGTCACCACGGCGTAGCTCTCGTTTAGTAGGAAAAGCCAGCTATTCCCAATCCAGGGGATAACCTTCGGGTAGGGAAAGCGAAGTCGTAAGGGCAACTCAGCGGTCACTTTCTTCTCTTTATATACTTTTACCCGGTCTGGTCCGGCGATAAACCAGTGCTCCTCATCGTGTCCGCTGAGAAAGTACTCTCCTACTCGGAGTGGAACGCCACGAACGATATCGTGATCCACCAACGAATCGTTTCTCAGTAACCGACGCCCCTGCGTGCTCTGCAGTAGAACACCTTCGGGTGTATTCAGGGCACTCGTTTTCGTAAGGAAGGGATTGGCGAGGGTATCTATCCGCAAGATCTGGCGGGTATCCTGACTCATGGTTAGTAGGAAAGCCCCCTGGGAGCCGTGCAGCGCGAGTACCTTATTCACGTCTATCCATGCCAGCTGTCGGATGGGCGCGGATAAGCCGCGAATATTACTCGCGATAATCTCGCCATCGTCCCATTCCAGTAACTGCAAACCGGTATAGGTTGCCTGCAACAGCTTTCGGGAATCTCCCTGAACGGTAATCGTCATCCAGCCCCCGGAACGACTAGATATTTTCCGCGCGACTGCGTTCCGGATCATAAACGTACCGTCGTTATGTCCACAGAGCAGCCCTTCTTCCGTTTCTCGCAGTTCCCACACCTGTCCGGAAGTGCCGGGAACTAGAGAATATGCAAAACCGTTGGTGGTTTCTTGCTGTAGATATAAGCCCTGGTTGGTACCGAAGTAGGCCTGTCCTTCGTAGTAAGCTGCGGTGTACACGGTGCCGGGCGGGCGGCTTTTTCCGGTGACGAAGCTGATTGTTGAGGAACGAACCACCAGGTCCAACCCTCGGTCCAGCCCTAACCAGAGGTTACCGTCTTTGCTCTCGTTCAGTGCCAGTACGGTATTATTGCTCAGTCCCGAAGCCTCGTCGAGTAATAGCATCCGTCCTTGATCGGGGCCGAACAACACCAGCCCACTGGCGATGGTGCCGATGGCGAGGGAACCGTCGTGCAGCAGCAACAGGCGGTTTATTTTCTTATTGGAAAGTTGTTCGTTTAGCCGCTCATCCCACGGGCTTAGCCGCTCGTCCCGGAGTGCAAAAACGGAATCTGCCGTACCGATGATTAGGTGGTCTCCTGCGGGTACTATGCTTACAACCTCCCGTTTGCCAAGTGCTGAAGTTCCGGGTAATAAGCTGAAGCCTTCGTTGCTGTGCCAGTTGAAAATGCCCCGTCCGGTAACCGGTACCAATAAGTTCGACCCCGCAGCCGCGGCGAACATCATCACGCCGGGTGGTACCACCGTAGTCGTTTGCTTCCCGTCGTATACGAACAGGCGGCCGAAGGATTGAAAAACAACTTCCCCACTCTCCAGCACTTCAATGTTCCAAATTTCTTCCTCGTGGTCCGGAGATTTTAGCTGATTTGATAGTGAAACCCAGGCGGAAGGCTCGCCTCCGGAAATGGGGAAGTACCCAAACTCTCCGTATCCGCCTGCGTACAGTCGGTCATCCACGGTAGCTAAGGCGCGGACCGTTGGGTTGCCGGGTAGGCGCAGTTCCGTCCAGGTGGCCCCGTCGTACCGTAATACCCCGCTTGCGTTGGCCAGGTAGAGTACTCCTTTTTCGTCCGTAGTGATGTCCCATACCTGTCCTTCTCCGTTGTATTCCGCTGTGGGGAAGGAGATGACTTTTGGGGTGGGGAAGGAGGGGTTGGCTTCTGCCTGCGCGTACAGAAAGCCCGTGCCGCATAGGAGTAGCAGGGCAAAGAGTACGGTGGTATGCGGATGGCTTTGCCTCAGGACTTAAGGTTTAAGTGGGGAGTAATTTAGGTGTTTCTGCGCGCGCGCTCCCGTAGCCATGGGCTTATTAACAATCTCAAATTAAACCGTTGTGCCATATCCTGTACCTGCTCGATAGCTTTTAAGCTGTTGTTCTTCTGCCTTCAGGCTGAAGCCTAAAGACGGCCGAAAAGCGACAGTTATTGAATTGGTGTTCCTTAACACCAGAAGTTACACACAGCGGTTTATTTTGAAAATCAATAAGCCCATGTTTAAACCTACGGATGTTCTGCTTCCCGCAGCCCTGGAGGGCCTGGAAAAGGCAATGGCCGAGAGTCTACGACTGAGCGCGGCACTTCAACAGGCCGGCCGCTACGCCGTCCTGAAGGAGCGCATCACCGGCGGCACCATTTTCCACGAAAACGAGGTGCTCACTTAAAACCAGGTTCGGTACAGCCTTCTCACTTTACTGGACACATTTGAAGAGCGGGAAGACGATGATCCTGTGCTTGCCGAAGAGGTGGCCAGTACCAACATCACCGGAAACGTAAGCAACTCTGCCATCAACAGTAACACCACCGCGGAGAAGGTCCATGGGAGTTTTCCTGCTTATGCAGCGTTTCAACGAAGGTTGAGCATCATCCAGGCTAGAGTTTCCCGAAGAGGGAGATTTCTGCGGCGTCAACTTCTTTACGGAAAGCAGCAAAATTTTCCATCATAAAGCCTTCAACGTCCTTGATGAAGTCAGCAGCTCCGGATTGAAATTGCTCCAAGGCAACGGTCGCCATCTGCGTAGGCTTGCCTTCCACCTGGCCGATATAACGGCCGGCGGTGAACATCTTGGCCTGCAGGTTCGTCGGGTTGCGCTGGATACCCTTCAGGCCTTCCTTATCTGTGTAAATCTCCTCAATTTTAGCAATCGCTTTCTTGAGGTCCTTGATGTCGGCGGTTAGGGAATCCTTGACGGCTTTGGGCGCGTCTTTGAGGAGGCCTTCGATGCGGGTGAGGGATTTACCGGCCCGCTGCAGGTCCGTCCAGGCTTCGTTGAGGCGTACGACGGTGGTGTCGAGCTCGGCCTGGAGTTGTTCGCGTTGGGCGAAGGGATTACCCGTGGGCTGTTCCTCGCGCGGGTCGGGGTGAACGGTCACCATGGTTTTGCCAACGTGGTTGCCGAAGGTCATCACGATCTCATACATACCGGGGCCTACACTGGAGCCGCTGCGTGCATCCGCGTCGGGTCTGGCTTCGCGGCGACTTGGGAAGACGATGCCGTCGCGACGTATGTTCCAACTGGTGCGGTTCATGCCGTACTTTGGCGTGGTCGTATAGGTCCGGATCGTATCACCGGACTGTACGTCGACGACCTGAATCTTCATCTTCTTCTTGTTCTTGGCTTTCGGGTTGGGGTTATTGTCATCGGCGTCGGTGATGCTTTCGTCGTGCATGTCCTCATTTATGGAGTAGCGGAGCAGACGGCTTACGTCCTCACCCTGCTCTTCTATCGGTTCCACTGCACCTGCGTCCTCGCCCTTCTTACTTTTCTTACGTTTGCCTTTGTCGGCCACTTCTTCCTTATCGACATTGGCTTTCATGCCTTTCTTCTTGCCGTCTTTTCCTTCTTCCGGCAATACCCAGTAAGTGAGCATAGCACCTCTGCGACGATCTTGCCCCTGGAACTGCCCCTGGGCGTAAAACCGCGTACCCTGGTAAGAGCGCGTTTCCCACTGGTAAGCGTCGGGCGCGGGGAAAACGGCGAAACTGTCGCGCAACATTTCCGTGCCCCGTTGGGCAATCTCACGCAGCGGACGGATGTCGTCCATAATCCAAACGGCACGGCCGAAGGTACCGATGATGAGGTCGTGCTCACGCGGATGAATCTTCATGTCGCGGGTAGAAACGTGCGGGTAATTTTTATCGTAGTGCGTCCATTTAGCACCCTTATCGAAGCTGATGAACAGGCCCTGGTCGGTACCGAGGAAGAGCAGGTTCGGCTCGATGGGGTCCTGCACGATGGCGAGGGCGTGGCCGACGACTTTATTCTCGTCCACCACCTTCGTGAAGGTTTCGCCGTAGTTCGTAGTGTGGTAAACCATCGGCCGCGTATCGCCGCGGCGGAAATCGTTGACCACTACCCAAGCCTCAGCTACGTTGTGCACGGATGCCTCAACGTACGGAATCCAGGCGCCTTCCTTCATGCCGGGCAGGTTCTTGGAAAGGTCGTTCCACGTCTTACCGTCGTTGGGGCTGAAGTGCAGCCGGCCGTCGTCGGAGCTGACCCATAGGCCGCGACCTTCGGGGGTGTTGCCCTTGGTCGGCACGATGGCGAGCAGGGTAGTGTGGTTCTCCGCCTGGGTGGCGTCGATGGTGAGGCCGCCGGAGATCATGGACCGCTGGCGCAGGCTGTCGTTGGTGGTCAGGTCGGGGCTGATGATGGTCCAGTTGTCGCCGCAGTCGGTGGACTTGTGGACGAACTGGCTGCCCATATAGATCGTACAATCACTCTCGGTGCTCTGCGCAATCGGCGCGTTCCAGTTGAAGCGGAGGAAGGTTCCGTCCGGGTGAAGGGGCTTGATGCCAATGGTTTTACCCGTGCTGCGGTTTACGCGACCGAGGGATCCACCCTGGCTTGCAGCGTAGACCATGTTCTTGCTTCCGGGCTTGAAGATCATGTCGAAGCCGTCACCGAAGTAGACTTCCTGCCAGTCGGAATCGGTGATGCCGCCGGACTTCAGTCCCTGGCTGGGTCCGACCCACGAGCCGTTGTCCTGCATACCGCCACCGACGAGGTAGGGAAAGCTCATGTCGTAGTTGATGTGGTAGAGCTGGGCGAGCGGCAGGTTGGCCGCGAAGCGCCAGGTGTCGCCGCCGTCGCGGCTGATGTTGAGGCCACCGTCGTTACCGTCAAGGATGAATTCAGGGTCGTTCGGGTCGATCCAGAAGGCGTGGTGGTCCGGGTGGACGCTATTGCCGTAGTTGGCGATTCCTCGGAAAGACTTACCGCCGTCTTCCGACTTGTCGATGTAGGTATGGACGTTATAGATCCGGTTCTCGTTCTGGGGGTCTACGTACAACTCGGCGTAGTAGAAGGGGCGGCCGCCGATGCCTTTGGTGCTTACCAGTTTCCAGTTCGCGCCGCCGTCGGTGGATTTGTAGAGGCCGTTGATCTTGGCTTCCACGAGGGCGTAGAGGATGTTGGATTTGTTGGTCGCGATGGCCAGGCCGATACGGCCAAGGTCGCCTTTCGGCAGGCCGTCTTTGGCGGTTTTGCGCTCCCAGTTGTCGCCGCCGTCGTGGGTGATCCAGATGCCGGAGCCGGGGCCGCCGGAGTTGAAGTAATCGGGGTCGCGGTCGAACGTCCAGGTAGCAGCGATGATTTTATTCGGGTTGTTCGGGTCGATGATCATATCGGCGATGCCGGTGCCGTCGTCGACGTAGAGGATCTTCTTCCAGGTCTTACCGCCGTCCATCGTGCGGAATACGCCGCGCTCTTCGTTGGGGAACCACATATTGCCCATCGCGCCGGCGTAGACGATGTCGGGGTTGGTGGGGTGGATAATCACGCGGTGGATATGACGGGTGGCCTCCAGGCCCATGTGTTTCCACGTTTTACCGCCGTCGAGGCTTTTATAAATACCACCGCCGTAGTTGGCCGAGTTGCGCGGGTTGCCCTCGCCGGTGCCTACCCAGATGATGTTCGGGTTGGCGTCGGAAACGGCTACGGCGCCGATACCGAGGTACTTCTGGTCGTCAAAAATAGGCTCGAAACTGATGCCTCCGTTGCGGCTCATCCATACGCCGCCGCTGGCCGTGCCGACGTAGAAGTGGTCGCGGTCGGTGGGGTTAACGTCAATCGCCGTTACCCGGCCAGACATGCCGGCGGGGCCGATGTTGCGCGGGGAGAGGGCGTCCCAGTGTTCGAGGTTGATCTGGGCGCCGAGTTGGGCGGGGCCGCAGGTGCAAAGGATGCTTAAAAGAGCAAGGAGGGGGAGGTAGCGTTGTCTCATGAATATATTTGGTTGTGGTTTGGGACGGGGAATATACGACAGTTGTAGGACTCGTCTTGCGCCCAGCCAATCCAATCCTTGGAGAATAGGCATAAAAAAAGTAATCAACCTCCAAAGGGTGACTTCTCGTTAGGTTAATTGCCGATCAAAAATCAAGCTTCTAGTCGATTTTTTTTTGGTTAGCGAGGTACTACTTGTTTTCAGGCATTCTGAACCGTCTTAGTATAAAGTTTTCCTTTTTTACTAGCCATTACAGCTAACTACTTCCGGACTTTGTTATAGGTTTCTATATTTTTTCGTGCGATCTCGGTTTCAGTCATAAGTGCCTACTCCTCAGAGTCTATCAGGATGCTTTATTTGTGTTTAGACGTCTAAGTGGGCTAAAATAGTAGTTTTGGGTACTCTTCCGTAAAACGAGCGTTTACACCCGCGTCCGCGCCCACACCACGGAATAGCCGCAAAGCAAAATGCCACTACAATGACGAAGCCAAGCCTCCAACCTACTTACCTTTGCCCACCCAAGGCAAAGCCGCACGAGCAAAGCGAGCATTCAGCTGCGGTAGCTCTAAAAGA
>JAPKCQ010000401.1 GCA_026421165.1 Lewinella sp. | reverse complement strand
CCACTAGTCACTAAAAATGAACCTGAGGAACAATCAACTTCCGATTACGATTGAGGCCGGGCAGTTGATGTAAGGCCCGTTGAAGGGGAGCACTAGTACCCGAAGTTGCAAAAATATGGGCGAGGCCGCGGGTACCGGGGAAGCCTTTTGAAAGCGAGGTAAGAAGGCCGCGTTTTTTCAGCAAACGCTGAACCTGACGGGCGGCAGCAGAGGATGGGTCGATCACGTTCACCGCCGGTCCACAGATGGCCTCGATCTCTTCTTTGATCAGCGGGTAATGCGTACACCCCAGCACCAGAGTATCAATTCCGTTTTGAAGCATTGGATCAAGTATTTCCTGAAGTCTTATCGCCAGGAGAGGGCTTCCGGAAGGCTCGGCTTCAATCAGCGGAACCAAGCCGACGCAGGCGTCTTCAAATACCGGCTTTCCGCTTAGGTATTTATTCCGAAGTTTAAGATAGCGATGGCTCCGTAATGTGGCTGTTGTGGCTAATACCCCTACCCCGTTGGCATCCGCAGCAGGCTTAACGGCGGGCTCCATCCCAACGAACGGAATCGCTGGATAATCTTCGCGCAAAGTGTCGATGGCAATACTGGTGGCGGTGTTGCAAGCAACCACGACCATCTTCGCTCCGCTAGCCAGCAGGTAACGAGTAATCTTCCTGCTACGCTCCAGAATACTTTCCGCTGAACGAGGGCCGTAAGGCGCGTAGGCGTTATCCGCGACGTACAAAAACGTTTCCTCCGGAAGCAAGTCCGCCATCGCTACAGCGACGGACAGGCCGCCTATGCCGGAATCGAATATGCCTATGGGAGAATTAGTCATGGTTGCAAGTTGCAGGAAACGCTAAAAAGACTGAATTTTCTATCGTGCACATAACAAACTACACATTTAGATTGGGTTGAGCACTTACAGCGCGATCGTCACTGTAGACAACCGTGCTACAAGTCAGTACAGTTGTTATACACTCGTTGCTACCCACTAAAAAGCCCGCGAACTCCGGGGGGAGGAATTCGCGGGCTAATTTGCCAAACAAGAGCAAAAAGTGTACATGTAGTTAAACCTGCACCCTCTTCAACGCTTATTTATATGCCAAGCTTGACCTTAACGGCAGCGCTCACATCGGAAGCTTCCTCACCGTAGAGGAGTACCTGCTGATCGAAGATGAACTGGTAACCACCTTCCTCGGCAACGGCTTTGATGGCCTCGTTTACCTTTTCGTAGATGGGCTCAAGTAGTTCGCTGCGCTTATTCTGGATATCGCTCATCATACTTTTCTCGAACTTGCCGATTTCTTCCTGGCGCTTCTCCAGCTTTGCGGATTCTTCCGCCTGAACTTTAGGAGTGAGTTCGCCATCCTGGGCTTGTGTCTGCAGGGCCTGAACGTCGGCCTGGAAGGTTGTGACCATCGCCTGGCCTTTCTTCTGGAGTTGCTTCTGTAGGCCCTCAAGATTAGACTCGGCGGCCTTCATTTCCGGCATCTCGGCGAGGATGGCCTGGGAGTTTACGTAGCCGAACTTCTGAGCGGAGGCGGTGGTGGTAGCGGCGATGAGCAGCAGGGCCACAACGGCCAGTTGGAAAAACTTTTTCATTTGATTTAGTTGAGTAGTTGCCATTTTTTGGCGGCCGCAAAGGTAAGTAAAACCTGCATCCGGTAAAAGACATGTTTAGAGTTAGCTCCGGTTGGTTGGTTTTGGAGCAAATTTTAGAAGTTGGAAACCAGAAAATAAGGAGTTAGAAACTAGAGAACTAGTTTCTAACTCCTTGTTTCTAATTCTTAAGTGCACGGAGGATATCGTCAGTTTTATCGTAAGTATCGTTGGCAAAAATGATGCCTGCGGAGCCAGCCCGGTCGAAGATAAAGTCGTAGCCCCGGGTGTTGGCGTAGCTTTCGATGGCCTCGTAGATAACGTCCTGAATGGGCTTCACGAGTTCCTGACGCCGCTGAAAGAGAGCACCTTCAGGGCCGAAGCGGTCGCGCTGCATTTTCTGAACAGACTGCTCTTTCGCGATGATTTCGTCTTCGCGCGTAGTGCGCTGGTCTTCGCTTAGCAGCACCTGTTCGGCCTGGTACTTGCTGTACATACCTTTGATGGCGTCGTACTGCTGGCTGATGTCTTGCTGCCACTTAGCGGCAAGTTGGTCGAGCTGCTCCTGAGCATCCTGGTATTCAGTGATACTGCCGAGAATTTTCTCCATGTCTACAGAAGCAATTTTCTGAGCAGAAATGGAGCTGCCAAAGCCCACCAGGGCAAATATGGCTACGAAGAGAAAGTTACGGATACGCATAATGTTAGCTTATTTGAGGATTCAAAAGTAAGTTGGCCACTTCGGACCGTCTGCCTAATAGACGCTTCACGAAGGATGAAGTTACGGCCTTGCGATAGTTTTAAGAGTTCGAAATTACACTTAACGCTCTTAAAGCCATACAATTACGATTAAATACAGGCTCAATTAGAATATAGCCTTTAACTTAAAATTAACGAGCTCCCCGGGCCTCCCAACGGGCAAATGGACTGTTTTTGGCCCGGTAAGAGCATTTTTTCAAGCTTTGTCCACAAGTGCTCTGCTCCTTAATCTTTCCCTTTGCACCGGCGGCCGCGCCTCCAAAAAACGCTGAACCTGTACAACAAAACACTTCTAGTGGTGTATTTAACATCAGAAACAAAACATCATCAATATGGCCATCAAAGCAGGAGACAAAGCTCCACTATTCACCCTTCACGCCAGCGACACCAGCGAGGTCAACCTGAGCGACTACGCCGGAAAGAATTTAGTCGTTCTCTTCTTCCCCCTCGCCTTCACCGGTACCTGCACGGAAGAATTGTGCACCATGCGTGACTCCCTCACGGGGTTTAACGAAATGAACACCGACGTGGTGGCCATCAGTGTAGACAGCCCCTTTACCCTTGCAAAGTTCAAGGAGTCCGAGAACCTGAACTTCCCGCTGCTCAGCGATTTCAACAAAGAAGTAAGCCGCCAGTACGGGTCTTTATACGATACTTTCGCCTTCGGAATGGAAGGTGTTTCCAAGCGCTCCGCTTTTGTAGTGGACACAGAAGGCATAATCCGCTACGCCGAAGTGCTAGAGTCTGCCGGTGATTTACCTAACTTTACCGAAGTAAAGAAAGTTTTGAGCGCGCTCTGATCGTTTTTCCCTTAAAAGATTGCTTGCCAGTATGTTATACGCCCACGCCCCCCAGGAAGATGTCTTACTCGAAGAAGAGATTGAAGTTGGTTCCGGCGATTCCGCCGACCTTATCGTGTACAACGACGATCACAATACCTTCGATTGGGTAATGAAAAGCTTCGAGGAAGTCCTCGACCACAGCTCCGAACAAAGCGAGCAGCTGGCAATGCTGATTCACTTTAAAGGCAAAGCCACCGTCAAATCTGCCGCCATGGCAGAACTTCGCCCCAAGCGTGAAGCGTTGGTGGACCGGGGGCTTTCGGCGGTCATCGAAGGAAGATGAACAGCCAGACATGGGTCATCCCGAATTTT
>JAPKCQ010000400.1 GCA_026421165.1 Lewinella sp. | reverse complement strand
AGCTTCGTAAGCCGGAAGCCTACTCCTAAGCGGAGAATGTCTGGCTCGTAGACATAGTTGGTCGTCGTGAAAAAGTCCGACTTGGAGGTGGTGATCCGTTGCTGGTTATTGTCCCACAGGCCGAGGCTGATGTTCTGCCACTGGAAGGTGACGGTGAGGCGTTGCTCCGGGAATTCACGCTGGAGACTCAGGTAAGGGTTGAAAAAACGGCTGTCCCGCCCCTGCGCCGTCACCCGCGCGGAGAGGTAGTTGATGCCCAGCTGGAGGTCGGCCAGATTAAACATTGGAACATCGGTCGTTGCGTTGATGCTGTATACCCAGTTGCCCGTATCCACCTCATCGCCGAAGACCTCGCCCTGAAGCTGGTAGTGGTAGACGTTGCCGCCGAGGGCTACGCGCCAGTCGTTGCCAGCCGGGAAGAGGGTCAGGCCAAGTTCTAAACCCAGCGCATCGGCGGTGCCAACGTTGGTGTAAATCCGGTTTAGGATAGTGTCGTTATAGACGGTGTTTACGCGGTTGATCACATCGCGGGTATGCCGGTAGTAGAGGGTGGCGAAGGCGGAGTTGTTGCCAAAATTGGAGGCTACGCCCAGTTCCAATAGGTCCGTCAGTTCGGGGAGGAGCTCCGCGTCTCCCTGCTCCAGCGTTTCGTTGTGTTCGCGCTCGGGGAAGGGCGTCATCTTGAAGGTCGTCGTCCGGTCGATGCGGCGACTGTAACCGGCTTTGAGGTAGCGGCTTTCGCCTAGTTTATAGCGCAGGTTTGCAGAAGGGTAGAGGCCAAGGCGGTCGAGGCGATAAGTGATGTCCGGTCGGTTCAGCTTCACGCTCCGGTCGAAGTATTCAACGCGGAGGCCAGCGGCGTATTCCAGTTTTTCAGTTGCTCCGCTGACTTGACTATAAACGGCGTGGACATCGCGCCGAAGGAGGATGCCGTTCGTGAATTCAGGGTTTTCCACGAAGCGATTGTTATCGAAGTCGCGGTCGAGGTAGAGGAAGTCGCCGGGGTGCTTGAGGTAACGAAATTGGTAGCCGCTTTCCCAAGTAGCTTCGCCGATTTTACCCGTGTAATCGATGTTGAAGCGGTAGCCGTCGAGCGGGTTGTCGTTGGTGTTGAATTGGTATTGGAGTGAATCCAGAGAGCCTTCTTCGGCCAGGATGGTGTTGTCGGTCGGGCCACCGAGGACGGTCCGTTCGTAGAGGCCGGAGAGGGCGATTTTGCGGCCGTTGCCCAGGTCGCGTTCGTAGTCGAGGGAGGCGATGAAGAAATCGCCTTTTCTTACGCGGAGGTTTTCGTTGTAGAAGGTTCGTTGGTCGGTAATATTGATGCCCGATGGCGTACCTTCTCTCTCTAGATAGCGCTCGTATACTTCCTCCGGATAAATAGGAATATTGATGGGGTTAAAAGAACGGGTCTGGTTTGAATAGAGAATATCTGCAGTGCGGTACACTGTCTTTTTACCACCAAGCAGGCCCGCACGAATCACTTGGGTTTTGTCGGGTGTATAGTTTACCGTTAACCGACTGGAGTAGCTTTCACGATTATGGCTGCGCTCGCCGTCACTGGGGAATTCGGTGAGTGTTGGAAGGGCAAAAGAAAATGACCTAACGGTATTTACATACCCTTCCCTCCGTCCAGCGTTATCATCGCGCCGATAATTGAATCCGGCGGCAATGTCCCATTTTCCGGAGCGATAGCCGGCGCTGAGGTCGGCGGCGTAGCGTTTTTGGCTGTCTTTATTGTCGTAGTTTTCGATGCTGGGTAGGCCGTAATTTACGTTTCCGGCTAGGCTCCAGCCGTCGGAGCTGCCTTGTTTGGTGCGGATGTTGACGATGCCCGCCTTGCCGTCCGGGTCGTACTTGGCGCCGGGGGTGGTGATGATTTCTACGCTAGCGATGGCGTTGGCGGGCAGCTGGCCGAGGATGGTGGCGGGGTCGCTCTGTACCGGCCGGCCATCGATCAAAACCAGAAAGCCAGTGGCGCCCCGAACGGTGATTTCACCCTGAGAATTAACGGCTACGGAAGGCAGATTAGCAATCACGTCGGTACCAGTTCCGCCAACAGCATTGGTGAACTGTTCAGCGTCGAATTCCTGGCGGTCCAGTCGGTGGATATCGGTTAGTTTCTTTCCCGTTACTTCAATTTCTTTCAGGATCTGGGCGCCGGAGCGCAGGTACAAAGTAAGTTTTTCCGAAGACCGTTCTACGGCAAACACCTCGGTATAAACCGGGTCGTAGCCAATAAAACTCGCCTGCACGATAACCGACATCCCCCGCCGGACCTTGCTGATTTCAAAAATGCCCCCTGCACCCGCGATCGCGCCCGTAACCAAACTGGAATCAGCCGCATTCAATAAACTAACGGTCGCAAATTCCACCGGCTCATTAGTGTCTCCATCGAGCACCGTGCCCCGTAAATTGACGGTACCCTGCGCAAAAAGGAAAAACGGAAGGAAAGAGAGGGCGGAAAAGAGAAAAAATCTGGACATACGGAGTTGGGTAAGACCGCACATGGCGCAGTCTCTTTGGGAAGGTTGTCTTAGGAGTGAATGTTTTAACTAGCAGATGTTTTTTATCGCATCATTAAGGACGAACCTCCATTACGTATGGAGTGAAAGTTAGCAGATTGGCTTTTTTTTGAAACCTGTTTTATTACATAATCTCTAAGGTCCATTCCTCCCGCCCACTAACCGGTAGTACCGAGCCTTTGCCAATGTAAGGGTATTTAACCCCCGTCAAAAATAACCCTTCGGGCGGAGCTAGGCGAAAATGAGGCGTCCGTTCTCCATGCTTTAGCATCTGCTCAAAAGCTTCGATGGATAGCTTTTGCTTGCCAACCAGCACTAGGTCATTGACCAGTAAGCGAATCATTCCCCGAAGAAAACGATTGGCCCTGAAACGAAAACGATACCGGGTTCCTTCCGCATTCCGAAACAAGCTGGCTTCCGTGAAGTGAACGATGGTCGTATTGTGCCGATCGGGTGTTTTGCAGAAAGCCCGAAAGTCATTGTACTGAATCAATAGTTTTAGGGCATCCAAACAAGGCTTAACGGAGAAGGTCGATAAATCAAAACCAGCACTTGTCCGTTGTTGAAAAGGATCAACGCTGGCGTGCTCATTGTGGAAAAAATAGTCGTAAGTGCGCTCGGTAGCATCGTAACGGGCCTGGGCTTTATCATTGACATCAATCACCTCCAACAGCGAAATACCGGCAGGAAGTTGTTTGTTGACGAAGAAACGATAGTTCATTGGGAGTGGCTCGTCGGTCTGCAGGTAAGCGTAAAACTGAGTAGCGTGCACCCCCGCATCGGTCCGCCCACAACCGCCCAGAACAACCTCCCGGTGGTGCACCTTGCTGAGGACTTCCTCCAGCGTTTGCTGCACGGTGATGACCCCGCCCGGCTGTCGTTGCCAACCGCGAAAATCGGTCCCGTCATAAGCCAGTAATAAAAAATGATGGTGCATGCCGTGAAGGTACGGTGCCAACCACGCCCAGTCCCGGAGGGAGAC
>JAPKCQ010000003.1 GCA_026421165.1 Lewinella sp. | reverse complement strand
CCGTTCGCACACTGCCACAACTAATCCCGTAGGGATCAAACCACAGTAGGCCCAGACCCAGAGAGAGGCTATCGCCTCGAACAGAGTCCGGGACCTTTTACCAAGGCGAGGCGCAGCCCCGCCGCATACTAACCCAGCATGAAGAAGATAGTACTCGCCTACAGCGGCGGCCTAGACACCAGCTACTGCATAAAGTACCTGACGAAAGAAAAAGGCTACGAAGTCCATGCCCTCACGGTAGACACCGGCGGCTTCGACGACGAAGAAATTGCCGAAATGGAAGCCCGTGCAATGAAGCTCGGTGCCGCCAGTTACAAACGCGTAGAAGTAACCGAAAACTACTACCAAGAGTGCATCCGCTACCTTGTCTACGGCAACTGCCTACGCTACCAAACCTACCCGATGAGCGTGAGCGCCGAGCGGATGTTCCAGGCCATGAGCGTGGCCCGCTACTGCGTCGAAATTAATGCTGACGGCGTAGCCCACGGCTCCACCGGCGCGGGCAACGATCAAGTGCGCTTCGACCTCGCCTTCGAGCTAAGCGGCCGCGAACTGGAAGTCATTACCCCCATCCGTGACCTGCAACTCAGCCGCCAGGAAGAGGTGGATTACCTCGCCGAGCACGACCTGGTGTGGCCCGAAAAGAAGGGAATGTACAGCATCAACGCAGGCCTGTGGGGCACCTCCGTCGGCGGCGCAGAAACACTTACCAGCAACAAATCACTCCCCGAAGACGCATGGCCCGTACCCGTAACGGAAACCGAAGCCCGCGACATCGACCTGAACTTCGAGAGCGGCGAATTCGTCGGGTTTGACGGCAAGCAGTTCTCCTCCAAAGTGGAAGCGATCAAGGCCCTCGAAGCCGTAGCCGCACCCTTTGGTGTTGGCCGCGACATCCACGTCGGCGATACCATCATCGGCATCAAAGGTCGGGTTGGTTTTGCCGCCGCCGCCGCCGTGCTCATCATCAAAAGCCACCATTTACTAGAGAAGCACACGCTCGCCAAATGGCAGTTGTTCTGGAAGGAGCAACTAAGTAATTGGTACGGAATGATGCTTCACGAAGGGCAGTTTCTTGACCCCGTTATGCGGGACGTGGAGGCTTTTCTCGAAAGCTCGCAGGGTACCGTTAACGGCACGGTCCACGTCACGCTACACCCACACCGTTACCAACTCAACGGTATTACTTCTCCCAATGATTTACTTGGTGCTGGCTTCGGTGCTTACGGGGAGATGAACGAGGGTTGGAGTGGTGAGGACGTGCGTGGGTTTACTAAGATTCTTAGTGTACCTGGCCGTATTCGCAACTCCGTCAATAAGTAAGCTGCTAAACCACCGAGTCAACTCAATTCTGTACGTAAGGGAGGGGCCTACCCCCCTCCCACCACTATCACCACCAATGAAACATAAAATAGGCATAATAGGAGGTGGCGGCTACACCGCAGGAGAGCTACTCCGCATTCTCATCAACCACCCCCACGTGGAGATCGCCTTCGTCCAGAGCCAGAGCCAGTCGGGTAAGCCACTGTACCACGTCCACACCGATTTACTGGGCGATACGGAGCTCACCTTTTCGGCCGATGCTGGGGAAGCCGACGTACTTTTCCTCTGCATGGGCCACGGCCGCTCGAAGACGTGGATGGAGGAAAATAAGCCACCTTCGGATACGCTGGTAGTAGACCTTAGTACGGATTACCGCATGGACGACGAATGGGTGTACGGCCTTCCGGAGATCAATGCGGCGCGAACGCGGGATGCAAAGCGCGTTGCCAACCCAGGCTGCTTCGCCACCGCCATCCAGCTTGGACTATTACCCCTCGTTAAAGCAGGTTTGGCCAACGGAGAGGTACACATCAACGGAATGACCGGAAGCACCGGCGCTGGCCAGTCTCCCACGCCAACCACCCACTTCAGCTGGCGCAACGCCAACGTCTCCGTTTATAAAGCCTT
Organism: Lewinella sp.; assembly: GCA_026421165.1. Lineage (GTDB taxonomy): Bacteria > Bacteroidota > Bacteroidia > Chitinophagales > Saprospiraceae > Neolewinella. The sequence continues at coordinate 35,355 of JAPKCQ010000003.1, read as the reverse complement.
CGGTCATCAGCACCTACATGAGATCGGTCGGAACGTGAAATTACTCGGTCGGAAAAATGCCGACGGACTCAACTTCCTACCTCTACGCGGGCCCTTCGCCCGCGGTATCTTCGTGACCACCTACGTACAGACGGATGAATCGGAGCGCCAGCTCAAAAGCCTTTTCCGTGACTTTTATTCCAAGGCTATTTTCACCCACGTTACCGACCGAAATCCGGACCTCAAACAAGTGGTGAATACCAATAAAGGCATCGTATTTGTGGAGAAGCACGGCGATAAAGCGCTGGTAATTTCTATGATTGATAACCTGCTGAAAGGAGCTTCGGGACAGGCGGTACAGAATATGAATTTGGCTTTGAGGCTTCCAGAGGACGCTGGGCTGCGGCTTAAGGCTGGCCTTTTTTAATGGGGTCGAGGGCCTCTAGCCCGAGTTCCTAGCCGGCCGAAGGTCGGCTAAATTATCACATACATTTTCGGGCCTCCGGCCCGGAGTTACTCGGGCCAGAGGCCCTCAACCCAATTACCATGAATTTATTCGACGTTTACTCCCTTTACGACATCCAACCCGTCCGCGGTGAAGGCAGTTATGTTTACGATGAAAACGATCGCGAAATCCTCGACTTCTACGGCGGCCACGCCGTGATGTCCATCGGGCATTCACATCCGCACTACGTGAAGATGATCTCCAACCAACTCAAAAAACTAGGCTTTTACAGCAACAGCGTTGTGAACCCGCTCCAGCAGGAATTGGCCAATAAACTCGGAGCACTTTCCGGGCTGGACGATTACGACCTCTTCCTCGTCAGTAGCGGAGCTGAAGCAACCGAAAACGCCCTGAAGCTCGCCAGTTTCGAGACCAATCGTAACCGCGTACTTGCTTTTGAGGGTGCTTTTCACGGCCGGACTTCCGCTGCAGTTAACGCTACGGACAATGAGAAGATTAAAGCGCCAATCAACCGCAATTACCCGATCAGCTTTCTGCCGCTCAACGACCTTGCTGCGGTAAAGCGAGAGCTAGAAAAGGGCGACGTTGCCGCACTCATTATCGAAGGTGTTCAGGGCGTACACGGCATCTACGTGCCCGACCCTGACTTTTTGGAAGCGCTACCAGAACTGTGCCACGCCAACGGCGCGGTCTTGATTATGGACGAGGTGCAATCTGGCTACGGACGAACGGGCAAGTTCTTCGCTTTTCAACACTCGGCGGTGAAGCCCGACATCATTTGCATGGCGAAAGGGATGGGTAACGGCTTTCCGCTCGGCGGCATCCTCGTCCACCCAAGCATTAAACCCTGGAAAGGAATGCTTGGTACAACTTACGGCGGCAGTCACCTAGCCTGCGCGGCCGGCATCGCAGTGCTCGACGTACTCAAAAGCGAAGACTTACTGGCTAATGCTACCGAACAGGGTACCTACCTAATGAAAGAAATGGCTGCTACCGGACTCTTCAATGAAGTACGTGGTTACGGCCTGATGATCGGTTTACAGATGACGGAGCCGATCGGTCCGTTGCGCAAGAAGCTCCTCTTTGAACACGGAGTATTTACCGGGTCAAGTAAAGACCCGAACACCATCCGGTTACTACCGCCGCTCAACGTAACGCGGACGCAGTGCGACGAACTGATTGCGGCCTTCAAAGCGGCACTAATCACCTAGTTAAACGGTTATTTCACCCATTTTACTATGTTTTTACTGTTTTGACATGTTTTAAACTCAATTAAAGAATCATTCTCCGCAAGGAGACCAGGCTGAAGCCTGGTGAACCACAGGCTGAAGCCTGCCGAACAGCATGAAACAATTCCTATCCGCAGTCGACGTGCCCAACATTGCCGAGCTGATCGCGAAAGCCCGAGCCCATAAAGCCGCCCCCTTCGCCAGCAATCACCTCGGGAAAGAAAAGATGATCATCAATCTCTTTTTCAACTCCAGCCTACGGACCCGGATGAGCACCGAGAAGGCCGCCCGCCAACTGGGCTACGACGTGATCACCTACGATGCTTCCGGTGGTTGGGGCATTGAGTTTGAGGACGGCACGGTAATGAATGGGAATACCGCCGAGCACGTACGTGAAGCAGCCGGGGTACTTAGCCAGTACTGCGACATCCTCTGTGTCCGTTCCTTCCCTTCACTTACGGATAAGAGTGCCGACTACGAAGACCGCATCATCAAAGCCTTTGTTGAGCACGCAACGGTACCTGTGGTCAGCATGGAATCAGCCACTCGCCACCCCTTACAAAGCTTGACCGACTGCATCACCATCGCCGAACACCGCAAGGCCGCCCGCCCGAAGGTTGTGCTGACCTGGGCACCGCACCTTCGTCGTTTACCACAGTGTGTAGCCAACAGCTTTGCTGAATGGATGATCGCTTGGGGTGAAGTAGACCTGACCATCTGCAACCCCGAAGGCTTTGACCTTGCACCGGAGTTCACCAGGGGAGCTAAAGTCGTCCACGGCCAAGCGGAAGCCTTCGCCGGAGCAGACTTCATCTACGCCAAAAACTGGTCCTCTTTCAAAAACTACGGCGCCATCGGTGACCATCCGGACTGGATGGTAGATGAGGCTAAAATGGCGCTCACCAACAATGCTTATTTCATGCACTGCCTGCCTGTACGTCGTAATGTTGTGGTCTCCGACGGAGTGATTGAAAGTGATCGGTCGCTGGTGTTACAACAGGCTAATAACCGGACTTGGGCTGCTCAGGCTGTTTTGGCAGAGATGAGGCTGTAGGGGCAACCCTATTTGAATAGCCGTGGCAAAAAAGTATTCGACTGGTGAGTTCAGCCATAGCCCACAAGCCAGTTACCTTTGCCCCATGCTTGCAAAAAGGATAATCCCCTGCCTCGACATAAAAGACGGCCGCACCGTGAAGGGTGTAAATTTCGTCAACCTCCGCGACGCGGGTGACCCCGTGGAACTTGGCGCGAAGTACTCCCTCGCCGGAGCGGACGAGCTGGTGTTTCTTGACATCACCGCCACCCACGAACGCCGCAAGACCCTGGCCGATCTGGCCCGCGACATCGCCCGCCACCTCAACATCCCCTTCACCATCGGCGGAGGGATTAAGCACATCGACGATGTGGATGTGCTACTAAACGCAGGCGCAGACAAGGTGAGCATCAACTCCGCAGCGGTACGCCGTCCGGAACTAATTAATGAGTTGGCTTATGCCTTCGGCAACCAGTTCGTAGTTGTAGCCATAGACGCAAAGCACGTCGACGGTGAATGGTTCGTACACCTCAACGGCGGACGCATCAAGACGGAGCATAAGTTGTTCGACTGGGCCAAAGAAGCACAGGAACGCGGCGCGGGCGAGATCCTCTTCACCAGTATGGACCATGACGGTACCAAGGCCGGATTCGCCAATGAAGCCCTGGCCCAAATGAGCGACCTGCTCAGCATCCCCATCATCGCTAGCGGCGGAGCGGGTAATAAAGAGCACTTCGCCGAGGTATTCACGACGGGTAAAGCGGATGCAGGTTTAGCGGCAAGCATTTTCCACTTCGGAGAAGTGGGAATTAAAGAGTTGAAGGATTATTTGGCGACGCAGAATATTCCTGTTCGTCCGGTTTAAAAGCCCTGCTCTTTTATCCATTTGCTGGTACCTGCGGCCGCGCCCTAAATAATAGACGTAAGCCCGCCAAGAATCGCAAAAACAAACGTTAGCGCATAAATCCCAAGCAGAATTCCGAGCAAGACCCCCAAAATCTTGAACATGGTTTTCAAAGAGGTAAAAGAAGCCGTCATCGCAGCCGAATTACCTTGATCCGCCGCCTTGATGGCATTGGTAGAAAACTGCAGTAACTGCCAGTAAAGGTAGATGGAGACGGCAAAGGCGAGCCCATAAACAACCAGGATTAGAGAAAATGCGCCGCTACCGCCCATCATAGAACTACCCATCGTGGCCAACATACTACCACCAAAAGCCAGCATGCTTACCATCGCAAGGCCAATCATGGCAAGACCGGTGATGGCAATAAATCGTCCCCATTTTCCCGCCGTCCGCAGGTTGGCGGTGTCGATCGAGCTAAGTGTCAGGCCGGTATTGCCCATTCCGGCGTCGAGGGTATCAAAATCTTCAGTCATTGTAGTGGTGTTTATAGGGTGATGGTGGTAGTTTTGCACTTAAATATACTTAGGTTATGAACGTTTCCAAAATCAATACCAACCAATTAAATTTCGACAAGTCCCCCGACGGCCTTCTTCCCGCCATTATCCAGGACGCCAACACCCGCGTAGTACTCATGCAAGGCTATATGAACCGCGAAGCCCTGGATAAAACCCTGGACACCAAACTCGTGACCTTCTTCAGCCGCAGCAAACAACGCCTGTGGACGAAGGGTGAAACGAGTAAGAATCACCTCCACTTCGTCAGCGCCGCCGCCGATTGCGACCAGGATAGCATCCTAGTTCAAGCCCATCCCAACGGCCCGACCTGCCATACTGGAGATGATACCTGTTGGGGTGACGTCAATCAGGGCGAATTTCTCAACCACCTGGAACGCACCATCCAGCACCGCCGCGACAATCCGAGCGAAGAGAGTTACACCAGCCAGTTACTGGCCCGTGGCATCAACAAAGTTGCACAGAAAGTCGGCGAAGAAGCCGTTGAACTCGTCATCGAAGCCAAAGACGACGATCGCGATCTATTCCTGGGAGAAGCAGCCGACCTGATGTACCACTATATCGTGCTGCTGGCCGCTAAGGGTTATAGTTTGGAAGATGTGCGGGAGATTTTACGAGCTCGGCATAAATAAAGAGGTTAGGGCTCAGGAGCGATTTAGAACCGTTATTAAATTGACGATCCAATCCTGCACTCTGACTGCTAGACTCTGAACCTACATCTCATCACCAGGCAGCGTAACCAGTATTTCCTCTACCCGTCGCTTGGTAAGTGACATCACCCGAAAGCGGTAGTTTCCGCAGTTTAGTTCCTGTTCTTCTTCGGGAAATTGCCCCAGAATTTCAAGTAAGAGTCCAGCGAGAGATTCGGCTTCTCCTTTTTCCTCGTCAAAGGTATTGGTGGGCAAATCCAGCACCCGGCAAACGTCGTTGAGTAAAGTTTTACCGTCAAAGACGAAGTTGAGGTCATCGATTTTCTCAAAAATAATCTCGTCACCTTCGTCAAATTCATCGTGGATATCTCCGATGACCTCTTCCAGAACATCCTCGAGAGTGACAATGCCTTCGGTACCTCCGTATTCGTCGACTACAATGGCGAGGTGCATCTTCTGCTGCTGAAACTTCTTTAGCAGGTCGCTTACTTTTTTGTTCTCAGGTACGTAGAGTACTTCCGGTCTAACGAGCACGGACCAGTTGAATTGGGGGCCTTCCCGACGGTACCCGAGCAAGTCCTTAACGTAAAGGATGCCCCTCACCTTATCAAAGTCTTCCTCAAATACAGGGATACGGCTGTAACCGTGCTCCCGGATCAGTGCCAGTAATTCGTGGTAATCGATCTTTTGGTCGGCGGCAATCACATCTCCACGGGAGCGCATTACCTGGCGGACGGTCACGTTGGCAAATTGAACGATGCGCTTCAGAATATCAACATCCTGCCGTGTTCCATCCTCTCCGTTATCTTCATTATTGACGGTGAGATCAATGGCTTCGTCAATTTCTTCCTGGCTGGCTGCTGCGGCGTCGATGCTGTGGTTCTCCAACCGTTTTTCCACCACGGAAGCACCACTCACGAGCGCAAAAGACAGCGGCTTAAACAAGCTCATCATCGTCTTTATCGGCCGGGCCATCAGGGTTGCTAGCTTCAGTTTATTGTAGCGGGCGTACACTTTAGGAGCAACCTCGCCAAAGAGAACCAGCAAAAATGTTACCCCAACCACCGTAATGGTGAACCGGATAAATGTTGCGGCTAGCTCGGCAGAAATGATTTCCGTCCATTCATAATTTTCTTGGAGTGTTTCAAGCCAGCCCATAAAGATTCCCTTGGGGAATAAAGACTCCAGCAACAGCGTCGACATCAAGACGATGGCGATATTAATGAAGTTATTGGCGATGAGAATGGTCGCCAACAAGTTCCGCGGTTGGTCCCGAAAGGAGAGGATCAGTCGGTTAGTTGGGTTTTCTTTACTTTCAATCTCTTCGTAATCGTTCGCCGTGAGCGAAAAGAAAGCTACCTCAGATCCAGAGATAAGGCCGGACAAAAACAACAAAATGATAATTGAGATAACGCCAAGGCTTAGACCGGTGCCACTGGTGAGCAGTAAGAGATCAGGTAGGTATAGACTGGGTAAGTCGGAGACGTCCAACAAGATGATTTAATGATTTAAACAAAGATAGGGATTGCTGGTAAGACATCTTGCATCTCCAGCAACGGGCTAGAACGGTAAGTCTTCTCCGTCGTCTCCGCCTCCCGCTGCGGGTACTGTGCTGGTATTGGCCACTGAAGCTGCCGTAGGGCTCTTTGGCGGCGGGGTGGCCATTGTGCTGGCGGGTTCTTCGCTTGGCATATAATTGTTGCTGTCTCCACTACGCGAGGCGGTAGGCATTATGCGGTAGTAGCTTCCGACCACTTCCGTAGTCTTACGGTTGTTGCCGTCTTTGTCTTGCCACTTTCGGTGGGTTAGCTTGCCTTCCAGATAGATCAAACTTCCCTTTTTAAGGTACTCCTGCGCACGTTCCGCTAGGGCCCGCCAAACAACTACGTCGTGCCATTCCGTTTGTTCCTGCCATTCGCCGGCTTTATCCCGGTAGTTTTCTGAAGTTGCCAGGCCAAATTTGGCGACCATCGCGCCGTTTTCAAGGGTCCGTACTTCAGGCTCCGCTCCGAGACGACCTACGAGAGTTACTTTATTAATCATTATTGTTGAGTTTAAAATTTGGCTAAAACAAATCTAAAAGTAAGCTTTTCTCCGCTAAATAGCGGGTAATCACACGAGGAAATGCATAATTTTTAAACATTTTGTTTTCTAAAATAATTCTGCCGCTGATCTCACTAGGCAGGTTCGCCCAGGAGAAATGATGGAACACCGTGATAATTGTCTGATGAGTAAGTAGGTGTTTCATGGGAGCGCTGCGTTTCACGAACCGTAGATCTCTGGCGGGCAGCCCGTCGGGCCAGTTGGGATGCAGCGCAAGTGCATCCGTTTTCAGGCCAGGTTCGGTTGTTTCTACCAAGGGAAATTGATAAAGACTTTGCCAAATATCTTTTTCCAACCGTTGCTCAATGACCGTGCTCCCTTCTCCGTCGGCCAGAATAAGAAAATGAAAATAGCGAGTACGACGTTTGACCTTCTTTTCCTTTACGGGTAAATCATAAACGGTACCATCAACAAGCGCGCCACATCTTTCAGCCAGAGGGCAAACGTTACACGAAGCTTTTTTGGGCGTGCAAGCCAGGGCGCCAAAATCCATGATTGCCTGATTGAATAAGCGGGCTTCGGCATCACCCAATCCGCGATCTACGAGTTCCTGATAGTGCTTACGTCCCTTACCGGTATCAATTGGTGTAGCGTCATTATAAAATCGAGCGAGAATGCGAAAAACGTTACCATCGAGTACGGCTACTTGCCTTCCAAAAGCAAAGGAAGCTATGGCCGCTGCTGTATATGGACCAACGCCTGGCAGCCCGCGCAGGCCTGCGTAGGTATCGGGAAATTTTCCGTCGTGATCGTTGGCAACCATCCGGGCAGCCTTCAGCAGGTTACGGGCGCGGGAGTAATAGCCGAGGCCTTCCCACAGCTTCATTACCGCTTCGTCTTCTGCGGCCGCGAGTTCCATTACCGTCGGATAAGCCTCCACAAATTGCTCGAAATAGGGTAATCCCTGTTCTACGCGGGTTTGCTGCAGGATAATTTCACTCAACCATATTCGATAAGGATCGGTAATTGCTTTCCAAGGCATCGGCCGGCGGTCAGGCCTATACCACTGTAGCAAAGCATCACGAAAGAAAGATTCATCATCGGAGGTATGCATCCGGCAAAGTTGAGAAAAAAAAACGCCGCGGCTAAATAGCCGCGGCGGAATTACTGTGTTATAATGAGAAACGCTGCGCATGTATTACTTAGTACGCTTCGCGTAACTTTCCGTACTGTCTAGCTATTTGTGCCTTTAAGTCTTTACGAGCAAAGAAAATACGACTTTTCACAGTTCCTAATGGCAAACCAAGATGATCTGCGATCTCTTGGTACTTAAAGCCCTGATAATGCATCAGAAAAGGAATCCGGGTACTATCGTCCAGCAGCTCTATCATATCTTTTAACTCCCGGATGAGAATGTTACTATCGGCTGCGTTTTCGATAGAATTACGGCCAGAATTAAGATAATACAGATTGTCGGTGTTATCCATAATTGTATTCGCCTTCACCTTTTTGCGGTAGTTGTTGATAAAGATGTTCTTCATGATAGTAAACAACCATGCCTTGAGGTTGGTGCCAGGGCGAAATTTATCCCGGTTAGACATCGCCCGGAAAGCCGTTTCTTGGTACAAATCCTTCGCATCCTCTGAGTTTTTTGTCAGCTTGTAAGCGAAAGAATTTAAGAGGGTAGTCAGTCGACTGAACTCGCCGTAGAACTCAGGTTGGGTCATGATTTTCATTAGCTATATCTTTTTGATAGGCCAAAGTTAAGGGTATTCACGGACGAGTACAAATTAAAATCAAGACGGTATGCGTGTTTCCATACTCGTACATTTGTACCTTTCTCCAACCTTCTTGCATTACGTAACTTCAACAAGGATAAGGAAGTAGTAAAAATATAGTATTTTCAGAAAAAAATGAAAGTTTGAGCACTTCTTCTCCATCCCGCTCCGGAAGAAGCACTTTTATTCGATTTATTAGAGGCCGGCTAAAAATTCCTCTTTTCATGCTATTTTAATTTCAGACAAGGCCTTTTCATTCACCTTATCCAGCAAAACAACTGTTCCTAGGCTCGTTCATTGCCAGAATTTGGCGCGGACGCAAGTGCTGAGGAAGTTAAAAGGTAATGTCTCGTTCGGGTGAAGTCGGATGCTCCAGCTAAGAGCTATCGTTGGGCCTTAGCTACAAAGTATAGTGCTGCAACGAAAAAGATAATGTTTGGCATCCACATACCCAGGTAAACGGGAATGCTGGGGCTGGCGGTAAGCGTGGACGCGAAGCGGCTGAGAAACACGAACAAGGCGCCAATAAAAATTCCGAGGGCCAGTTGTGCGCCCATTCCCCCACGTGTCTTACGCCCAGCAACCGCCACGCCGATAAGGGTGAGGATGAAGATGGTAAAAGGTTCCGCTGTCCGCCGTGCCAGCTCCACCTCGTAGCGACGAATATTACCCGAACCTCGTTTCCGCTGCTTGCGAAGGTGCCCCAGTAGTTCGGGCGTACTCATTGCCGACTGCTGGTTGCCGTATTCAATAAAATCGATTGGCGTGAGATTGAGCACCGTATCCAAAGTCCTGCGGCCGCCAAGCTCCAGGGTTTCGTCCTCCTCGTCAAACGTACGAATTTCGTAATTGGACAGTTGCCAGAACGCCGTATCTCCGTGGATGTAGCGGGCCGAGCGGGCCTTCGTCAGGCTCCTAAGTTTATTATCCTGGAAATATTCAATCCGGAAGTTGCGCGCACTACTGTCCCGCTTACTGAAGTGGGTCATGAACACCTTCGTATTGGGCGCTACAAACATGTGGACGTTCTGCGTCTTGCCCACATCCCGGTTCCGGTTGAAGTACACCCGTTCCAGATTCGTCCGGTGCGCATTCCCCCAGGGTACTATATAGTGGATACCCACTATATAGAGCAAGGATAAAAATCCCGCAGAAATCAGGTAAGGCCGCAAAAACCGCCAAAAACTCACTCCTGCGTTCAAAATACTGATGATCTCCGAATTATTAGCCATCCGCCCCGTGAAGAAGATCACCGCAATCAGCGTGAGCATCGGCCACAAAAAACCAAGAATGAACAGTAAAAACGTAGGGAAATACTCGAAAGCAATCTCCATTTTGCTGATATCACTCTCGATAAACCGTTCAATCTTCTCACTAAAATCAATGATCATACTCACCATGGAGAAGATCAGCACCGTAAAGAAGAAGGTGCTCAGAAATTTTCCAATAATGTACCAATCGAGTTTTTTCAACATACCGGGGGCAAAAGTAAGCTTTAGAGTAATGATGTGTTCCGATAGCGAAACGTTGCCTTAAAACAGTGAGGGGCTGTACCCCGAGGAAGACCGGGCGATAGCGAGGAGTAAGTACATGCTCCTCGCTATCGCCCGGGCTCTCTCGGGGTACAGCCCCTCGCCCGGTAACGACCTGACTTTACCGCTTAACCACCCGACGCACCGCACCATCAATTCGCAGAAGGTAAACTCCAGCAGGCAGTGCTGAAGTATTCAGCGTAGCGGCCTTAGTGGCACCATCAATATTACGGCTTTGCAGCAGGCGGCCATTCATATCAAACAGTTCTACGGTGATACCGCGGTTGATGGCCACTTCCCAGCGGATGCTCAGGTCATCAGCAACAGGGTTCGGGAAGACCCTCAGTCCGGCGTCAAGCGCGCTAACATTACGGTTAGAAACAACCGCACCGTCAAAGATGAGGATATCGTGGTAAGCCACCGCCAGGTAGCCTCCATCGGGCGTTGTGATTACGTAGCCAAAGTCGTCCGTCTCTGCATCAGCGTCGGTGCTTTCGTAGAAGAGGCCTAGGCCGTTGATATCCGCCTGGCGGAAAGTAGCTCCTACGGCAAGTTCGCTACCGTGAAGCAGCAACCGACCAGCAGTGGGCAGCGCAGTAAGGATGTACACCACTTCTCCGCTATCAAACGCATCGCTGGTAGCACTAAGCTTTTGCTTTTGGATCACGGCGCGCTCCAGAGGAGGTACCTCCGTAGCGGTGTTATTGATTCGGCTAAGCGCCGAGGCGCTTACGTCGGCACAGAACTCAATGCCCCAGCTTACGATGGAACCGGCACCATTACCGGTTTCGCTAACGCCAACTTCCAGTACCCATTCGCCAAAGATGTCCTCTCCGTTGAAATCAGCTAGAGAGCCTTTCGGGATGAATACCCGTTCGTCGTCGGGTGGGCAGACAACGTCAACCGGCGCGTCATCGTCAAAACCGAGATCGAGGCGGTTAGTGGAGAAACACTTCTCTTCGTAGAGTACAACTCTTGTTCCGACGGGGCTGATCATTGTCAAGGTCAGCTTGGAGGCAAAGTTAAAACGTACGTTCACGTTCGGTAGGTTCAAATCGCTGATGACACCAGACTCTTCAATAAAGAGCGCAGAAGTACGCACATAAGACGGGCCACTACCGGGTAGCGCAACATCATCTGTCATTACGTAAGGCCTACAAGAGCTGTTGACCGTCCGGAAGCTGTTCGGATCCGTCCACTCGCCCGGACCACAAACGTTGGTAGGCCGGATGCGCCAGAAGTACAGCGTATTGGCTGCGAAGAATTCCTCGGGGAGGTAGCTAGATGCTATCAGGCCCTTAGCGCGCTCAAAAACAGAGGCTTCGCTAAAGGCGGGAGAGGTGCCAATCTCAATTTCGTAGGTATCGGCATTGGTAGCATCCGTCCAGTCAAAGGTGGTAGCGAGAATGATGCCCGTGGTGCCTTCCTCCGGAGACGTCGTTGCGAGGTCACTGTAGTCATTGTCCGTAACGTCGAGCAGGATGATACGGCGGGCAGTATCCTGGCCTTCCGCTACAGCAACGACGGTAAACTCCAGCAGGCCGGAGTAACGAACGTCGCTGAAGTCTACGGTAAGGCTACCGTTATTTCCTGGCACCAGAACATCGTCGGAGAATTCCGCAGTCACGCCCATCGGCAGGTTCTCGGTATCGACCGAAAAGGAAATCGGAGCAACAAAGTCGAGAATGCTGCCAGTATTAAGGCCAATCGTAAGCACCTCCGGCAGGCAAACCTCTTCGAAGCGCGTGGAAGACTCTAGGGTGAAGGACGGCACCTCCGGCGCAAATACGTTAAATTCGTTGGCGTTGACGTTCAGGAAGATATTGTCGGCGGCTTCCACCATGATCCGGCCGTCAACGGTAAGTGCTTCTTCCGGAAGGGTGATGAAAGCACTACCCGTGTTGGGCGCGTCTTCAGCAAGTACCACATCAAAAGTATCTCCTCCGTCAGTAGACATAATGATGTTGACGCGCTTACAGCTTACGGGAGCTTGGTCGGTGTTGGCCACGTCCCAGGTGATCTCGCGGTATTCACCGACGCGCAGATCGCCTCCTTCAGGATCGTTCACGAGGAAGGGACCAGCACCTTCGGAAGTCTTGAATTTAAGTTGTTCCCAGTCTATACCACCGGCCATTACGTTGTTGTCACGCGCGACCAGGCGGAAGGTCATATCTCTAGTGTAAGTAGGCAGCACCTCCGCCAGGCTCTGGATATCGTTAACGATGCGAGCCAGGTTAGGAAAGTAGCGTACGTTACCATTTGGAAGCGGGAAAAGCGACCGGAAGAGTGGCGCGTTGCCAGAGGGATCATCGATGTCGGATGCCGGACCGAGATCGTACTGTTCCCAGTTGTAAGTGAGTGCATCTCCGTTAGCATCAGTGGCCTCACCGGTAAGACGGAAGGGTGTGCTTACGGGAATGGTGAAACCACTGGTGTACGCGAAGCTCACCTCGGGGGTAAAGTTATCGGTTTCTACCACGGTGGCACAGTCCGCCGCACCGGTCTCACGGGTGAAGGTTAGGAACTGCTGTACGCTACCAACGTGGTAGTAAGCCTGCGAACCACCAATGTTCTGGCTACCACAGGCTCCGGAATAAGACATGATGGTGGTACCCGATCCTGGCTCGAAAGCTCCTCCGCTGGCGCGCTGGCCATCGCTCCCTGGGCAGTTGTTCCAGCTGTGGCTTACGGCAAATTGATGGGCTACTTCGTGCGCCATAATGCGCAGGGCAGCTCCTACTACAGAACCACCAACGCAGGTTACGCCGCGGGTTTTACCACCGTCGTTACAGGCACGGCCGCTCACTACACCGCCTACGTCGGAGCAGCCTCCGGTCAGAATATGACCGAGGTCGTAAGTAGATACCGGCACGCCAGCCCCGATGAAGGCGGGGAGTACCTGCCCCAGCAACGCACCACCCTCGCTAGAATTCACAAAAGGATCTGTTGTAGGATTCAAAAAAATCAAAGTATCCATGATGTTTAGTTGCATCCGGACGCCGATTTCATTTTCGAAGATGGCGTTGATCGTGTTGGCAACCGTATTGAAGGCACCGCGCACGGCAGCTTTACTTCCGCCTACCCGCTCGGCGAACTCTCCGGTATTGGTGATGATCAGGTCGTAGACGCGGAGTTCGCGCGCTTCGTTCCCTGCCTTTAAACCGTTCGTTGCACCTGCGACTGCGCCCCGCTCCAACATTTCTTCGCTGAGTTCGAGGTCGGCATAATCGGGCATATTGCTGTCCTCATATCCGCAAGACATTTCACCGTCTGCTTCGGCTACCATGGCAATAAAGTCGCTGTAATTAGAGACGCGGTAATTTCCACTGTTGTCCTCCATCGGCTCAATCACGAAGTAGCCGTTGGGGCCAAGCAGTACTGCGGACATTCCACGCGGCGAGGTCGCAATTCGGCCACCACCCCAGGGGCCGGCCACACGGTAACCACCCAATTCGGCGTCGTCCACCATCGGGCTGTTGTACACCGTGAACTCGGCAAACGCTCCACCGGGCAGTGGCAGGCTCACCGTCGTTTTACTCTTAATGCCCTGGAATTCCAAGGGAGCTCGTTTCAGTTCGTCGCGCAGCAAAGACAGGTCAACCGTTACGGTCTTTACGTCCTGGATGTCGGCAGTCACAGCTACCGAGCCGTTGAACTGAAAGGGAGAGATTTGGGCCGTAAGGCCGAACGTGGCGCAAAAGGCTAACGCGAGAGATAACAGTCTGGTCATAGTAGGTTTATACTTGGCGGACAAAGATACATTGCGGGGGTGGGACGGAAGCGTCGTACAGATTACGTTATAGCAATGTAATAACGCGAATCGAAGGCTAAAATAAGAAGATCGGATACTCGAAGGTTACGATCGGCGAAATTGCTCCACAATTCCGACGACCTCAACGCTCCGAAGGCCTTGCATTGTCTTTTGTTACAGGCTGAGGGCCTCGGAGCGTGAATTTTCAAGTTGAGGCGAAGCAAGCAATCTGAAAATTCACACTCCGAGTATCCGTAGCCTACCCTTTTAGCCCTTTTTTCGCGTTACTAACTACTAGTATCTTGCTGACTTCCCCCCGGGCAGGCTCTCCAGCATAAACGCCCGAACATGCTCATTGGCGTTCTTCAAGTCCTCCCGCCGCAGATACATCATGTGGCCGGAGTAGTAGCCTTTGAAGCTAAGGCGGTCCTTCATCCGTCCGCTGGGGTCGAGGTGCCAAAGGTTGTACTTGGCATCGTAGTAGTTGGTCGCGCCGTCGAAGTAACCGGACTGGATCATGACGTTGAGGTAGGGGTTCATCGCCATTGCTTTGCGGAGGTTAGGGCCGGTCTGGTCTCCGGAGCGATCCCAGGGGTATACGGAACCAAACATATTGTACTGCAGGTCGGTCTTGAAGTTCAGCTCCTCGCGAAGGTAATAGTTGATGGCGGGGGTAAAGGAGTGGAGCCAGCTGGTGAGTTCCGAATTATAGTCTGGGCTATCGCCGCTGGCCATGCCGTCGATACCGGTGTAGCGAGAGTCGAGCCGGCCGACGGTAAAGTTCCCCTTGTCTTCGCCGCGCAGCAGGTGTTTCCAGAAATAATTAGTACTGGGCATCAGGTTATTGTCCAGCCATTCTTGGGTACTCAGGCCGGAGAGGCGGGCAGCTTTCTTGGCGATGCTCATTTTCTCTTCGTCAGTCATCGACATACCGCGGGCCAGAGCTGGTAGCAGTTCGTTTTGGGTGAAGGTCTCGGCTTCGGGTAGGATGTCGACCAAGTCTTTGCTCTGCAAATCGGCGGGTAGTTGTTTATGGTACCAAGCTGCGGCGGTGAAGTATGGTAGCTGGTTGGCAGCCTTCACGATGCCGTTGCGCTCGATGCCGATGTCGGTGGGAGAAACTAAGATGACGCCGTTGAGGTACATCCAGCGGCGCTCCTGCAACTCCAGAGCAAGGCCGGAGACGCGGGTGGTGCCGTAGCTTTCGCCGATCAAGAATTTGGGGCTGCGCCAGCGGTTGTTGCGGCTCACGAAGTTGCTGAGCCAGTCGGCCAGATAGGTTACGTCCTGGTTGACGCCGAAGAACTGCTCACGGTCAGCGCCTTCCACCATGCGGCTGAAGCCGGTGTTGACGGGGTTTACGTACACGATATCGGCCACGTCAAGCACCGAATAGGGATTGTCGCTCACGCCGTAAGGCTGCACGGGGAAGCCTTCTTCGTCAATGTTCAGAACCTTGGGCCCGGTATAGGCGAGGTGCATCCAGACCGATCCGGAGCCAGGGCCGCCGTTGAAACTGATGAGTAGCGGGCGGTTCGGGTCGGTCACGTCGGTACGTACATAATAGGTATAGTGCAGGCCGGCGGTAACCTCGCTTTTAGCGTTGTACACCGGCTGTACGCCAATGGTGACTTCGTACGGTACGGCCTTCCCGTTGATCTTTACGGTGTTGGTCGTCGTTTGCGCCATGTCCATGTTCAGCTCCCGGCTTAGCGGGGCTTTTTCCATTATTTCTTTCTGGGCGAGGGCGCAGGTGCTGAGAAGGGTTATTAGGAGCAGAGTTAGGGAAAAGGTTAGTCTCATAGCTTTTTGGGTTGGTTGTGGGCGGTCAAGATACGGACTGGAAACTACTACTCCCAAAGATCAACCAAACCAAACCCCTCAGCAGCAAACAAGCCCTTATCACTAAGCTTAAGCTCCGGAATAACCAATAAAGCCAAAAACGAAAGCGTCATAAACGGCGAGTTCAACCCACACCGTAATTTTCGTCGAGCAAAACCAGTGAGCGCTTCGTAGCGGGCGGCCACCCTCGGACCGGTATCGTTACTCATGATACCAGCAACCGGCAGAGGCAAAACCTCCAGGTGCTCATCCCGCCCAGCAGCAATGCCACCGCGTTCAGCGATCACGGCGTTGGCTACCCGGCAGATGGCTTCGTCGTCGACCCCCACAACCACAATGTTATGGCTGTCGTGCGCGACGGAGCTGGCGATGGCGCCCCGTTGCAGCTTCATACCGGTTACGAAGCTGACGGCAACGGGCGCGTCTTGATAACGGTTGATGACGGCAATCTTCAGCAGGTCGCGCTCGGGAGCGGCGACGGGGCGGCCGGATTCATCCAGCGATGGCATCATCAGTTTTTTACCGGTAACCAGCTCTCCGTCGAAGACTTCGATTACGCGAAGTTGGGCGCCTTCAGGTCCGGATTCTACAACAAAGTCTTCCGGCTTCTTCGGGCTACAGTTGAAGCGGTTGACCGGTTCCTGGCGAAAATCGGGCATATTATGGTGGCCTGCTTCGGCAACGAGCTGGCCTTTGATGTAAGTTTTCATCACGGCCATGTGGCGGAGATCGTCTACCTGGATGAAGTCGGCCCGGTCTCCTACCCTGAGCTGGCCGATGTCCAGACCGTAGTGCTCCACCGGGTTGCGGCAAGCAATGGTGAGCACGTCAAAAACATTATAGCCCTGGCGGATGGCGCGTTGCACGAGGAGGTTTATGTGCCCGCGTAAAAGGTCATCCGGATGGCTGTCGTCGGTGCAGAACATCAGCTTCTCCGGGAATTCACCGATCAGTTCGTGAAGGGCTTCGTAATTTTTAGCGGCAGAACCTTCGCGGATGAGGATTTTCATTCCGGCGTCCAGTTTGTCGCGGGCTTCGTCGGCAGAAGTGCATTCGTGGTCAGTGGTGATGCCGGCGCGTGCGTAGGCCGCTGCTTCCTCGCCCCGTAGGCCCGGAGCGTGGCCATCCACTGCTTTGCCCCGCTCGATGGCGGCGGAGATTTTAGCGAGCATCTCCATATCTCCGTTCAGGACGGCTGGGTAGTTCATCACTTCGCTGAGGTAGAGGATGTCGTCGCGCTCCAGTAGTTCTACGATTTCGCCGATGCCGATGGCCGCGCCGGCGGTTTCGAAGGAAGTCGCGGGGACGCAACTTGGCGCGCCAAAGTTGATGCTCAACGGCGTGTGCTTAGCGTTTTCCAGCATGTACTTCACCCCTTCGATGCCCAGTACATTCGCAATCTCATGCGGGTCGGATACCGTAGCCACCGTACCGTGCGTAACGGCAAGCTTAGCGAACTCCACGGGTAAAAGCATGGAGCTCTCTATGTGAACATGAGCATCTACGAACCCGGGAAGGATGAACCAGCCGCGCTTATCCCGCGTCGGGTCTTTCTCAATAGCTTCAATGTAGCCTTCGTTGTTTACCGTGACGATGGCGCCGTAGGTGGTACGGGTGTCCAGATCGACTAGTCTGCCTTTGATTTGCTGCATAATTTAGTACTGCATTACTACATTACTGAACTTCTCCTTCAACCTTACCAAAAATCCGACAAGTAAGCACCGTAAGGTCATCCGGGAATTCATTGTTCTGCCTGAAGTCGTTGAGTTCCCGCAATAAGGCGTCATTGACGGCTTTAGCGGAACGGCCGTGCTGACGGCGCATAAAGCGATACAGGATTTCCTCTTCGTAGGTTTCGCCGGCAATGTTCTGTAAGTCGGTAAGCCCGTCGGTATAGGTAAGGATCAGAGCCTGAGAGGGGAGTTCAAGTTTCCCAACTTCTAGTATCGGCAGTTCATCGATGGAGCCTAAGACCAGGGTTCCTTCGGTGAGCAGCTTGATGCCGTTCTCATGCACCAGCACGGGCGGCGGGTGGCCGGCGTTGACGTAGCTCAGTTCGTTGGTCTCAATGTCGTACTCGGCTACGAAAAAGGTGACGAAGCGTTCGCCGTTCGTGATCTTGTATACCGCCTTATTGATGTCGGAGACAAAGTCGTAGAGGCTCGATCGTTTGGTGATCAGGGTATGGAAGTTCGCCTGAAAGTTGGCCATCAGCAACGCTGCGCTTACACCTTTCCCCGTAAAGTCCCCGATACAGAACACCAGTTTACCATCATCAAACTCCTTGAAGTCAATGTAATCTCCCCCAACACCAAGTTTGGGTTGGTAAATGGTACTGATCTCATACTCCTCCCGCATCGGAAACCGTTCGGGAATGAGCATTTTCTGCACCTTAGCGCCCAGGTCCATATCTGCTTCCAGCCGTTCCTGCTCGATCTGGCGGCGGAAGAGTCGTTTGTTTTCGATCGCTACCGCAATCACGTTGGTGATCGTGGTAATGATCTGAACCCGTTCGTACATGTCTTCTTGGTCTTCGAACTTCCCGATCAAGATGTAAGCAATCGGGCGCTCCTTGTGGAGGACGGGTACAATGTATTCAAAGTGGGAAAAAAACGACTCGTCTTCAACTTCCAGCACGGTGGTCCGGGTGAAGTGCTGGAGCTTCTCACCCAGGTCGATGGTCGGTATTTTAACCTCACTCAGGCCAATGGATGCGCCGATCAGCCAGGCATTGTCGTTGGCACTACTGCGCACCATCAGCGCCATCCGGGTAAGTTGCAGCTCCTTACGAAGGAAGACGCGGTACATACCAAAAAGGTCTTCGGCAGCAACGTTGTTGTTAATCGCCTGGGTGATTTGCAGCAGACGCTGCACCTGCAACTGGCGCAGGTGAAGTTCTCTTTCGAGATTTTGTATGCGGGAGATTGGTTTTGTCATTAGGTATCAGCAAATATATCGGTATGGTGGGAGATTAGGTAGTTTGTTCGGGGATTAAGCTAAAATGTTTACAAGTTTTGACTTTGAGAATAGCTTCAATTACAGAACTCGACAAGGGTATTGTTACTACTTCAAAACCTCCAAAACCTTATCAATCTCTACCTGAATTTTTCGCGAATCAACCTCAAGCAACAGCTTCCGCCGCTCCCGTTCGGTCAAATGCAGTGATACGGAAGTTCCTAGCGGGTCCCCCGCCTTGGGCTCATAATTAAAGCGGTAAAGGTGAAAAACCCCAGGGCCAAGCAAATCGGAAAGCTGCCCCAACAATACCTCCTGGTCAAGAATCTGGGTACCCAGAATATTACCCGCTACGCCAACCGGACTGAGCAGGTTTTCCATTACGCCGCGCCGGTCGTCGGGGTCAATTTCTTCCGAGTCGCGAAAGGCACTGATTTGAATCAGGTGAACGCCGGAAGTATTCTCCTTCAGCCAATCCCGGAAAACGGAAAGAAAACGAACGGCCGAGGCTACGCCGTAATTGTCCCGATACCCCGCATCCATAAGCCGGATAGCAGGCCGGGTAGGCAATACTACGAGAGGAAGTACGTAAGGATAAGTTGCGTTCATGCGCAAGGCGGTGGTGAAGCGAAGGCTATCGGCCGATTGCTCGGGCAGTAGGCGCCGGAAGTCAACCATATCCGGCCGCAGGTCAAGGTTTCCGCGTTGGGCTGCAGAAGGTACGGTCATATAGCTCACGCCCTGGGGGGAAATCACCATCCGGCGCCCATCCTCCACAATACTCGGGGTTACAAACAATAAAGGAATATCCGCGGACTGTTCAGGTTCGTAGTAGTCTATTAATGGCTTATCCAGCCACCCCTGAGTATTCCGGTTAAACTCCCGCTCGAAGCCGTAAGCGCGGTCTCGCCGATATTTTCGTCCTCCAACCTTTACTTCGGTGAACGGTAGAAAAATATCGTTACTGACCAGCGAGAAGGCAATGGGATTGAGGAGGTCCCGGGCAATCCTATCCAACCTGCTTGCGCCATTTTCGGTGAACGCGGTATCGCTCAGGTACGCCTCCCGCAAGTAGGCCAATCCAAGTTCGCCACCACTGGCCCCCGTCATTAACCCAGTATGTTGTAGGAGTTTTCCGTCGGAGCAGGCTTCGATCGTCTGGGCGACGTGGACGGCCCACAGAGAAGCAGCAAGCCCTCCCCCGCTCGCACAGACTACAAAGAAAGGTGGCTTATCTTCCGGCTGCTTAGCTTTCCAGTTCTCCAGGATTGCAATCGTAGCGGCCAAGTCGCGGTCAAGGATCGAACTCTCGTACTGTGCCAGTAGACGGTTGTCGTTGTACGTCGCTTTTGTGCTATAGTCGAGTCCGTAAGCTTGGTTGCCGTGCTGGTACCAACGGGTACTGGTGATGAGGTTAAAACCGATGAGAAAGACCACCAATAGCGTAAACCGCCACTCAGAAAACCAGTAACTAACCGCCCCGATGATGGCGATTAAGAGACTGAAAAGAACGAGAAAACTCGCCCCTGCCGGGATTTGAAAGAACGGCACGTCGATAAGAAAACCGAGCGAAGCCAGTAACAAAACCGTAGCGAGCTGCAGTAGGATGGCATTCAGGTGGTTTTGCCGGAAGATGCTCATCAATACAGAGGAGTCGTAATGTGCTACGGAACGAACGATCTTACTGTTGAGCCGCTCGTTCAGGTAGGTTCTCACCCGGTACGGGTTGTCGTACAAGCTCATCAGTTTCGGCGCCAAAGCCTGGGACCTTAACCTGCGGTGACCTCGTCCCCGCGAAGCTTGGCCAGGAAACATATTAGGCGGTGGCTCCCTAAATCTAGGCCGGTAATAACTGATGTCCCGGTTGGTGGCGTTAAAGTAAATGGCATAAAGGAAAAGACTGATCACCAGGCCAAGGATCAGCCCGCTCAGGTTCTCGGCCGTCTCCCACCATGCCGGCTGAAAGTTTCCGGATGGCTGCATGAACCGCACGATCAGGCCACAGTAAAAGAAAAAAAACACCAATGGCAAGACTGCATTATTGATGCAATACTTGAAGAACGGCCGCGACAGACTGGCCAGAAAGTTAAAATACCCCCCGATGAGCAGGTAGGTACTCAGGTTCCAGCTCATTACTAAAAAGCCGAAAGTCAACCCAATAACCAGGTACGGCCAGAAGCCGTTGGTATCCAGATATTCAGGATCCAGAAAAAGGTACTGCAACCCGAGGCGGGCCCCAAGAACACCACTCATCATCGACGCCAGCACTACCCACATCACCAACAACAGAGAGTTGCTCCGCAAATGCAGCAAGAGAAGCTGTACGGAAAAAGAACGGTGAATGCCAGTTATGAAGGCTTGCATGACTAGAAGCCAAAGTTAGTTGTTTGGGCTGAACTCAACATTAATCAAGTCAATAAACTGCTGAATACGCCCATCAATCATCTCCTTGGTCAAACCCTGCATACGGCGGGTGCCAAAGTCCTCCACCACGAAGCTGGCCATGGCCGATCCGTAAATGATGGCACGCTTAAGGTTAGCGAAGCTCGTATCGTCGGTAGCCGCGAGGTAGCCCATGAAGCCACCAGCGAACGTATCGCCCGCACCGGTGGGGTCCACAACCTCAGGCAGCAAGAGAGCGGGAGCGCTGAACAGCTTGTCGCCGTCAAAGAGCAGTGCGCCGTGCTCACCCTTCTTGATGATGAGAATGCGCGGGCCCATCTCCACGATCTTGGTGGCGGCCTTCAGCAAGCTGAGCTCACCGGAAAGCTGGCGGGCTTCTTCGTCGTTGATCACCAGTACATCAATGCGCTTGAGCACTTCTTTGAGCGGCTCCATCGCGATGTCCATCCAGAAATTCATCGTGTCGAGGGCGATGAGCTTCGGCTTACTTTCCAGCTGGTCGATGACCGTGGACTGTACCTGCGGGCTCAGGTTACCAAGCATCACGTAGTCCGCATTGCGGTAGGCTGCGGGGACTTTAGGGTCAAAATCGGCCAGCACGTTGAGTTGGGTATCGAGCGTATCACGCCCCATCATGTCGTCATGGTAGCGACCCGCCCAGTAGAAAGACTTCCCGTCGGGCACCACTTCCACGCCTTCCAGGTCCGCACCGCGTCGCTTCAGGTCCTCCAGGAAGTCCTGGTTGTAATCTCCACCAATAATAGAGACGAGTTGTACGGGCTTTACCAGCTGCGTCGCAGCCATAGCGATGTAAGTACAACTGCCGGCCTCGATCATTTTTACTTCGCCGAAGGGCGTGTAAACGTCGTCGTAGGCGATGGTTCCGATAGCGAGAAGGCTCATTTTTAGTCTTTTAGTTCGTTAGTCTGTCGGTTCGTTAGGAACCATAAAAAAAGTCAAGTACGATGTCTCGTACTCGACTTTCTATGCGCCTCAGAAAGGGCTCGAACCTTTGACCTACGGATTAACAGTCCGCCGCTCTAACCAACTGAGCTACTGAGGCATTTTTGTGTTGCGGCTGCAAATGTACGATGGGTTCTTTTATCTCGCAACAGCGAACGGGTAATTTTATAAAATTAAACGCTTGGCTTACTTACTAGAAGCTCCTTTTTAGCTTCCCGCATCAGGTTTACCCGCGAGAGCAACAGCCAACCGAGGCCAGCAAATGCACAGCAGGTGAAGGTCGCCGCACCATAGCCGTACCATTCCGCGACCCCGAAACCGACCAATGGGGTAAAAACGAAAGCAGCCGAATAGCTGGCCGAAAGCAAGCCGAGGTACTCCCCGCGCCGGGCTGGCGGCGAATGCGTGGACACGTAAGTGTTCGTGAAAGGCATGTACAGAATCTCCCCAATCGTGAGCACCATCATCATTCCCAATACGGCAAGAAACCCAAGCGTCACAACGCCCGGTAGGATCAGGTACGAGACTATGATCAACCCCGATCCAGCCAGCATCACCGGAATTGGCCGAAAGCGCCGCTCCACCACGTAGAGCGTCGGCATTTCCAGCGCAACAATAACGACACCACTGAGGGTAAACAGCCAGCCGATGGCCCGTTCGTCTAGCCCAGACGCTTTCAGATAGACCGGAAAAGTGGAAAATAGCTGAAAAAAGCACATCATAATCCCCATATTGGCAATCACGAAGGCCAGCAGCCAGGCTTGTTTATGAGCAGGCGCGGCCGCAGGTGCAAGAGAAGTTAAAGAAGTATTGATCACATCCGCCAGCTTCGGATCCGGACGGGCGACCAGAGGTCTGGCCGTTTCATCCGGTGGCAAGGCTAGGTAGAAAACAAGAGCCGCCAGCAGGAAGGTGATTCCATCTCCCCAAAACATGAGTTCGAAGCCGTAATTATAAATTAGGTAGCCACCCAGCGCTGGCCCTATACTAAACCCAAGGTTCACCGCCATCCGCTGCAAACCGTAGGCCTGGGTCAGTTTCCCCGGGGGAGCATAAATCGCGATGGCCGCCCGGTTGGCAGGCCGGAAAGCGTCTGCCCACAAAGAAATACTAAAAGACAGTAAGCACAAGGCCCAAAACTCAGTCACCTGCCCCAGCAAAATATTTAAGAGTCCTGCCCCAATCATACTGTACAACTGAATGTGCCAGGAGCCGAAACGGTCGTTCATTAAGCCACCGATATAGTTACCCAGCACCCCCCCGAAACCGAAGGCGGCCATCACGTAGCCCGCTTTGGTAGGCTCGAAACCTTGCTTATCGATAAGGTAGACCGACAAGAATGCCACCACCATCGCACCACTACGGTTGACCAGCAAAACAAGCGCCAGCAACCATATTTTGCGGGGTAAACCAGCGAATGATTTGCGGTAGAGATCAAAGATTTTGAGCAGCAGTATTTGTATTGATGTCTTCATTCCGTAGCCTTAGAGATCGACATAACCTTCGGCACCAGTAGGAAGTTCCACCATTCGACGTAAGTTTGCGCTTATATTGCACTTGATTCTATGGCGGTAAGTAAGGAAAAGATAATGCTCGGCGGTCTCCGTCGCCTGCTCAACGGCACGGCGAGGGTCTATCGCCGTGGTGCCGGAAAGATGGCTTACTACTTCCTCACCAACCCACGGCGCCTGGCGGATGACCCCGGTACGGATAAGTTTCTAAAGGAGGCCGAGCATTCGGATTTCGCCTTCGGAGACCAGAATATACATTGTTACCACTGGCGAGGAAACGGGCCTTCCGTATTGCTACTCCACGGCTGGGAAAGCTCTTCCGCACGCTGGTTCGCCATGTACGAACCCATGCGTAAAGCAGGGTACGACATCTATGCCATCGATGCGCCCGCCCACGGCCGTAGCGAAGGTAAGAAGTTCAACGTATTTATGTATTGCCAGGTACTGGACACCTACTTCAAGCAAATCGGTTCCGCACCCGACTACTGGGTCGGTCACTCCGGCGGAGGTATGGCGGCCATTTATTACTGCTGTAAAGAAGACTATGAATACTCCCCAAAACGAATAGTGAGCATGGCCGTGCCCGGTTTGCTTGAAAATTTCATCGATAAGTTCTGTGAGCTGATCGGTGTCAACGACCGCGTCAAGTACGGTATTGAGCACCAGTTCCACCGTCACCTCGAACACCGCTTTGCCGACGTTAACTTCACCGAGTTCGTCAAGAACGTCAAAGTAGGCGGCCTAATCATCCACGACGAGGAAGACGACGTAGCCCCCATTGAAGGCGCCCGCAAGATGCACGCCAACTGGCACGATGCAGAAATCGCCACGACCAAAGGCTGCGGCCACAGCCTCACTGGAGACCTCGTACCCGCCATTGTAGTGGAGTATATCGCTAAATCCGAGAAGGAAGGCTGAGGTCGCTTATCGGATAATGCAACCTACCGACAACAAACGGGTTTCCTAACAACAATGGTAAGTTCCAACGTTCGCGATGGGCTGATGATTTCCTTCGGAAATACATCAACCCATCACTAGGAAAGGGACCCCTTCAGGGCCATTCTGCCGTAGTAAGTGCCCTGAAAGGGTGCCTCTTCTAGCGATGGGTTGATCGACAGCCGGTAGGCGTCGATCAGCCCATCGCGAAAAACCAGCACCAACTAACTGTCTAAAAGACTAAAAATGTCCCGTACCGACGTAAACACCCTAGGCGAATTCGGCCTAATCGAGCACCTAACCCGTACCTTCAAAAACCGCCAGCCCACCACCGTGCTTGGCATCGGCGATGATGCGGCCATCATCGAGACCGGCGGCGACGAGCAACTAGTCATCAGTACAGACATGCTCGTGGAAGGCATCCACTTCGATTTCGCCTACACACCGCTGAAGCACCTCGGTTACAAAGCCGTAGCCGTCAACATCTCCGACATCTGCGCCATGAACGCCCGCCCGCAGCAGATCACCGTCAGCATCGCCATAAGTAACCGCTTCAGCGTGGAAGCACTAGACGAGTTCTACGCCGGCATCTACGCCGCTTGTGAAACGTACGGCGTTGACTTGGTCGGTGGAGACACGACAAGCTCTAATAAAGGCCTCTACATCTCCGTCACCGCCATCGGCAGGGCGCCGAAGGGGCGAATTACCCGAAGGAGTGGCGCTAAAGTGGGCGACCTCATCTGCATCACCGGCCACCTGGGAAGTGCTTACCTCGGCCTCCAGCTCCTGGAGCGTGAGAAACAAGTCTACCTGGCTAACCCGGATATGCAACCAGAGATGAAGTCCGAACACAAAGACCTCTACGCGGCCATCCTCCGCCCCGAAGCACGAACGGACATGGTCGACCTGTTCGCCAAGAACAACATCGTCCCCACCTCCATGATCGACATCTCCGATGGCCTGGCCAGCGAAATCATCCACATCTGCCGGGCAAGCGGCGTTGGTGCCATCATCGAAGAAGGCAACGTTCCGATCAAACAAGAAGCCCAGGTCCAGGCCATCGACTTTGGCATGGACCCCATCACCTGCGCCCTCTCCGGCGGCGAAGATTACGAGCTCCTCTTTACCATCGACCCGAAGGATATAGAGAAGATTCAGTTCCTACCCGACCTTTACATCTCCGGGGAGATCGTTGCTGCGGAAGATGGGGTGAAGCTCCATACCACGGGTGGAAATATCCACGAGATCACCGCCCAGGGATGGAATCATTTTGAACGGTAGGTTACCCAGCCTTTAGGCCGTGAGGGTTCGTAAGCCTTTAGGCTAACCTAAAAGTCAGCCCACCTCCACGGCCTAAAGACCGGACAACCAACCTCCACTGCACCCGCGGCCGCGCCAAAAAGCCCTAAAAAGGATACCCCAACCCCAACTGGAAAGCAAGGTCCCTAAGCCCAAAACCCTTAAAGTCCTGCCAGTAAGCACTCTCCAAAAAGTCACTCCCATCCCGCGTCAATGGCTCACCGTTACTATCGCGAGGGTAGTTGTACCGTAACGGCATAGCCACGTCAAGCCGGAAAAGAAAATAGCTCAGGTCTATCCTTAAGCCGGCACCCGCACCAATCGCCAGCTGGCGATAAAACGGCTGGTGCACAAAGGAACCGTCCGGTGCAGCGCGCTTAGAGAAAATAAATTGAGAGCCAGGGCGATCCGCTAGTGAATCAAGTGTCCAAATATTACCAATATCGGCGAAAAGCGCGCCCCTAAAGAAGCCCGCGATCGGGAAGCGGTATTCTAGGTTAAGCTCCATCCGCAGGTCTCCGGTTTGGAAGAGCCGCAGATTATTATCACTGTTCAGGCTTAGCGTGTCGACGTAGCCACCAGGCCCTAACGCCCGTGGCTGCCACGCCCGCATAGAGTTCGCCCCGCCGGAGAAAAACTGTTTAACGTAAGGCACCGCCTCCGAGCCGCCAAATGGCCTACCAGCAGCAACCAGAAACCGGGCTGCGAAAGAAGTAAGCGGCGTATATTTCTTTAAGTAGCGAAAATCCGCAGAAGCCAGCGCGTACTTAGCGAAGGTTGCCCCGTCTTTAGGCTTGAACGTTTCATCGACCTCGCTGAAGGCATTGAACACATCGTTGATCAAACTCAGCTCAGCCCCAGCTACCTCGAAGTTTCCGTTGAAGGAAAGCGAGCGCCCGCGTACGTCCGATCTACCGGTACGTGTATACTCCAGGTTACGGAAGAGCAGAGAGAAGAAATATTGCTCGCCAATGCTGTTACGCAGGAATTCGCTGCGCATCAAAATGGTGTCAAAAGCCGGGAAGGTTTCAGGGGTGTACACATCGATCGCAAAGTGGTTAATACGATAGTTCGCCGTCTGCGACCGCTTAAAGTCGTAGCCAAGGCGGGCGTTGAATAGGGTGTAGGCGAAAAAGTCCTGAATCAATAAGTACTCATACCCGATGCTGTACCTGGTGCTGGCCCGTTCCTGCAGCTGGCTAAGGAAGTTATCGGAAACCACACGTTTGCCGAACGGAGAAGGAACTTTATTAAGAAAATTGTAGAGGCCAAAATCCCGGAAACGAGGTAGGTACAGGCTAATGTTGGCAGACAGATCCACGGTATTGAAGAAGGGAGAATTAGAGTTATTGATGGGATTGATCTCCGTACCCGCCCGTAGGCTCGTGACAAATAGCTCCGCCCCACCTAAAACATTGCGGTTCTGGAAACTTGGCGATACGCTGAGGCCCAGTAAGTTTGCCGCTCCGATGCCACCGTTCCGGTTCGTGTAGTTAAGGTCGAGGTCCGCCCCCAAAGACATTTTATTGTTCGGAGTTAGCTGGATCTGGTAATTGATCACATCCGGATTCAAGGTGTCAATCTGCTGATTGATCCTGACGAAGCGATAAATACCGAGGCCGTTGAGCGAGAGGTTCGTTTTTTCAAGGTCGTCCCGGTTATGGTATTCTCCCTGCTCCATGAAGATGCTCTTACGCAGCAACTCCGGCCGGACGCGGAAGCGGGGTTCGTTGGAGAGGAAGCGAACATCGTTGATGATCGTGTCCAGCAAATAAACCCCTCCCGGAGCGATGGGAGAAAAATCAGTGTATACCGTGATTTGTCCCCCCCGGAATTGCTTATAGGCATTCTCCCGTTGCGGTGGCAGGACGTTAAGAAAGACATCGGCGTACCCGCTGCGGCGGAAGGTATCAACCTCCAGCTCGTCGAAATAAGACCCGCTGAAGTACGCAAAGCCCCGGTTGCGTAAAAAACGGCTGATGCGCGCTTTTTCCCGGTCAAACTTATTGAGGTCCAGCGGCGTACCGGTTTTCAATTCACTTTCCGTCAAGCTGAGTTGAAGCAGACTATCGAGCACCGGTTCCGGGCTAGAGAAGCGAACGGAGTCGATGAGAAAACGCTCGCCAGCCTCCACGTGGTAAATCAACTTCACCTGGCGGCGGCGGTTGCGATCTGCCTCGTGGTAGGCGAATGCTTTAAAGTAGCCGAGCCGCTGGAGGTAGGAGCTCATGTCCTCGGCAGAAACCCGGCTCAGGCTGTCTTTATATATGGCTGGCTGCTGCCCGATGGTGTTCCGCAGAAAGCGGTCAGTGCGTGTCGTATCCTTCGCTTTGTTGTTGTCCAGGTAGAAGTATTCCCGGGGAAAAAGGAAGAGGAAATTACCATTGGGTTGCTGGCGGGAAAGAGTAGAAAGTTGGTAAACTACGTCTCCCCGGTTATCAAGAGACTTCGGGTCGGCCAAGCGGACGACATTCTTTACGAGCAGTTCCTCGTTGTCCGCAAGATATTTGGTAGTATTGCAGGACGTCAGGAAAGCGACGGTCATTAACAGGACCAATCCCACCGGGCGAAAACCCCGCGCCCGTATGCCCCTTAGTTCTGGTACCATCAAATTCATAAGCAGCCTTCGTCAGCGGAAGTTTCGACAAAATTACCATAAATTCACCGCAGAGGGCGGAAGGATCGTCGGCGAGTTACTATCCCAAACGCGTTACACGGTCGATCACGTCTACGCCCTCGAAGAATGGGTGGCCACTCAGCCCAAAATTTCGTCCGTTCCTTTAACCGTTATCACGCCTAAAGAGTTGGGTCGGATCTCGCAACTTAACACGGCAAATCAAGTACTTGCGGTAGTCGACCTGCCGGAACAGGCACCAGGTTTACCCCCAGAAATGGCGTCCGGTTGGTCGCTCTATCTCGACGGTGTACAGTCACCTAGTAACCTCGGCGCACTGCTGCGTATTGCTGACTGGTTTGGTTTTCATCACGTAATCGCAGGTCCTGGCACCGCAGATTTATACAATAGCAAAAGCATCCAGGCCACGATGGGCTCCTTCCTGCGCATCGACTTTCGCAAAGGAGAACTACCCGATTTAACTGAGCGTTTTCCAGAATTGACCGTCTTTGGTGCGGACCTAGCCGGAGAGAGCGTTTACCGCATAGAACCGCCAGCTGCAGGCATCCTCGTCATCGGCGCGGAAGGCCCGGGTGTAAGTAAGGCGGCGCGCACGCAGGTGCAAAAATGGTTGACCATCCCCCGCGCTCCGGGCCGGGAGGCGGAGAGTTTGAATGCCGCGGTTGCTGCTGGCATCCTTTGCGGAAGACTTAGTACTAGAAGCTAGAGGACTAGTTTCTACTTCCTAATTTCTACCTTCGCGCCCGATGGCAAGTTACACCATAAAACTACCCCAATTCGAAGGTCCCTTCGACCTGCTCCTCTTCTTTATTGAACGGGACGAGCTGGACATTTACGACATCCCCATCTCAGAGGTCACCAACGACTTCCTCCGCTACATGCACCAGGCGCAGCAGATGGACATCGACCTGGCGAGCGAGTTCGTCCTCGTCGCCGCTACCCTCTGCCGCATCAAGGCCAAAATGCTAATCCCCCGCAAGCCGGTGGATGAAGAAGGCAACGAGATTGACCCGCGGGAAGAACTCGTATCCCGCCTTCTGGAATACAAGCGCTACAAATCCGTCCTCCAGGAGCTGCGCGCGCTGGAAACCGCCCGCGGTATGCGCAACTACCGCGGCAACATCACCACCGAGCTGGCCCAGATCGCGACCCGCGCCCTCGTCGACGTTGAGCTAGAAAGCGTCACCCTCTTCAAACTACTCAAGGCCTACGAACGCCTCCTCACCAAAATGGATGAGCGGGACGACAGCCCCGTAATTCACGAAATCGCCAAGTTCAGCCATACCGTAGAAGACCAACAAGACCGGATCATGAAGATGGTTGGGGCCGTACAGTTCGGGAAATCCCGGCCCAGCTTCGCCGATATTTTCAGCATTTGTGAAACGCGTATCCACGCCATCGTGACCTTCCTTGGCCTGCTTGAGTTGCTCAATGCGCGCGAAGTGCGGCTGATTTCCGGAGAGGGGGTCAACAACTTTTGGTTAGAGGCTGGGCGTACGGAAGAAGAGTAAACTAGAAAGCTAGTGAGGCCGCTCTAGTTTCCTAATATTCTCTCCCAAAGCCGGGAAAAAACGCCCCCCATATCCACCTCCTCCGAAGGTCCGGCGTTCTCCTTCCGCACCTGTACGGGATGCACCGTAGTATCCACCTCCCAGCTAAAGATATAGCTGCTGCGCGCTTCCGGATTGTCGGTATCGAGCAGGCCGTAGCGAAGGTCGTTCACCTGGAGGCCACCCTCCTTTCGGCCGGGTAAAACGCCGTAATACTCCTTAGTGAACCAACGGATGATGCGCACGTCGCGGTCTTCGGCGTAGGGCGCGAGCCAGTCGTGGTTACCGGGAATTTCCGTGAAGGGCTGGAAGCGGCGCTCCTCATCGAAGAGGCTGTACTGGCTGAAGTAGAAGAGGTCTTTCTTAGCGTCCTTCGCCGTACCAGACCATAGGATATTGTTGAGGATGCTCGGGGAAACAACCCGGCTTTCGGCAACGATGCCTTCCTGCTCCAGGGTAGCTTTCATCACACTGTCCACGTTAAAATAGTTCACAACGGTCAGGGCGAGGTAGATGGACGACAGGATGAGCCCAGCCTTATTCAACCTGGCTCTCCATCCACTACCTTGCACCCGCGTCCGCGCCCAAATGAGCAAAATAAGGAACGGAATGGTGTAGATTGGGTCGGCCACCGAAATGGTGTTCAACGCCACCCGGCTGTCCGCCAACGGCTGAAAAAACTGGGTGCCATAAGCCGTAAAGCAATCGAGTAAAGGGTGGGTAACGATGGCGCCTAAAGCCAGCAACGTCCAGCCCCGCCAGCCAACGTTTTCGATCTTTTCCGGAAAGCCCCGCAGCCAGCGTAAGCCCCCGATCACCAGAAAGAAGCAAGCAAATGCGGCCGTAATGGCCAGCGTAATCTGCGGAATATTGTACACCTCGATCGGCATCAGAAGACTGCCGCCCGTGAGCATGAGGTAGAACACCACAAGTAAAGCCGGCCACACTAACCATCCTTTTACCGGCCCCTCACGACCCCCGTAAAAGCGGTGCAACGCCAGGCCCACCAGCGGTGCGGCAAGTAAAGCAAAAGGCAAACTGTGCGTGAACGCCCGGTGATAAGCCAGCGCGCTCATGGGGTCACTCACGGCGTTGGCAAATACGTCTAGGTCAGGTAAAGTACCGCAAATTCCACCCCAGAGCATGGCGCGGTTACCCGCTTTGCGACCGAGGATGGCTTCGCCTACCGCGGCGCCTAGTACTATTTGGGTTAGTGAATCCATAAAAAGTTCGTTAGTACTTTAGTCTTTTAGTGCGTTAGCCTCAGAAGCTATACGGCTCAGGGCGAAGAAAGTTGGTTTCCGGATGTTCTGACGAACTAACCTACTAACGGTCTAACTCGCCCCCCATCTGTTCAGCATACATTGATCGAAATCCAGCGCTTTTCCCCAACAGTTCCTCCAGTGTGCCTTCGGAGGAAATGCGCCCGTCCTCCATGTAATAGATGTAGTCGAAAAAGCGAAGGAGGTGAAGGCGGTGAAGCGTACTGACGATGGTTTTATCCGGAAAGGCGGCGAAGATACGTTCGTAGGCCAGTATTTCTGTTCTGGGATCGAGGCTACTGGTAGGCTCGTCGAGCAAAAGAAGGGTGGAAGTATCGGCAGCGAGGAGGCCCCGGGCGATGCTGAGGCGCTGACGCTGGCCGCCGCTTAGGTTGGCGCCGCCTTCGGCCAGGAAGGTTTCGAGGCCATTTTCCGCCTGTTCCACTACGTCGTTGAGCACGGCGAGGTGGATGGCGCTGTCCAGCTCGGCGGCGGAGCGCTCCAGGCCCATCGTGAGGTTGTTGTGCAGGGTATCCTCAAAGATTTCCGGGGCCTGGGGGATAAGCGTGGTTTGCTCAAATAGTTGTGCGGGTGCGGCTCCCGAGATAAGCGTCGGGGGCATACCGCTTTTCGCTGCGCGGCTTCCTGAGAAGTTGGGCGATGGCGCAGGATGCAAAGCAGGGTCGTTAAAGAGCAGGGTCATTTTCTCCGGAGGGTAAAGACCACGAAGGGCGTAAAGCGTCGTCGTTTTACCAGAGCCACTGGGGCCGATGATGGCAACCCGCTTGCCCCGGTCCAGGTTCAGGCTGATGTCGAAGATGCCGGCTCCATCCTCTCCGTAGCTGAAGTTTAGTCCTTCGATACGGAGTTTCTCCCAGGCCCGGTCCACCTCTCCTTCTACGGATGGAACCGCCAGCTCCTCATAAGCCTCCTCGATGGGGTCGATTGCCGCCAGATCAGACCGGTAGCGGACGATCTGCCCGTACTGCATGGTGAAACCGCTCAGCATATTGGAAAACTGGTTAACGTACCCTATTAGCGTCACCAAGCCACCCACCAAAAACACCTCGCCGGGGATGTAATTCTCATAAACATAGCCTCCCACCATCGTGACGTACATCATCCCGGTAAGCACTGAGATCGAAAACCACTTTTGCTCGTTGATACGCGTACCCAGCAAAAAGGGCGGCCAGATCTTGTCGATGCGCGCGTTGATGTCTGCCGCTGTACGTTTACCGAGGCGAAGGGTCGCAACGGTAATGATGTTCGTGAGCTTATCCGAAAAGCCGGCCATCAGTTCGTTCTCTTTATCGTTGGTCGCCGTGATGGCCTCAATCATGGGTTTATCAAAAGCCAGGACCACCGCGAAGATGATCACCGCTGCCACCACGGCTACGATCCCAAATATAGGACTGAACCATAAGAGCGCGATCAGTGCGATCACCATTCGGGCGATTGTCTGGAAGTACGCAAAACCGTAATCAAAGAAATTTTTGAGCGCCTCGTATCCTTTCCGAGCGCGATTGATGGTGTCTCCGCTGTGGTGTTCGCGGTGCCAGGCCAGAGGCAGGTGGATGATCTTATCGTAAACCTCCATCAGCAGGCGCTTGCTGATGTCGAAGGCCATCCGCCGCTCTAAAAGGCGGGCAGGCCATTGTAGGGACCAATAGGCAAAGATGATGCCCATGTACAGAGCTAGGTAGACCCAAGTGCCCTGCAGCAAATTGTCTCCGCCTTCCTGCAAATGATTAATGAACAAGCCAAAGATCACAGGCTGCAGACTAATCAGCACGTTCACACCGGTAAACATGACGTAAATCAGAACGTACTTACCCCGCATTCCCGTTGCGTAGCCCCAGGCTATGCTTAAGAGGCGCTTGTAGGGGTTGTCGGTTATTAGAGAGTACATAGTTGGTAGTAAGTAGTGAGTAGAAGATAGTACTCCCGCGTGTTAGCGGGAATGCTCACTTCGTTCGTGCGGCTTCGCCCTCATGAATAATTTTGGTGGCAAAAGGCAAAGCCGCAGGAGTGGGGCGAACATTACCGCTATAACACGCGGTAGCACTGGCCTCTATTTTCTACCCACTACTGACCCTACCCAAGTTTAGCCTTAACCAAGGACGCAATAGTCTTACCATCCGCCCGCCCAGCAGCTTCATTATTGGCTATTCCCATCACTTTACCCATGTCACGCATAGAGGAGGCACCGGTTTTGGAGATGATGCCATCAATGAGGGCGCCTAGCTCGTCTTCGGAGAGTTGCTCGGGAAGGTACTTGCTGATTACTTCGATTTCCTCCCGCTCAGTGACGGCGAGGTCTTCGCGGTTTTGCTTGGTGTAGATCTCCAGGCTATCCTGCCGGCTCTTGACCAGCTTCTGGAGCATAGAGATTTCTCCATCAGCGTCCAGTACGGTGCCGGAGCCGTCCGTTTTCTGGAGCAAAATGGCGCTCTTGACGGCGCGGATGCCACGGAGAGAAACTTTGTCTTTGGCCTTCATGGCGGTCTTCATGTCGGCGGTGATGCGCTCTTCTAGCGTCATAAGATTGAAATTTTTATTACTCGTAGGTAACGCTTTGACCCGTACCTAAGGTTGCACCTCATTCCTTGACGGCACCACTTCACGTTGCTTCCGTAGGAGTGTATTCTACCAACCCGGGACTCCGCCGATACTATCGCACCCTGCTGCGTCCCGAGCTACTATTGTTGAATCCCTACGGGATTGGTAGCCACGGAACTTACACATAGTAGTCTACATTCTTATCTTTACCCCAATGAGCAAGAGCTACCAACTAAAAGAAGTAACGGATTTCGGCCACTTCCACGCCGTCCTCAAAGAAGTATATCGAGGCAATAAGCAATACTTGTTTCCCCTGCAGAGAGACATCGAAAGCATCCTCTCCGCCAAGAACAATGCCTACGACGGCACCAACCTGAAGTTATGGATAGTGCTAGAAGAAGGCAAGCGCGCCGTCGGCCGTATCGCCGCTTTCATCGACCGGGAACGAAATAAAGAACTAGAATTGCCCGTGGGCGGACTCGGCTTCTTCGAAAGCATTGAGGACGATCAGGTCGCGGAACTCCTCTTCGACGCCGCCGAAGGCTGGCTCCGCAGCGAAGGTATGCACGCTGTAGACGGACCAATCAACTTCGGTGAACGCGATAAATTCTGGGGCCTGCTTACTAGAGGATGGTACCGCCCCGTCTACCAGGAGACCTATAACCCGCCCTACTATCAGCGGATGTTCGAAGACCGAAACTACTTGCCCCACGAACAATGTCTGACCATGCGGGGCATCGTTTCCAAATTCCCAAGCGAGAAATTGGCCGGTATTGCTGCCAGCCTGAAGGAAAAGTACGGTATCTACACCAAGCAAATTGATAAGAACAACCTGCCTTCAGCAGCCAACGACTTCGCCGAAGCGTACAACGCATCCTTCAACCACTGGCCTTACTTCAAACCGATGAAGGGAGAAGACATACTCCCCACCTTCAAAGAGATGAAACCCATCATGGATCCCCATCTCACCAGCCTCGCTTACAGCAAGGACCACCGCCCAATCGGCATCTCTGGGCTCATTCCCGACATCAACTGCTTCATGGATGGCGTGGACGGAAAGCTAGACTGGAAGGGCCTGCCCCGCTTCCTCTACCGCCTCAAATTTCAGAAAAAGCCACGTAACTGCAAAGGCGTCGCCTTTGGCATCGTAAAAGATTTTCAACGTTTGGGTGTGTTCCCCCTGATGGTGGACGCCATGTACCAGAGCGGAAACCAGCACAACGCCAATACCTATAAATACGTTGATTTGGCCACCATCCGCGGCCATAATGAGGTAATGGTAAGGACCTGCCAAAAGATGAGTACCATAATTCACCGGGCCCACATCGCTTACCGAAAAGGACTCGTTGATGGAGCAAGTTGGGAGCCTTTTGCTATGATAGATTTGAGTGAGGTGGAGATGGGCGTTTATGGGAAGAAATAAAGCTTCTAATGGGCTACCCTGTAAATATCGTTACTAGAAAACGCAGGTATTTCGTGCGCTGGCTAGGCGACGAAGTACTTTGGCGACGACGGTAGCGTGCGAAAGACCAAGCTTAACGGTAACGATATTTACAGGGTGGC
>JAPKCQ010000095.1 GCA_026421165.1 Lewinella sp. | reverse complement strand
CCCAAGCTAAGGTTCGGACCAAAGCTTTTCAAGACTGGGGACGGGGGCGCCTTACCTGACTTCAACAATTCCAGGCGAGCGGTCTCCATGTCTCCGGCATCCAGTGCGAGGAGTCCCCGGTAGGTGTGGTTCATATAAACCGCATCACCATACTGCTCTGGATGGGTCTGAATGGTGAAGTCTAACCACTCATCGATTCGTTCACGGAGCTCGGCATGATCGTCGCTACGGTAAGCATCAGCACAGGCCTTAGCTATCTTAATGTAGAATTCCTGGTCCTCCATGGGTGGGGTGGGTGAGGGGTGAAAAAAGGCTTTGAATTTAAAGGTACGGTACTCAGGAGCCAAATCTGCTTTACTTACCGGGGCACGGGCGCTAAAATTAGATGAACCTTTTACTGTTTTCGACATAGACGTCGCTCAGGGTGAACGGCCAGGGCTAGAAAATGAAAGTCCCTTCAGGACCCGCTAAGCGCATTCAGCAAACTACACTTTTGAGTTGGGTTGAGCGACTCTGGCGTGATTTACCTCTAAAGAGTCGCTTAACCCCGCGAAGGCTCTTACCGAGGTGCTTCTTATCTTCACCCCACAACTACCACGATGGCAAAAGAAATAGAACGGAAATTTTTAATCTCTTCCGAGAGCTGGAAGGATAAAGTAACCCGAGCGATCACCATTAAACAAGGCTACCTTAGTTCTGAACCCACCCGTACCGTTCGTATCCGCATCGCCGGAGAACAAGGCTTTCTGACGATAAAAGGCCGTTCCGTCGGCTTTACCCGGCCTGAATTCGAGTACGAAATTCCGGTGACTGACGCCCTAGAAATGATCGAGCTATGCGAACAACCGGTCATCGAAAAAATACGCTACCTGGTAATCGAATACGGTAAAACCTGGGAAGTTGACGTCTTTAGTGGGGTCAACGAAGGCCTGACCCTCGCAGAAATTGAACTGGATTCCGAAGGGGAGGAGTTCGTCCTCCCTGCCTGGATTGGGGCGGAAGTATCCGATGATCCGCGTTATTTTAATTCTTCGCTGATCAGGTCTCCGTTTAGTAATTGGGAGTAGTTGTTTATTGTTTTAGGGTAGAGAAGAGGGGTCTTCTTCCTTTGCCTAGCTAACTGCCTTTGGTAAGTAGTTCGTTCTTTGATCAGGATTACGTCATCCATCATGATTAGTATTTCCTTCTCTATTGCTGGCGGTTCTGCCGGAAACTGTCCGAGTACTTACTCTGTCGGCCACTTGGGGTGAAAATGTGTTCGCGTCCCTGAGCTTCGGCGCAGCTATTTCTTAATCCACTTAACAGCGGCCCGTCCACCATCAGGTTCACGAAGTTCCACCCAGTAGGCTCCCGGAGGAACCATGCTCAGATCCTCACTTTGCACCTGCGTTCCCGCCGCAAAAGGAGCGTTGAAAATAGTCCTTACTTGTCGCCCCTGAGCGTTGTACAAAACTGCTGACAACTGCGTTGCCCGCCGCACCGTAAAGCGCAGCCGCAGCTCTCCATTAGACGGGTTCGGCGAAACGTCAATACCTGTGACAGAACTGAGGTTATTACCCGGCTCTGGGATGGAATTTGGGTCTTCGCTAAATACCGGCCGCAAGGCAAGCTGGCTGGTCATATTAATCGTCAGCTCCGCATCGTCAGAATCGCTGTTCAGTTCCCAATAGCGGAACGTGTAGCCATCTTTTGGTACGGCCGTGACTTTGATCGGTACGTTCTGAAAGTAATCACCGGACCAGTTGGTCGCATCAATGTCAAGGCTGTTCACCTTCACGTAGCCTTCATCCGTGTCGTTGATCCGGATGTTAAGACGGTGGTGCGCAGGTAGGTTAAACTGGTCGCGGATAAAGCCTTTCATCTGCGCCGGGCGATCGCGGAAAAAATCACGAATCTGTTCTACATTCTCGTTCCAATTACCATCCCGGCCCCAACGATTGTCCTGGCGGCTGATTTCTGCCCTGACGCTGTTGACGTGGGAGTTGATCCGGTTGATCACGGGCTGGGGAAGAAAACGAGAATTCATCTCATCCGCAATCTGGTTGACGAAGCGGTTCCTGAAGGTCTGGTTGGTAACGAGTCGGCGAAACAGGAAGGTGGACCACGGTGGATTGGGCCAGTTTGGCCCGTTTGGATTCAGCGCAAAAGATAAGGTATTGGAGAAGGCAGCACTTTGGTTCCAAGTGGCCGCGCCAAAATCTGTATCATAGAGAATCCACCGCCATTTTGTCTCGGGTGATTTCCAGAATTTAATATTGTTCCCTGGCCAGTCCACGTTGTCGTAATAGATCTGAGCGGCTTGGTACTGGATGTAATTGTCGAGATCAATACGATCGGTGATATAATCGTAGTGGCTACTTTGGTTAACGGGGTTGTCACGGATATAATTCATCAGCGCGATGTACTCTACGTTAGAGCCCTGAACGATTTCAGCGTTGAGCTCCAGCAAGTCGATGTTGTCTTTATCGACGCCGTGCTTACTTGCCAAAAAGTGCTCGCTTACTTTTTCACGGAGGTTATACAAGCCCCAGTATTCGCCGTTAATGTAACTGGCCACGGAGCGGTAAGCCTGAATGTCAACGTTAGAGTTTTCCATGAGACCGGTCATCACCACATCCCGCATCCCCGAGTTGTAGAGATCGTTACCGGAGTTGCGAAGGACAACGGACTG
The DNA here is from genome assembly GCA_026421165.1 of Lewinella sp. Taxonomy (GTDB): domain Bacteria; phylum Bacteroidota; class Bacteroidia; order Chitinophagales; family Saprospiraceae; genus Neolewinella. Next base: position 11,489 of record JAPKCQ010000095.1, on the reverse strand, counting down.
AAATCGGGTGTTTTCTCGTTGCGGGAAAAAGGGGTAGTCTATCTCATCCGTCCCGTAACGGCCGCGGGCGAAAACAGAAAGCGAACGTTGGTCTTGGCCTCTACTCCAGCCTCCAAAGATCTTCGTGCCGGCGTCAAAGGCGTAAGCGTCCGAGTTGCCAGGTTCATAAAAGGCGAAGTTGACCGGCACCTCGGTGTCTTCCCAGATATTGGAGCCGAAGTAAGGAAAATCTCCGCTGTAGCCTTCTTCGAGCACGTATATCCCGGTAACGGGGTGGAATAGATTGTCGGGCTCGGTGACTAGGGAAACCACCGGCAAGCTGTGGTTGGTATTGATCAGGTAAGTTTCCGTCGTGATCGGAGAAGGGAGGTAGCCTTGCCGAAAAGCCGCCGCCCGGATGACCCGGGTTTGAGCAATGGAGATGGCCCCGAAGTAGCTCTGCGAACTGATCGTCGGTTCGCTTCCGTCCGTCGTGTAACGGAGCGTGTTGGGGGAGGAGACGCCCGACATTTCCAATGACAGCGCACTAACCTGACCACCCGCCGCGGAGAACACCACCCGGTCTCCCACAACGCCCTGAAAACCGAAGTTGGGGTTACGGCTACCGGGGGTAGTTTCAGTGAAGATGGCCGCTTCGCCTCCGTTTCCGGGGATGCCCGTGGACACCTCCGCGGGCAGGTTGTAAACGGGAAGACTGTCGATAAGATTTCCGTTCGGGTCGTGTAGGAAAAGCGTCTCCCCTCCGGCAGAGATCTTGAAGTTGGTGTGCATCGCCAGGTCCGGTAGGTTGAGTACTTCCGGAGGCGTGGTTCCTTCGAAGCTCGAGCCAGCAAACCGGGCGGAGAGGAAAGGGATCATGCTTAAATCGGAAGATCCGGTACCAAAGTTGTGTACCTGAACGGCGAGTAGGTTTTCTCCTTCGACGAGTAAATCTGCAGGGTTTTCGATGGTAAAGCGCAGCGGCGGTGCTTCGTTGATGAGCCGGGGCTCGGTGAAGTCATCGGAAAAGGCATTCCAGGCTGGTCGGTTACCGCTTATGTTTTCCCGGGCAATTTCTACACCGTTTAAGTAGGCGACGAAGCCGTCGTCGTAGTCGATGTCAAAAATTAAGGCTTCCAGCCCTTCCAGTGAGTTGACGGTGAAGTTGCGGCGTGCGAAAATGGAGATGGTTCCCGCTGGTACAAGGGTAGCGTCGTCCCCATCTCCGTAGCCGAAGCCGGACGGACCTTCGGCCCAGCCAGCGTCGTCGAAGTCTGGCGCTATCCAATTCTGACTAACGGAGGCATCCGGTACTAGGTGACGGAATGCTGCACCGCGATCAATGAAAGTCCGGAAGCTTTGTGCACCAGCGCGGTCTTTACCCGATGCCCAGAAAAAGGCGTAGTCATTAGGAGCAATATTGAGATTGGGGATGGGCCACTTTCCGGGATTATTCGCCTTGTCGGAAAGGGTGTAGCCGGTTAAGTCCAGCGGCTGGCTGCCAGGATTGTGTAGCTCAAGCCAGTCCGGTGTATCGTCGTCCTCGTCAGAGTAGGTGCTGTTGGAAGAAACGGCTTCGTTGATGCGTAGCTGAGCGCTGATGGAAAAAGTTGCTGCCAAAAGGAGGACTAACAGGATATATCGACTTTTCATTTGATTGATCTGACTTTAAAAGAAACGAAATATACTGATAAAGTCTGGGATGATTCACGTTCGCAGCCCTTTACACCATTCCCTGTACCACAAACTCAAGTTCGTTAAATAGGAACGATTCCCCGGCCGTTTTGCCGAGTAGTTGGCGGCCGATCGGGGAATCCATGGACGTACAAAAGAAGACCCGTTTTTCAAGACGGACTTTGCCTAAGCCAACCGCTAGGAAATAATTCCCCCGGTTGGTTGCCACCAAGCTTCCTGCGGCTATTCTTTTTCCGGTGTACAGGGGGTCAATCTGGTCAAGAACTTGCCGGACTTTTAGTACCTCCTCGAGTTGCCGGTTCAGCTTGGCTTCTTCCATTTGCATCATCGCTCGTCCGGTTTCAAATTTGTCTCCGGCGCTGGACTTCGTCTCGCCGTTGCGGGCCTCCTCAATTTTTGTGAGCGAATCGATGATGCCTGCGATCCGCTGCTCGGTTTGTTCTTGGCAGTGGTTAAGTAGTAGTTGTTTCAGGGCTTTGGCCTCTTCCATGGTTCTTGGTTCAGGTTGTGAATGTACTGCTTGTTTTAGCGCTGTTCAGGTTCGCCCAAAGTTGAGTAACCTGCAATTTGTTGCGCATACCTTCTGAGATAAGACTCGAAATGATCGGGGATCAACCTTAGGTGACGTCGGGACCGTTAATCGCAAGGACGTTGGCGTAGGATGTACTGCCGCGCAGTTGAACATAATTTTCGGGAGGAGGGTGGCAGTAGGAGATTGTCGGCAACAGGCATTTTTGAAGAAAAGAAGACGAATTATACCTGCGGAGGCAACGCTTTACCCCCTCACTACGTTACTCCCAGCGAATATTCGCTGGAAATTTTCTTCCAGTGACTCTGTAAGAAGCTAAGCTCCACAGGGGTTCCCTTCTTAGCATGACCCTAAAAAAAACCAATATGACAGCTATTCAAGTTCCCGTTACCCGTTCCGCCAGCCTTATGCATAACCTCAGCACAGAGCTGCGTGTACCCGGGCACCGTCTTCAGCCATATCTGCGCCTGCAGGATGATCTGTTCCTAGAGCCACTTGACGTTAATCTGCTCATTGCGAGCCTAGAGAGCAAACTGGAATACTACCTCACGGAGGAGGAAGCTTCTCAGGTAGAAACTGTAGGTGACCTGCAGACTTTTTTCCTGCGGTAGTCAGCGTTCAGGAATCAATTTTGACATCCTCTATTTCAGCGCGTTCCATCAGGAAGTCGAACTGAAAGCCACGGAATTTACTCCGCAAATGCAGGGTAGAGTCTGTCATTTCTTGCACGTTAAACGTCATAGGTAATTTTATCCCTTCCGTAATAATTTCATCTCCTGTTTTCAAGTAGGTCCCCGGGTCCTCATTGCGCATGAGGTTTGTTTCCAGGCTGTCATTGGGCCAGAATTCCAAATGAAGCCCGTCAACGACTCCTGTTTTAGTATTGTTTTTGCGGGCCTCCACTAATTCCCAGCGACCCTCAATGCTTGTGTTTTTAAAACTAGTACTGGCGTCGTCTTCGCAGGCGGTGAATAATAGTGACAGACAGAAAATAGGTAGGAACAGGCGCATGTGCTTAATTTGGGCTCGAGGGCTTGAAGTCAGTGGAAAGGTACAGCCTAAACTGCTGATAGTTGAAATTCGCAAATAAAATTGCGATGGTTAGAATAGATTCTTTGAATATTTTCTGGCTATTGCTTATTGCTTTGAGGTGGAATAAAACGGGTTTGAATTCACGCGGATTTACTCCGTTGCCGCGGCTCGGCGTAAACGGTCGTTGATCGCCCTTCCCAATCCTTTTTCAGGAAGTAGCTGAACAGCGACGTATTCATATTTACGTTCCGCGATGAGACGCAACACCCTGAATAATTGTTGGGCGGCCTCCGCCAAATTTCCGTTGGGGCTGAGGTTGTAGACCGCCAAGCTTCTACTTTCATGGTGAGAAAATACAGGCCCTCCGCCCCCGAAAGTTATCCAGGCGGAATTCGTTGGCACCGGGGTATCGGTATTGAGTTTCCTGAATAATTCAATCCGGTTTCCGGGCGAATAATGGCGGCTCAGCATCCCTGGAGCCATGGGTTTACTACTGCCGTGGGTACGCACCGCGACAGCGTGGGCAAGTGCTTCCTCAATGTCTTCAATTGGCAGGCCTCCTTTTCTTAATACCGTTGTCTTGCCGTCAGGAAAACCAACGATCGTACTTTCCAGCCCAACCCGGCATGGCCCCCCATCGAGGATGAAGTCGATCCTGTCACCGAGCTGATCGGCGACGTGTTGAGCGGTTGTGGGACTCACAAATCCGAAAGGGTTTGCACTGGGAGCAGCTACCGGGAAATCAACCAAATTCAGCACCTCTCTGGTGAGTGGGTGATCGGGCACGCGTAGTGCTACTGTTTTTAATCCGGCGGATACCAGATCAGGAACGATGTCTTTTTTAGGCAACACCAGGGTTAGTGGGCCCGGCCAGAATGCTTCAGCGAGTTTCCATGCGTCTTTAGGCACGGAACTCGCGTATTCGAGAATCCTATTCGCATTGCTCTGATGAATGATTAATGGGTCGAAAGCCGGACGGTTCTTGGCGGAGAAGATGTTGGCCACGGCGGTCTCATCAAGCGCGTTAGCGCCCAGGCCGTAAACGGTTTCTGTTGGTAGCGCTACTAGTCGGCCGTCGCGCAGGAAATCGGCAGCATCCTGAGTGTTGTCGCTTATTCTGGCTCTCATACTATGCCCGATATCTATTTGGTGGAGTGGTTGTATAATTTAAACCTCTGAAAGCCGAAATCGTTTTTGCTAATGGTTTAATAGACTAAAGGTGCGAATTAAGAGCTAAAAGCAAACACTCGAAGTGCCCGTTCTTCTAGGTATAGCTCTTGACTCGCGTTAATGATCTAAAAATCACCACCGCCACCGCCACCGCCACCACGTCCGCCGCGCTTGCGCTCTGGCTTTAGTTGCTGGAGGCTGTACTGGAAGCCGATGTAAACGATTCGGCTTTCCCGCTGGAACTCGCTCCTGGTAGTTAGGCTTGCCAGCTCGGTGTCAAAGCGGTACCTACGGGTATTGAACAGGTCGGTTATCCGGAGCGTCAGTGCGCCTCTGCTATCAAGTATTTCCTTGCGGAAACCGAGGTCAAAGCTCTGGATCGTACTGATGCGCCCCTGCGGCCTTATTCCCGGGCTGCGGTAGAAATAAGTGAATTGGGCCTGTATGTCGCCCGGGAGCTCGTAGCTGCCCTGTAGGTTTCCGCTGAAGAGGTAGCCGTTGGCGTCCACGCTTTCGTCATCGGCGCGGCCGACAATCTCTGATTTATAGCCGTTGGCACTGGCCGTCAGCTCAAGCTTCTTGCCGATGCGGAGGGTATTGATCACTTCGATACCGTAGTTACGGCCCTGGTCGAGGTTACCTCTGGTGCTTAGCGTTACGCCGCCGGGCTGGGTTATGCTGATTCGGCTGATGATGTCGTCGAGTTGGCGGAAGTAAAAGCCCGCTGTTAACGTACCTAGCGCGTACCGCTGCTGTACGTTCAGTTCGAAGCTGTTGATCAGTTCCGGCAGGAGAAACGGGTTGCCACTGCGTAGGTTGAAAGGGTCGCCACGGTCCACAAAGGGGTTGAGTGCCCAGGCCCGCGGGCGGTTGATGCGGCGGCTGTAGCTCGCCTGAAGGGTAGTATTTTCGTCGAAAGCGTAGCCCGCATAAACGCTGGGGTAAAGCTTGAAGTAATTGTTTTCGAAAACATCCAGATCGGGTTCGATCAGGGTACTGGTCGTGTAGGCCTGTTCCACCCGCAGACCAGCGCTGAACGTAATGGCGTTGATTTTACCGCCGAAGGAAGCGTACAGAGCGTGGACGTCTTCTTCGTAGGAGAAGAGATTACTTTGCTGTTGGTTGACGATGAACTGGTTTCCGTCAAAAGTAGCGAACTCGGAATCCATTGTTAGTTCTTGTAGGGTGGAGCGCCAACCCGTGGAGAATTTAAATTCGCCGATTTGTTGTTCGTAATCCAGTTGAGCTATGGTCTGCGTTCGGTCCTCCAGCGAAGGGCTTTGTTGCAGAACGGATTCAAGCGGGTTACCCATTCCGTCGACGATGGTTTCGTCGTAGTTCTCCTGCTCAAACTCATCGTTCTGGCTGTAGCTGACGTTGGCCGATAGTTGCCGCCCTTCTTTTTTAAAGGTGGTCGTATAGTTCGCACTTACTTCGTAGTCCGTTTCGTCGGATGGTTCGGTTTCCAGTCGGGTGCTGACCCGTTCCAACTCACTAGAGCTGCTGAAAAAACTAGTGACACGGTCGTTGTTGCTCTGTCCGTCTTCAATCTGGTAATTACCCTGAACACCAAAGGTCGCCCTTTTGCCAAGGCTGTACTCTGTACCTAGTTTGAAGGTGGTGGATTTACGAACCCGGTCGCCATCGAACGTAAACCGGCGGGTAAAGGTGCTGTCTTCGATACTACCGCTCTGGTCGCGGAAGCCCTCGAAGAAACGCTCGTCGTAGCGGCCGCTCACACCGGCGAAGGAATTGAATTTTCCTTTGCGCCAGTTCATGTCCAAGCTGCCATCGAATTTATTACCGGTACCCGCATTCAGGTTGATGGAGGCGTTGAAGCCGTCGTCCCGCTTACTCTTCAGGACGATGTTGATCAGTCCTGCCGTTCCGTCGGGGTCGTAGGCGGCGCCCGGGTTGGTGATCACCTCGATGCGCTCGATGTTGGTTGCGGAGAGGGATTTTAAGTAGGTGGCGGGGTCTGACCCGACCAGGCCGGAGGGCCGGCCGTTGATGAGAAACCTGACGTTACCGGAGCCGCGCAGGGAGACGTTGCCTTCTAGGTCAATACTGATGCTTGGTAATTGACGGAGGAGGTCCTCAGCGGATCCACCGGCGGCGGCGATTGATTTTTCAACGTTGAAGATTTTACGGTCCAGGCCCAGTTCCATTACGGCCCGTTCGGCAGTTACAACGACTTGCTCCAGGTCCTGACCTGAGGTGCCGAGAATAACATCACCGATGGAGAATACCCGTTCAATTTCGTTGAGCTCTATCTCCCTGTTTTCAGTATTGTAGCCGATGAAACTCATTTCTACTCGGTAGTCGCCCGGAGGGACGTTCTTAAATAGGAATTTCCCGTCGATGTCCGTAGTCGTACCCGTTATCATACTGTCCTTAACGGTGTAAATAATCACGTTGGCAAAACCGATCGGTTCGTCAGTTTCCGCGTCGATCAGGGTACCGGCTACCTTTCCGGGGGTGGTTGCTGAATTGGTTTGAGCGAAGATAGCAGCAGACATCAGCACGAGTATAATAAAAAGCAGGCGCGCACGTAGTTGCTGAGCGGAACCGAAGTGCAGGTGCATCAAGGAGTTGGAAGGCAAGATCATTTGGCTGGGGATATTAAGGAGGTAGCTAACTAATTCTTGGTTAGCTTCTTCATCAACCAGTGTCAATACAACACTTGTCGTTTTTGTTCGGACATGGTAACTTGTTAACAGCTTATTGTGTCTTTGGCCTGGTGAAACCCCGGCGGAGTTCCGGTGTCGATGAACCGCGACCGGAGCAATTTCCCTATCTTCGTCTTCCGATTGTCGATATGCCGAAAAGTAGTAGTGTTCTAGTAGTAGTCTTGTTATTCTTGTATGCCTGTGCGGACGATCCCGCCCCGGCAAGGGAGTTTTGTGTGGCCGATGAAGACAAGCGTTTTACTCAAATGGCTTGCAACCCGGCTACGGGCATCGGGTTTGAGAATGAACTGGACTACACCGAACAATTGAACCCGTACACCTATCGCAACTTCTATAACGGCGGTGGGGTAGGGCTCGGCGACTTCGACGGCGACGGACTTCAGGATGTTTATTTCGCTGGTAATCTTGTGGATAACCGCCTTTACTTGAACAAAGGGAACTGGCATTTTGAGGATGTAACCGAAGCTGCTGGCGTTGCTTCTGCCGACAGCTGGAGCACGGGCGTTGCCGTTGTCGACATTGATGCGGACGGCGACCAAGACATTTACGTATGCAAGGCCGGTCCGCCCGCCGGAGAGCAAATTGCAGGGATGACTGGTGTGCGCCACAACGAGCTATTTCTCAACAACGGCGACGCGACCTTCCGCGAAGCATCCGCTGAATTTGGGCTGGATATCGTAGGCTTATCCGTCCAGGCAGCCTTCTTTGATTACGATCAGGATGGCGACCTGGATTGTTACCTGCTCAACAACTCTACTCGTTCAACTACGGGCTACAACGCTAAGAAGGGGCTGCGGGAGATTCCTGATCCGGAAGGCGGTAATAAACTCCTGCGAAACATGACGATGGAGCGCGCGCTTAGGTCTGCCTCACCTTCAGTATCTGCCTCACTTACAACGTCTTCCCTGTCCTCAGGAGAGGGGCTGGGGGAAGGGGAACGAGCGAAGCGAGCATCCACGGCTGCAATATCTGCCACGTCCGCACAACCCACTTTTGAGGACGCAACCCGATCCGCCAACATCTATTCCTCAGCAATAGGCTTCGGCCTTGGCGTAACCGTTGGCGACATCAACGAAGACGGCTTGCCTGACCTTTTCGTCAGCAACGATTACTTTGAACGCGACTACCTCTACTTTAACAACGGTGACGGCACCTTCAAGGAAGACCTGATCGCCCATATGCCAGAGATTAGTAAAGGGAGTATGGGCGCTGACTTCGCCGACCTGACTGGCGACGGACTACCTGAACTATTCGTCACCGAAATGCTGCCGCGCACGGAAAAACGGCGCAAGACTAAGGCTGCTTTCGACAATTGGAACCGCTACCAGCTGTACCGCGATGAGGGCTACCACCAGCAGTTCAGCCGCAACGTTTTGCAGTGGAACCGGGGTGGGGGACGCTTTAGCGAGATTGGCCGGATGGTCGGTGTTGATGCTACGGACTGGAGCTGGGGAGCGCTGCTTTTTGACATGGATAATGATGGTAAGCGGGACATCTTTGTCGCTAACGGCGTGGGCAAAGACTTACTTGACCAGGACTACATCAACTTCGATGCGAACCCGGCGGCGATCCGGCGATTGATTAAGGATGAGGGGAAGACCATTACCGATTTGATCGACAAAATTCCAAGTGAAAAGCTGGTAAATGGTGTGTTTACTAAGTGGAAAGATAGCTACGGCTTTAGAGACGTTGCTGAGGAGTGGGGTTTCGGCGAGCCGACCTTTTCCAACGGAGCGGCCTATGGCGATCTTGACAATGACGGTGACCTTGATTTGGTGGTCAACAACATTGACGGTTTGGCGGGCGTGTACCGGAACAACACGGATTCCGAAGGCTTCACCTTGCACCTGCGTTCGCGCCAGAAATACAACCCTGATGCGATTGGCGCCCAGGTGTTTTGCCGTACCTACGATATCTTCGCTTATTCCGAACTACACCCCATGCGCGGTTTTCAGAGCACGATGGATAAGCGTTTACACTTTGCCCAACAGCCTGATTCCTTGCTCGTTCGCTGGCCCGACGGGAAGTGGGAAACCTTCGTTTCTCCTGATAATAAAATAGAACAGGGAACAGGTTTGGCGCGCACGCAGGATGCAAAGGAGGCTTTTAGAACCGGGGATCTGGCCGAAGATGAAGACATCGAAACCTGCCCCCCCGTCGAAACCCAAGAGCTCAAAAATATCGTTCACGAAGAGAATAAGTTCAGCGACTTCGACCGTGATCCGCTCCTCTTCATCGGCCTGAGTAACGAAGGCCCAGCTTTCGCCGTAAGCAAAAACGGAACCGGCTACCTCGGCGGCTCCTCTGGTAACTCTGGCCAGCTTTTTCGCAACGAAAAAATAACCGCGACTCTCGACGACGACCGGGCCGGAGAAAACGTCGACGCCATTTGGTTCGATGCCAACGGCGACGGTTATGAAGACCTCTACGTCGTCAACGGCAGCAACGAATTTTCCCAGGCCTCAACGGCACTACTCGACAAACTCTACTTCGGAACCGCCAGCGGAAAACTCGAAGCGTCCAGTCAATTGCTGCCGCTCAGCAACAAATTTCACGTCGGATCCTGCGCCCGCAACGTTGATATCGACGGCGACGGTGACCAAGACCTGTTCATCGGTGGACGCTTAAAAGCAGGCCTCTACGGTGTCCCGGCAGACTCCCATATACTGCTCAACGACGGCAAAGGAAACTTCTCCGGCGCAAAGCTTCCCAAACTGCTGAAGCTTGGTATGGTGACCGATGCGCGTTGGGCTGAGTTTGATGGCGATGCGGGGAAAGAACTGGTCGTAGCTTGTGAGTGGGGCCCGGTTAGAATCCTGCACTTTGACGGCGCCAGGATCGTTGAAGTTGACACTTTGCCCGACGGGAGCGGCCTGTGGCATTCCCTTGCGGTAGCTGATTTCAACGGAGATGGCCGTGACGACATTTTCGCCGGGAACATCGGTGGCAACACCCAGCTGAACGTCATGATGGACCGCCCCGTCGAACTACACGTCAACGACTTCGACGGAAACGGACGGGCGGAGCAGATCATCACCCGCTACGCAGAAGACGACAAGCCTTACCCGATAGTACTTCGAGACGACCTCGTGAAACAAATACCCGCGCTGCGCAAAACCATCCAGCGCTATGCCGACTATCAGGGTAAAACCCTGGCCGATCTCTTCCCGGCGAAAGTATTGGAACGGTCTGAAATTGGATCTGTAGAAACCGTTTATTCGACGGTATGGCAGAACGATCCGGATGGTTGGCAGAGCAAAAGCCTCCCCTTGGAAGTTCACCTGAGTCCGGTTTATGCGGTTACCGTCTCTGACCTCGACGGCGACGGTGATCCTGACCTCATTATCGGAGGAAATCAAACCATCGCTAAGCCTGAATTAGGCATCAACGCGGCCAGCTTTGGCGCTATCCTCATCAACGATGGCCACGGCTACTTTACCGCCTTCGGCCCGGCAGTATCCGGTATGGTCCTCGACGGAGACGTACGCGCAATACTTCCCAACGGCAAAAGTAAATTCCTCGTCGCCCGCTCCAACGGAAGGGTGACGGCGTTAAGCATTAAACAATGATGAAACAACTGATTTTGTCTAAGGCGACGGAAATCTCAATACCGGAGCAGCCTCTTACCACATCTCCAACGTCTGCCTTGTCTTCTCCCTCCCGAGGAGAGGGACCGGGGAACAGGAAAAAACTAAACACACTGTTTAAGCTTCTACCCCTCACGGCGCTGTCCATGCTGCTACTCTCAGCCTGTACAAACGAACCTAAAGGCACGCCGCAGGAGCGCTATGAAGCCGCCCTGGCCAAAGGCCTTGCCAGCGAAGAAGTCACCAACGATCTTTTTCTCGGTCTCGAGCTTGCCGTTACCGATAAGCAGTTTTACGACCGTTGCACGGAGCTTAATAAGCAGCAAAAAGTAACGATGGGCTCCGGCGGCAACCGCGTGGATTATAAGCTGGGAGATGCGCTACCCCGTCCGGCTACCCTAACTTATTACCCAGATTTTAGCGAAGACCGGCCTCGTATCATCAAGGCAATGGATATGGAAATTATCTACGACGATTGGTCGCCATGGAACAAGGATGCCCACACGCCTAAGCTGATGGCTGACGTCGCAAAATGGGCCAAAAATAAATTCGGCGATGGTTTTGAGATCGTTGACCATCCCCAGCATCAAAAGGTAATTGTTCAAGTGAAAAACAACCGCCGAATAACCTTCTGGGCGCTGGACACTAAAGCCGTTCGCGGGCGGATAACGGATCTCAATGCTTTGCCCAACGAACCCCTTGGACTGGAATAGCCCTGGAGGCTATTTCTGTTCTAGTCGAGGTCTTCCGGGCCGAGTTCCGGGGTCACGAAGCGATTAAATTATAACACCTTTTTCGTTGCTTCGC
>JAPKCQ010000094.1 GCA_026421165.1 Lewinella sp. | reverse complement strand
AGGTAGAGCGTGCACTGCCCAACCATAAAGAGTATGATGTTTGGCTGAAGAAGCATGGTAAGGAGTTACTTTTCATTCCTATTCCGGTGGGTTAGACGGGCTTCGCCCTTTTAGGTGTCAGAGCAGTAATTAAGGGAGAGGAAAAAAATAGGGAGATAGAATTCAACCGTGCCCTAAAAGCGAAGCGTCTACAAGGACGAAGTCCGTCTAAAGGCGTAGTGTCTAAAAGGCGCAGCCGTCTATCTTTGTCCTTGAATTTATCCCCAGCTACAAATGCGTCTACTATTACTACTACTCTCTTCTATAATTATTACCAGTTGTATCGCTCCCAAAAAGGTGGAACTGATCGAAGCACTTCACGATGACCGGGTCGCGCACCTGGAGTCGGGTATCACCTTCAGGCAGGATAGTATCGTAAAACTCAACTCAGCCCTTGATCGTGCGCTTGGCGGTAAAGATGCGCTGATGATCGCACAGGGTAAGCTGGAAGACAAGCTAGTGGCTCAGAAAGACGAGATTGATGCCCTGAGCGGGAGCCTCAATTCTACCAGCTCCCGGATGAACGGCGAGCTCGCGGATACCCGTGAGGAGCTGGAGGCTGCTAACCTTAGATACGACACGCTTCTTCTCGATCAGCAAAATATAATAGAGGTCTTTCAGCAGGGGTTAGTGCGGGCGGATGCCGTGCTAATGAATGCGCTCGAAGCGAATATCCCTGATAACAGCTACACCATCAACGTAAGCGCTGGTGAAGTAAGCCTGAGTGTTCAGGAAGGCCTTCTGTTTGAAAGCCGGGCTTCCGAAAAACTTAACGACGAGGCAGCCGTAGTTCTTCGCGCCGTTTTGGATGCGCTGCAGAGTGACCCGCTGCTCAAACTCATCATCGTTGGCCATACCGATAACGAGCCTAACCCCCGTCGTAATACGGACAACTGGGAGTATGCAGCCCTGCGTGCAATCTTCCTTGCTGAAGAACTGGCTGATACTTACTACCTAAGTTCAAACCGGGTTGTTGCTGCGAGTAACGGGGAGTTCAGTCCCGCAAAGTCTAATGCCACCCCTGAGGGCCGTACTGCAAACCGCCGTATAGATTTTGTGCTGCGTAATAACGTCGGCAATTTGCTGCGTAACCTTAAAAAGCTTGGGGAGGAGTAATCTGGTAATCATAAGGGCGATGGCGCAGGTGCACTGTGAGGTTTAAGGGCTGTGCTCTACGCTGCAGACTGGTTCCTCAGCTTTTAAAGGCAGTGAAAACAAAAACGATAGGTCAAAAACCAGTAGGTATTCTTACTGCGTTCCTAAGTTGGGTACTCTGTTGCGGGGATTAGTCCAAGCCGCAGTCTATTAGTGGTAGCATAATAAAAGGAAAAATTTCTTTAAAATCACTTATTAGTTAAGTTGCTGTTTTTCAGATACTTGTATATTTATAAGCGTTTTTATACGCATATAAACGCAAGTATGCGTATAAAGCACGACTAGCGTTTAGTAGCGCCTCCACCTTTGCATCGTCACCGATGGGAAGGGCTCGGCCTGGAACTGAAGTGGCGTATTACCAAACCTGGTCGTGGCATACATCAACCTTCCCGCCACGGCTACAAACGCTCACTATAATGAACGTACGTAACCATATCCACCTTACCGGCAACCTCGGCGCCGACCCCAAGACCGTTATCCTCAAGACCGGTAAGGCTGCCACAGAGTTCTCTCTGGCCACCAACGAGTACTACCGCGATAAGCAGGGCGAGCGCCAGACACGGACCGAATGGCACCGCGTGAAGGCTTACGGCAAACTTGCCGAACTTTTTGACCAGCACCTGAAGCGTGGTAGCTCCATCTCTATCGTCGGCTCCATGCGCTACCGTAAGTGGGTAGATAAGCACGACCAGACCCGCACCGCAGCAGAGGTAATTGCCGAGGAGTTCACCTTCCTGAGCGGTAGCCGTAAAAACCGCGATGAGGTAATGGTTGAAGATACCCATGGGGAAATGATGGTCGCTGAGCCGGTGGCGAAGAAGACTTCCTCTCGCCGGACAAAATCCGCCGCCCGCCCCAAAAGGCCTACCGCTGACATTGGCGAAGTTATCGAGGCCGTCGAGGCGCTCGAAGCATAAGCCTCTAGCAACTAATCACCTTTATCACATTTTTTTCGCTCCGATCGCCTGGCGGCCGCAGGATGGCCATTCCTAAATGGTTTGCCAGGCCGGAGGTTTTCGCTCAATAATACCCTCGTCATGAATATGAATACAAGTAATTTTATCAACCTTATTGGACGTCTTGGAGACGTCCCAAAAACAACCACCTTACCCAGCGGAGCGGTAGTTGCCGAATTTTCTGTCGCCACCAACGATCAGTACCGTGATCGGGATGGTAACAAACAAACCCGGACCGACTGGCACCGTGTAAAAGCCTTCGGTAAGCTCGCCGAATTATTTGATCAGTACCTGGATAAGGGGAGTCAGATCTCCATCGTTGGCTCGATGCAGTACAGCAAGTGGGTCGATAAGCACGACCAGAACCGTACTTCAGCAGAGGTCATCGCCCATTCCTTTTCCTTTATCGGAGGTGGGAACCGACAGTTCAACGACGAGGAGATGTCTTCCAGCATGGTCGCTGATCCTGGTCCTGAAGAACTGAATGCCAGGACCCAGCGCCGCCGCGAACGTACCGCAGCTCCCTTAGATGAAACAGTGCTGGAGACTGCCGATGCTGACCTGCCATTCTGATATCAAACGCTCTTAATTTTTCAACCTTTCAATTACCCTGAGTGGTCCGTTGATTGGAAGAGGTGTTTCTTTTTTTGCAAAGTGAGAATTTTTCCGCCCTGCCCGACTGCTTTAAAATGTGGAGCGTGCTGTTTCGATGACGCCGCGGTAAGAATTCAAGCCGGTCTTTTTCCCTAAGGGAGAAGGCCGGTTGTTTCGTGTTGATAATTGGCTGGTCAGGAAATTCATACCTTCCCCGGATTATGAAAAACATCACCATCCAAGGCATCAACTGGGACGAAAAATCATCCTACCAGCGCGGCCCGGCTAAAGCTCCTCAGCTTATCCGCGCAGCACTGCATTCTGGCTCCATGAACATGTATTCCGAGCTTGGCGCGCGGGCGGACGAAGAAGGAATCAAGGATGCTGGGGATTTTGACATTGATGATTACTTCTCAATAGAAGGAATTACCGCGAAGCACCTGCAGGACGGCGGGAAAGTACTAACGCTTGGTGGGGACCACTCCATCGCTTACCAAGTCATCAAAGCCTTCGCCGGACGCTACCCCAAACTCGATATCCTTCAGATTGACGCCCACGCAGACTTGTACGATAATTTCGAAGGGGATAAATTCTCTCACGCCTGTCCCTTTGCTCGCATTATGGAAGAAGGCCTGGCGGTAAGGCTGGTGCAGGTCGGTATCCGAACACTTAATCCGCACCAGTCCGCGCAGGCGGAACGCTTTGGGGTTGAGGTCCACGGGATGAGGAACCTGGACCTTAGTAAGGTCGGGCCGTTCAAAAATCCTTTATACCTCAGCCTTGACCTTGATGGCATCGATCCGGCTTTTGCGCCGGGTGTTTCTCACCATGAGCCGGGTGGGTTGAGTTCCCGTCAGGTAATCAGCCTCATCCAAAATCTGGATGCGGAGATTGTTGGGGCTGATATTGTGGAATACAATCCAGACAGAGACTACAAAGGGATGACAGCCTTCTTGGCGGCTAAGTTGATGAAGGAGGTATTGGGTAAGATGTAGCTGATGGTTATCTATTGTCCAGCTGCTCCAGTAACCATTTTTTTTCAGTGAGTGGCGTAGCGGCTTCGATCTGCGCTCTGAGTTCTGCTTTCTTTGCACGGTCTCCCGGTGTAAGTCGGCTGACACGCCGGACGAAACGGATGATGTTGCCGAAGTTGTCCTTATGCAAGTCAGAGAGTGTTTTACGCCGCAGATAGGTAGTCATGCTATCCAGTTGGCTATCCATCGCATCGTATTCATCGATTTCATAGTAGATTTTTAACTGGAGGGTTTTAGCTAGGATGTTGTACACGGGGTGCTTGAAGTCAACTTGTGCCAACAATGGCATTCCCGTATCGTAGTCTTTTTGCTCGTAGGCAAGGCGTGCGCGGGCGAAGCTTTCGGTGTTTTCGCGGATATCCTCTTCGAGCTGGGAAGTATACTCTTCGATGAAGGAAGCGGCCCACGAGTACTCTTCCAGTTTTATGGCGTTAGCAACGATGTTTAGGTAGGTGGCACGGGTCATCTGTCCGTTATTGGCGATTACGTCGCGGTCAAGGCCGAGGCGGTACCACTCAAAAGCTTCCCGGACATAAGGCTCTCGTCCCTGGTTCATGTTGGATATGCAGAGGTTGATTGCCATTAGGATGACGTAGCGAAGGTCTACTCTGCTCAAAAGGTTTCCGTGCTTTTCCACAGCATCACGAAGCAGGCTTATGGTCGCTCCGGAGGCATCATCTTCCACCAGGCCGCGGTATCCATAATAGTGGATGGCCAGAACGGGGTGTTCTTCCAGGTCAAATTGCTCCACATAACTGACAACTTCATCGAGAAACCGAACGGAGTAGGTAGTTTTATAGACCTGCTGGTGGAAGAGCATATTCCAGCTAGCCTTAAGCTTTTCGATTAGGTAAGTAAGGTCAAGGGTATCGGATATTTCCTGAAAGCGGGGTTTGTCTCTTAATTGATAGTAGGTTCGGTGTTCTTCTCGTTCCAGTTCGAGGTCATACTGGTTTCGGAAATAGTTTTCGTTACGGACCCGTATTTTATTTTGGAGTTGATCTGCTTTTTGAAGGCTACGCCCGGCGGATCTTGCTACGTTACGCCAACGCAACTCCTTAGCTAGCCCAAGTTGTTGGGTAAAGGGATCGCGACGCCAGTTTTCCCAAGAGAGAAAAGATTCAGTAGCCTTTAGTGCCCAATAAAATGTTTGTCGGAGGCGCGCATCACTGTAAGGTTCTTTTGGGAATATTCGTTTCCAGATACGTGTTTTACCAAGTGAAGACGTTTTAAACAAGCGGTCTTCTCCACCGATGAGGTAAGCATGTAGTATCCTGACATCCTCCCGCTGGTTGTGTACAGGGCTGCTCAACCATTTACCCAAACGACGGGCATCAGCTTTGTCTAGCGACTGATATATGGAAATTAGTGGATTTTTTTCAACAGTGTTGTCCATTTTTTATCAACAGATAAAAGGTGTTTTTAATTGCCTTAAAGTAAGTATTTATTGAGGTCAAGAGTATAAGTATCTAAATTATGAAAGCTAAAAAAAACCGTTTTTTTTTCAACAAAGCCGGGATTGTGTTTTTTGGCTGGATTCATTCTGCCCTCATATTTGCATTGCAGTCAACGGATAGCGGCCTCCAAACTCAACAAATGAAAAAGCGACTTACGGTATTAGCCTTCGGTCGTCAGTGTCAGCGTATGGCCCTGATGCTGGCTGTGCTTTGTCTCTCTTTCACAGTAGGAGCCCAGGGGTTTGAGAAAAAAATCGGCGGCCCTAAAGATGACTTCGGTCAGGCCATTCTCCAGACTAAAGACCACGGTTACATCGAGGTCGGTAGCACCAGGGGGGTACAGGGCGACGATAACGATTTTGACATTTTCGTAGTTCGCACCGACGTAGATGGTACTACTATATGGACGCAGCAGTACGACGCAGGCTTCATCGAACAAGCCGAAGACGTACTTGCTGTAGAAGAAGACAACTACTTGGTACTTGGTTTTCGTCAGGAAACTCCGGCCAGTGCTGAGCAAACCTTTCTGGTAAAGCTTAACCAACAGGGTCAAGTTATTTTCAGTCGTTCCTATGGAGACGCCGTCACCGACGAACGCGGCCGCCAAATCATTGCCCTTCCTAACGAAGAGTACCTGATCACCGGTTACCGCAAGCAAACGGGTACCAGCCGCCGCGACATCTTGATTATTAAGGTTGACGCAAACGGAGAGGAACTCTTTCGCAGAGTTATCGGCGATAACTTCACCAGTGAGGGTTTTGGCACGGTAGCTAATCCGGACGGAAGCCTCATCGTAGCCGGAACCGCCAGGGCAACTAACATTGCCACCAAAGGCATCGTGCTTCACGGCCTTAACGCCGACGGATCGGTGCAATGGACTAAGACCTACGGAACTACGGATGGCAACGAACAGCTCGAAAATATTATCCGTACCAACGACGACCACCTGGTATTTGTCGGTTCAGCGGATAACTCGAATAAAGCATTAATTGCAAAAGCGGATCTCAACGGAGATACGTTGTGGTACCACGAAATAAATGCAGGACCACTGGACGATGTACTGTACAGCGTAATCGAAGACGATAACGGCGAAAGCTTGGTCGCCGTCGGCCAAACCGTACCAACACCATCCAACCTTGACGTACTAATGGTGAAAGTCCGATCCGAAGATGGTTTGGTCCTATGGCAGCGCCGCCTCGGAGACGAGGAAACGCTCGATGTAGGAGAAGACCTGGCTCAGACTCTGGACGGTGGCTACGCCCTGGCCGGTTTCAGTGCCCGTTTCGACGGAGTGTTGGGTAACGAGATGGTCCTTTACAAAACGGACAACCTCGGCGCTCTGCAAACCAACTACCTCCAGGGTAAGGTTTACTTCCCCGCTGCTAACGGCTGCGGTTCCTTCACTGAAGGTGACCTCGGACTGAGTGGTTGGCTAATAAAAGCAGAGAGTGAAACGGCAACCTTCTTCGGAAGTACCGATTCCATCGGTAATTACGAGCTGCGCGTCGATGCTGACGTTTACGAAGTAAGCCTGTTGCGGAAGAATGATCGCTGGAACATCTGTGATCCCAACCAATTAACGGTTGATCTCACGGTTCCTTACGATTCGAGCTTCCATAATTTTGCCCTGCAACCCGCTTATGATTGCCCTCTCCTGGAAGTCAGCTTGAGTGCAACTCCAGCGATCCAGTGCGATACACAGCGCATTACGGTAAGCTACGGTAACACGGGTACGGATAGAGCAGATGGTGCAAGCGTCGAATTAATTTTGGATGCAAACCTCACCTACCTTTCCTCCGACATCACGCCGGTGGAACAAAACGAAAATACGCTGATATTCGACATCGGCGACCTGGCTCCTTCAACGGAGGGAACCATTGACATCACGGTCCGCGTAGCTTGTAACGACGTCGTTGCGGGTCAGGCGATCAGCTCACGCATTACGATCTTCCCTCTGATTGAATGTGTACCCGTGAGCGACGACTGGGATGGCTCCAGTATTGTAGTAACCAGCCGTTGTGACCGGGTTGAAGGCCTTTCTTTTACCATTACGAACATCGGCGATAACCCAATGGTGCAGACCCTCAACTATGTAATAGTTGAGGACATTATTCTGCGCGAACAGGGAACTTTCATGCTGGAATCAATGAGCTCTGAAGTGATTGGTATCGATATTCCCACAGGGGAAGTTAGTACTTATCGCCTCATCGCTGAGCAGTCTGAAGGCCACCCCGGAAATCTGTTTCCTACAGCGGTTGTCGAAGGGTGCCAAACTAATAATAACGACAACGCCGGCTTTACGACCGGTTACGTCGGCCAGTTTTCCGATAACGACGGGAACCTTAATATTGACATTCTAACTCAGGAGGTCGTTGCGCTGGATGAAGGCGTAGCTTTACAACTGATGGCTTATCCCCGAGGCTATCAGGACTCAATCATTATCCCAAAAACAGACATTGAATATACGGTATTTTTCGCGCTGCCGGGCAACGACTCCTACGAACGCGTGGTCATCCGTGACACCCTTCCCGAACTGTTGGATTTCAACAGTTTGCAAATGGGTGCTGCGAGTCATCCCTATGATTTTGTCCTTTATCAGGGCGGAATTTTGAAGATCACGTTTGATTCAATCCTAATTTTTTCAGGCGGCGGCACGGGGGAAGCTGAAGCGGTTACCCAACGGGGCTATGTCTCATACCGACTATCCCAAAAACCGAATACTACAGCGGGTTCCGTTATCAGAAATCGTGCTGCCGTTTATTTTGACTACGCGTCACCAATACTCTCCGAAGAGGTGCGACACGTGGTGGGCTGCAACGACCTTTACAACGAGGATGGCTGCCTGCTCACAACCGCAGATCGCAACTTGCCACGAGCGATCGGTGCTAATATAAAAACTAGTCCTAACCCAACAAGTGAACGTACAACGGTACAAATTACGGGCTGGAAGGAGCTCAATACGGAATTCAGCTTTCAGCTTTACGACACTGCCGGGCGAAAAATCTTCCGGAAAGCGTTTAGAGGTGACCGATTTGAACTCCTTCGTCCAAAGGTTACTGCAGGAAACTATTTTTACGAAGTCTACTCAAGTGACACCTTTGTCGGCAGTGGACAAATAACCTTTCGATAACATAGTAGGCCAACCCTACTGAGTGTTTGTTTGTTACAGAAGATAAATGTGGCTAATACGCCACGCCAAGATTTTTTTTAGGTCGTCTTTTTTTTTATGAGATTATGATTGTTTGTGCCTGATCGCTTCGCGATCAGGCTTTTTTTTGGCTGTACTCAAGGTGGACGAATTCAACCATTAAGGCAGCCTACCTCGTCACCTGTTTCAAAGATTGTACCTTCACCTTAGGAATATATTATACTGCCTTTGCGTTACCTGATCTTTTTATTCAGTCTACTGTCTTTAACGCCTTCCCTGTCTGCACAGGGAGAGCGGAATCCGTTTGAGTTAACGGCACGGCTGCCGGTGCAAAGTTTGGTTAACGGCCAGGACTCGTTGACTGAAGCCAGGGTAAGCGATAATCCGTTCGATCTCCGACCTTCCAACATTGCTCCTTCAACGTCCTCGGCACCCGCGGTCGCGCCTAAAATCGGGCCGCAGAACGACCGTCAAAACGGCCCACTTGTAATCCAAACAGCAGACCCCAATAAAGGGAAAGGAGCGCTTCTGTCGATTCACGTCATTCTGCTGCTAACGCTGGCCGGCCTGTGGCTACTCTTTGGGAATTTGCTCCGGCAATGCTTGAGGGCGACCATGAATGACGGCATCGTGAACCAGCTTTATACCCGCCGTTCGGGAGGAGAGCTAGGAGCACTCTGGGCGTGTTATCTCTACTTTTTTCTTGTGGCGGGTTTTTACGTTTACCTGCTTGCTTCCTATTTTGAAATCGGACTCAGTTACGGAATCTGGGGTAGCTGGCTCACTTATGCGCTGGCGGTAGCCGCCATTCTAGGATTGAAAAACATGATTCTGGTGCTGTTTTCCTTTCTCTTCCCCGTTCGTAAGGAAGTTAGCCGTTATGTGTTTGTCCTGATGATCTTCGCCATCCTGGGCGGGCTGTTCATTGCCCCGGTAAACTTGCTGATCAGCTATGCCCCCGTAGAGTGGCGAACGACCTTTTTGTACGGAGGAGTGGTGGTACTCGTGGGTATCTACGTTCTGCACCTGATGCGAGGTATGTTCATCGGCAGCCGTTTGTTTTTCAGTAGGCCTGTGCATTTTTTATTGTATATTTGTGCTATTGAGTTGGCCCCTCTTTTGTTAATTTATTATTACGTGAGCGGCTTACTTCCCTGACAAATAGACACCAACCTCAACTGACACAAGGACGAAAACTATGAGTATGGCAGCTGCATCTGAGAATCCGAAGAAGGCATTAAACCCAGTTCGTACCATCCTGGTATCCCAACCACAACCTGAGCGCAGCCCGTTTGCGCGGCTAGAAAAAAAGTACGACCTTCAGGTCGACTGGCGGCCGTTTATTGAGGTGAAAGGCCTTACCGAAAAGGAGTTTCGTAAGGAACGCGTGCGGCCTGATGAGTTTTCTGCCATTATCTTTACCTCTAAGCTTGCCATCGAGCATTTCTTCCGCCTCTGTAAATCGATGCGTATTGAAATGAGCCAGGACACGAAGTACTATTGCATGACCGAGGCGATTGCCAACTACCTGCAGAAGTTCATCGTCTACCGTAAGCGTAAGGTGTTCTTCGGTCAGCGTACCATCCAGGATTTGGCCCCGACGCTTAAGAAGCACCGAAGCAAGGAGAAGTTCCTGCTGCCAACCGGAAACCTTGGCTCTGAGTTCGTATCCGCCTACCTTAACGAGAACAAGTTCGACTGGACGCCGACGCTGATGTACAAAACAGTATCTGCGGATCTGAGCGACCTGGAGGAAGTCTTTTACGACATCCTCATTTTTTATTCTCCCCTCGGCATCGATTCGTTGTACGAAAACTTTCCCACCTTCGAGCAGAAAGATACTCGCTTGGCGGTTGCCGGCCGTAAAACGACCAAAGCCTGCCAGGGTCAAGGCTTGGTGGTGAACATTGCCCCCGAGCCTCCGAAGGTGCCAAGTATGGAAATGGCGCTGGATAATTATCTCAAGGAAAGCAATACCTAAGCTTTAGGAGAATAATGAGTAGCCTTTCGGCGGAACCAACTGTATCGTTGTTATCGAACACCTTTGGTTAGGCCCAAGTTGCAAATGAGACGGTGGCCGTCCGGTCAATTAGTACTGTTTATACCCCCTTATGAACGAACCCAGTCTCATCCCCGAAGACGGGCAGTTACTGAACCAGCTACGGCTGCGCTTGGCCACCGGTAATCTTCCCGGTACGTCCGCACAAAGAACCATGGCGCCACCCATGCGTGGCGAATACGTAGACCCGCCCGCTAACGCTCGGCGGGCATCCGTACTTGCGCTGATTTACCCGTTCCAAGACAGGCTGCACCTGCTCTATATTCAGCGCACCAGCCCGAAACGCGACCGCCACGCCGGACAAATTTCCTTCCCCGGCGGCTCCGTCGACCCCGGCGACCGGGATGCTGCCCACACCGCCCTGCGCGAATTAGAGGAAGAGGTCGGTGTGCCTCAGAGTGATGTGGAAATCCTTGGTGCATTAAGCCAGCTGTACATTCCCGTCAGTAATTTTCTGGTGGACCCCTTCGTCGGCTGGTGCAACCAACAGCCAGAATTTATACTTCAGGAGAGCGAGGTGGCACGGGTTCTTAAACTTCCTTTTGCTGACTTTTTCACCCCAGATGCCCGTCGTAGTGGGCCGCGTGAATTGGTGAATGGGGTGATTCTTCCGAACACGCCATACTGGGCCATCGGGCCGGAACAAATCTGGGGCGCAACGGCGATGATAACGGGGGAATTGGTGGCCTTTATGACCCCTGAATAGCCGGTTAGTAAGTGGTTCCTCAACCTTCTTTTGCACCTGTAACCCCGCTTAAAATAAGGTCTGCCCCTTTCTCCGCGATCATGTAAACGGGCGCATTTGTATTGCCGCTCACGATCGTTGGCATCACGCTGGCGTCAATCACGCGCAGGCCGCCGATGCCCGTTACGCGCAGTTGGTCATCTACGACAGCCATTTCATCATGGCCCATTTTGCAGGTGCCTACGGGGTGGTAAATCGTCTCAACTTGTTGCTGAATATGGTTCCAGATGGCCGTGTCAGAGCTGGTGTCGGGTGGGGTATAACGGCGCTTTCGGTGGGCCGAAAAGGCGTCTGTATCCATCACTTCGATTGCTTTTTTGGTGGCTTCCAGCATCACCCTGCGGTCGTCTTCGTGGGCGAAAAAGTTGGGTTGGATAAGGGGGTGTTCTTCCGGGTGGCGCGAACGCAGGTGCAATGAACCGCGGGAGGCAGGGCGGAGTAGGGACGGTAAAATCGAGAAGCCATCCTCCCGATCAGGAAAGGTTCGGTAGTCGTGAAAATCGGAACTATATCCCTCTCCGAGATGGAAGGAGGAGAAATGAAACTGGTAATCAACCCGATCCGGACTCAACGAACTGGAACCAAAGGCGACGGCCTCTAAAGGGCTGCTGTTAAGTACCCCTTTGCCACGCACCAGGTAGTCTAACGCCGCCCGGGCCATTGGCAAGGGACGGACGTAATGGTTCTGCCCTTCCTGCTGGTGAGATAGCGCCCCGATGGGGCAGAAGAGGTGGTCCTGGAGGTTCTTGCCCACTCCCGGAACGTCCCGGATACAGTTAATACCGTAGCGCTCTAGTTCCACTTTTTCGCCAATACCGGAGAGCATCAGTAACTGTGGTGAAGCGAAGGATCCGGCGGAGAGGATCACTTCTTTATCTGCCAGAAACGGCTGCGGCGTTTTACCAGGTTTACCCGCCAGTACGCCTGTTGCCTGGTCGCTTTCTACCAGAATTTTACTGACGTGGGTACCGGTAAGCACTCGCAGGTTTTTACGCTGCATGACTGGCTTGAGAAAGGCGGAAAAACCGGAATGCCGGCGACCGTCTTTGATTGTGAACTGGAAGAGCCCGGCACCAGCCTGGCTTTCGCCATTGTAATCATTGTTGCGACTGAAACCTCGCTCAACGCAAGCGTCCACGAAAGATTCTGCGAAAGGGGAGCGGTAGCGGCTGGGGAACTCTACGTGGAGCTCTCCGTTGCGGCCGTGGTAATCATTCTGGATATCGGCGTTGTCTTCGTGGCGGGTGAAATAGGGCAAAATATCTTCATAACTCCAGCCTTGATTGCCCAAAGCGGCCCAGTCGTCGTAATCTTTTCGGTTACCACGTACGTAGGCCATCGCGTTAGTGGAGCTGCTACCTCCGAGAACCTTGCCGCGGGGTAGGTATATCTTGCGCCCCAGTAGTTGCTCCTGGGGTTCGGACCAGTAGCCCCAGTCTACTGAAGTACGGTGCAGCTTTGGGTAGCCGGCTGGGATGATGATGTTGGGGTTACGGACGGGGCCGCCCGCTTCGATCAGGAGTACCTTATTTTCAGGATTCTCAGAGAGCCGATTGGCCAGCAAACAGCCGGCTGAGCCGGCGCCGATTATGATGTAGTCGTAGGTCACAGCGCACAAATTAGCGAAAATTCGCTAATGGTAATAATTGTAAGACTCGCCAGTCGAATTCTTTTTTGCACAAGCAAGTAAGTGAACTCTCTTTCCGGGCCAGAAGTCTCACTTCCATAGCGAGTTTACGCTCAGTGGAAAGCAAGAAAGTTCGCCTGCCGAGTTCGGTCCATCCTTAGCCTTTACTAACCACCTGTACCGTTTCTTTAGCAAGTGAAGCTCGTTCCCGCGCCATCTGCACAGTATCGCCTAGTGCGGTGATGTGGCCCATTTTACGGAAGGGGCGGGTTTCCGCTTTGCCGTAGAGGTGAGGGTAGACTTCGGGGATGGCAAGTAGGTTAGCCCAGCCGTCGTAGACTGCCGGTCCCGTATGCCCTTCGGCACCGAGGAGGTTGACCATGGCGGCGGGGCGGAGGAGTTCGGTGGGCCCAAGTGGGAGGTCCATGATCGCGCGGAGGTGCTGCTCGTACTGGCTAGTCATGCAGGCTTCGATGGTGTGGTGGCCGCTGTTGTGGGGGCGTGGCGCCACTTCGTTGACGAGGATATCGCCGGCCGGAGTGAGGAAAAGCTCTACTGCCAGGAGGCCGACGATGCCCATCTTTTGGGCGACTTCCATCGCGATTTTTGCGGCGCGGGTATCCGTATCGGAGTCGATGGCTGCGGGGCAGATCAGGAATTCGACGAGATTGGCTGTTGGGTGGAACTCCATCTCTACGGTTGGGAAGACGGAGATGGCGCCGGAAGGGGTACGGGTGACGATCACGGCTAGCTCTTTAGCTATGTCAACGAGGGCTTCCACTACGCAGGGGCAGTCAAGCAACTTCGCGTCTACATCCTGCTCGTTTCGTATCACTGCGACGCCTTGTCCGTCGTAGCCGCCCGTCCGGGCTTTTTGGACAAAGGGGAGGGTGATTTCTCCGGAAGAAATGGCGCCTCGTACTTCTTCGGCGTTGGCGTAGAGGCTGAAGTCAGAGGTGGCGATGCCTTCGTCCGCGTAGAATTGTTTCTGGAGGCCCTTGTCTTTGATCAGGTCGATCTTGTCGGGTTGGGGGTAGACTTTTACTCCTTCGGCTACGAGCTGGTGGAGGGCTGTAGTATCGATGTGCTCTATCTCGATGGTTACAATGTCCATCTTGCGGCCGAACTCGAGTACATCTTCTTTACTGCTGAAGTCTCCGGAGTGGAAGACGGTTGCGTAGTTGGCCGCTGGAAAGTGGTGGTTGCGGTCGAGGATGTGGATTGGAAGGTGCCAGTCTGCGCCCGCCTGACAGAGCATTTTGCCTAGCTGGCCGCCGCCGAGGATGCCTATTTTTGGGGAGGAGTTGTTTGCCATGGGGGCGAAGATAGTTAGACGGCTTCGCCTTTTAGACG
>JAPKCQ010000399.1 GCA_026421165.1 Lewinella sp. | reverse complement strand
TGATTTCCCCACTGGTTCCCCGGGCGTTTTCGTAGACTTTATTCGGAGTCTCCTGAGCCGTCCAGCGATAGTTTCCGTCCCAACTAATCTTACCGGTGACGAAGTCGTAGAGTGCCTGGGCTTTTTCTCGCTGCGAGGACTTACCCGCCAGCAGGGGTTCCACGTCCTTCCATACTTTATTACTGTTGCCCTTGTTCCGGTACGCTTTACCAAAATCAGTCCAGCCGTCGATATCTTCTGTTGTTTCCTTCCAGTCGGAAAAAATGTTCTGAATAGTTTGGCCAGGGTATTGGACGGACTGCAGCTGCATTCTGACCTGCGGCAGGTAATCACTGAAGTTGTTGACGTAGGGCTGGATGTCGTAAGCGGGAAGGTCTTTCATTGCCCAGCGGATACTCGTGTTCTTTACACCCTGACCACCATAAAATCCGTTTTCAAGGGCGACCTTATTGTCGGTATAATTGTTCGCCGCAGTAGACAGGGTAACGTATTTGAAGAAGGGAGGAATAAGGGCCCGGTACTCCGCCCAGCGCACGGGGATATTTTCCTGAAAGAAGTAGCGACTGGGAATAACGATGAACTTATCCGTCTTCACGTAACTATACTCAATGATCGCACCCTCCCGGACGCCGGGGAAGGTGAACTTACAAATGTCCCGGTCCTCATCGTAGTGCTCCCGGATGAAGTCGGAATTGGAGAGCTTCTGCGAGCCGCCGCCAGGGAAGTGAATGGCCGCATCCAGGGAAAAAACCCGGTCGCTTTCCCGGTTGTAGAGGATCTCAACATCGGCCCGGGCAAAGCTGGCCGCCGTGAACAGTTTCACCCGTCGGTGGTGGTATTCTTTCAGCAGCGGTCGCCCGTCCGTGTCCTGAATGAATTCAAGGCTGAGTAAATCCTGTAGCACGTAGGCTTCGGCAGTCGGGTCCGTTGAGAGAGACATCATCTTCCGGTCTGCGTCGTCGATCTCACCAAATTTGACTTCGTCTTTTTGAGCGGAGATATTTGCGGTGAACAGAAGGAAAAAGAAAAAGGAAGTGAAATGGCTGGTGTTCAAGAAAGAAATAGTTAAAATAGGGGTGGGCAATTCGTGCTGATGGCACTAAGGAACGCGAACAGAATAAACCCAAATTTCTGACCTGGTGTTTTTGTTCCTGCTGCCCCCCAAATCCTTTCCGTAGCATCACTACGAAAATTATTTTGGCGATAGCAAGGGCGAAACAAGCCGGTCAGAAATCCGGTTTTATTTTGCTCGCACCCCTAAAGAACGTGAAATATTATCTAAACTTGCGTGCATTCCGTAGGGCTGCACCCCCAACCTTATTCCAGTATCCGAAAAGTAGTCCGCCGGTTCTCCTGACTCTGTTCATCGGAGCAACGCTCGCAGATACAGATGGCGATGGGGCTTTCTTCACCGTAGCCTTTAGCTTCAAGGCGTGCTCTGCCAATACCCTGCTCCACGAGATAGTCCACTGCCGCCTGCGCCCGCGCCTGAGAAAGCGTTTGATTATACCCTGGCTTGCCCACACAGTCAGTATGCGAGCCGAGCTCAATACTGATGGAAGGATTCCGCTCCAATAAGGCGGTAAGGTTATTCAAAGTAGGCTGGGCGTCGGTACGGATGAAACTCTGGTCAAAATCGTAGTAGATGTTCTTGAGTACAACCTCCTGGTTGCGGAATATTTTTTCCAGTTCCAGTTCCAGTTCATAGCGCTGATCGGGGGCATCAGCGTCTTTTGGCAGGTTGCGGCTGGAAAAACTACCTTCATCCGCTAGGTATTCCGCACGTTCGGCTCGAAACTGATAATTTTGATCGTCGACGAGCACGAGACTGAGGCGGCCTTCATCGTCGGTATTCACGGTCCGCGACTGCTCGCCAATACTGGCGATAATGGTAGCGTTAGGCACCGGTTTCACGCCAAGCACGCGGCTGCGGTTATTGGTTGGATCTTCGTAAATTTTCTCCACCACGGTGACGTCGAGAACATTTTTATAAACGATCGGTGTGAGATCGGGTGGCGGCGGTGGCAGTACCTTTTTGGTGTACACGTAGATATCGTCACTCCCCTCCCCTCCCGGCCGGGAACTACTGAAGTAGCCGGTAGTTTTCAGGTCCAACCCACTACCCTGGCGGCGAACGACAGAAAAGGCGAAGTCATCCGCACCGCTGTTGACCGGTATTTTGAGGTTTTTAGGCGCAGCATAGCGACCGTTATTGGTAGGCCAAGTTCGGAAGATATCCAGGCCACCCATACCTTCCATCCCGTCGCTGCTGAAGTAAAGCGTATCGGCGTCGAGGCTTGGAAATTGCTCGTTGCCCTGGGTATTGATGGCGCGGTTCATCAGGATGGGATTGCCCCAACTACCGTCTTTCTCGCGATTGCTAAGGTAAATATCATAGCCGCCCCAACCATCTTCGAGCAAGGCGCTGAAGAAGAGTTGCTGGCCGTCGGCCGAAAGCGCGGGGTGCATATAATTTGCTCCGGGCTTTACAAAAGACATCTGGCTCGCCGGCCCCCAGCCCTGGCCAACGCGTTCGGACCGGTAGAGGCCGCAAAAAGCGTCTTCCCGTTTTCCTGGTGCAGAACATCGGGTAAAGATCATCACCTTGCCGTCGGCGCTAAAAGTCGGCGTCCCCTCATGGTCGGCAGTATTCAGGCGGTCGTCGAAGGCGTCCGCAGAAGTGCCGCCCTCCAGATCGGTGACGAAGAGATCCGTAAAGCCACGGCCAGTCCAGTTGTACTTTTCGTCTCCAGCGGCGGCAGAACGGTCGGAGGTAAAAACCAGGCGTTCCTCGAAGGCCACGGGCGCGTAGTCTGCCTGGCGGCTATTGAACCCAGCGGAGCTGACGGTAAATTCCCGCTCCTTTCCGGTAGCTTCCTCGGCGAGCCATTTTTGAGCCAGTTCTGCTCCGCTGATGTCTTTACGGAACTCGTATTTAGATCCGATTTCAAAGCCGGCGTCGGTGTACACCTGGATGGCTTCATCGTAGCGTTGTAGGCGTTTCAGCGCGGCAGCTTTTTCGCGCAGGGCTTCCGGACCAGCATTGTTATCGTAAGCTTTTTGGTACCAGTCGATCGCGGCTTCGTCGTCGCTTGTTTCCACGTGCGCCTTGCCCAGATTCAGTGCTATTTCGCCCTTCGCCTTGCGTGTTTTAGCCTTTCTGTATTCGCGCTGCAGCATCGGAACCGCCACATCATATTGTTTACGATCCACAGCGGTAGCACCATCGGTAATCTTCGCAGTGTAGGTGCAGGCGGTCAGGCAAGACAGAAGAAAGAACAAGCAGAAGTAACGCATATTACGGTCGGGCTTTTCCAAAAAACGGCTGGGGAGGCGGTTTGTTGCTATTTCGATGCCAGTACATTCGGGATTGCACATTTGCCGACGGTTTTTGGGGGCGCTGACGCGGGTGCAGGGAGAGGTTTAAGCTAGAAATTAGGAACTAGAAACTAGGAAGCTAGAAATTAGGAACTAAAAATTAGGTAGCTAGAAATTAAGAACTAGCTAGGCTGAGAGACTAGCTTCT
>JAPKCQ010000093.1 GCA_026421165.1 Lewinella sp. | reverse complement strand
GGCAGCGGCAACTACCAATTTACCTTTCCGCAGCTGACGAACCAGGGCGATGACCCGCTTGCTGAAGGCCTCTGCCCTGGTGTTTACACGATTCAGGTAACGGACGATAACGAATGCCAGACGGTAACGATGGTCGCTGAAGTACTTGACCGTCGCTTCCCCTGCCTCAGTGCTCGAGACGTGATCACGCCCAACGGAGACGGCTTGAACGAAGCCTTCGTAATTACCTGTTCCGACGGCAGGGAGGCCATTGACAATAGCCTCCAGGTATTTAACCGCTGGGGCCAGATTGTGTACCGTGCTGTAGATTACGACTGTAGCGATGATAACAGTGGCATCAACTGTTTCGAAGGTAAGACCAACGACGGTAGCCTGCTGCCCAACGGCCCTTACTACTACGTTTTTGAGTTCAGGAATATGCTCGGGGAAGAAATGCAACAACGCGGCTCCCTCACTATTCTTCGCGACTAATTTCCATATGCTTCCCGAAACCAGCAATTTTCTAGTTTCGGGAAGCTTCCTTTTTACTGTCCCTCCCAAAAACACAAACATAGCTTCCGATGAAAAAAATGCTACCCACCCTGGCTTTATTCCTGGTGGCCCTGGGCTCACTCACCGCCCAGGACGAAGCCGTCTTCAACCACTACGTTCAAAACCCGATCATCCTGAACCCAGCGGCGGCTGGTTTCCTAGATGAATACACGGTGCAACTTAATGCCCGTGCCGCCTGGTCGGGTTTTGAAGATTCGCCCAAAACGGTGGCAGCCCGAATCAACGGCCCAATTGGTACAAACTTCGGTATTGGTGCCGGGGTCTTCTCCGAAAAGGCTGCCGGCATTCAGCGGTTAAAAGGGCAGATTGATGTCGCTTTTCGCTTCGGCTTCGGTAAAGAAGTAAAAGGCGTACCTGCTTTCCAGGCCGCCTTCGGCTTCTTTACCGAGTTTCAACGCCTTACGCTCGATGCCGATATCGTCAGCAATCCGCGCTACGAACCGGGCGACCAAACGATCGCTAATTACCTCAACGGAAAGAATGAATTCGACGCTGGCATCGGCATTTACGCCAGCTATCTCGGAAATACCTTTGGCGGGGTCACGATCAACAACCTGGTGGCCAACCGGCTTAATGATATTTCCGGCTCCACTACGGATGAGGGATTCAACTTTACCTTCCTCATAGGACACCGCTTTCGTATCGAAGATCTGAACGTTAACCTGACTCCCAGTGTCATGCTACGCGACGTGCAGGATGCACCCTTCATGATGGATTTCAACATTCAGGCAGGTTTCCTCGACGACCAGTTCATCGCCGGGCTTTCCTACCGCAACCTCGGTGGCTTGGGCATGCTGCTGGGCACCAAGGTTAACGGTCTCCAGCTTTACTATTCCTACGATCTCGGCTTCAGCGAATTCCAGAGCTACAATAACGGTAGCCACGAATTTACGGTCGGCTATTCCATAGGCCGCAAATCGATTCAGGACAGCCGCAAGAAAAAAGCACTGGAAGCCAACCGGCGCTAACCGGCGCTTAGTTGCTACTTTTATTGTCAAGCACCTACCTTTAGCTCGCGCTCACGCTCCCCTTGCGTGCGCGCGAGCGGAGTTTTAAGCCATCCTATACCCCTTCTTTTACGGCACATCGTGGTCTTACTTATGAGTAAAATTGATGTCTTCACGTTTCCCATGAATGACGTCTCCGTTAGCATAATCTGCCGCCGGATAAGCACTTAAATCAATTTTGAGACCGTCTCCCTCTCGATTCAGGAAAGGTTGTTTTCTTTGGCTGCTACCCTTTTACGGGCGCGGCCGCAGGTGCAATGAAAGGTCTTAAGAGTAGACCAAGAGGATACTTAGTAGGGGCGACCCCTTGTCGTCATCCGAAGAAGCTTTAGCTTAGCAGCAAATCCCCAACCGCTTAATGAAAGCCGCCTACATCCTCTACGACGATATTACCCTCCTCGATTTCATTGGCGTCTACGACCCGCTCAGCCGCCTACAATCACAAGGCCACCTACCAGATTTCAGCTGGGACACCTGCGCCCTCACGCCAACAATCACAGATTCCTTCGGCCTGAGGCTGGAGGTAGACCAAGTCTGCCCCAACCTGATCGGATACGATCTACTCATAATTCCCGGGGGTTTCGGGACGCGGATGCTGAAGGATAACCCCACCTTTATCAATTGGCTGCAAACCGCCGCTGAGGTACCGCTGAAGACCTCCGTTTGCACCGGGGCTTTATTGTTAGGCGCCGCAGGTTTCCTAGAAGGCCACCGGGCCACTACGCACTTCAACGAATACGATGTGCTCGCACCTTACTGCGCCGAGGTTGTCCGTGAAGGACTGGTGGACGATGGGGCGGTAATCACGGCGGGAGCGGTGGCTTCTTCGCTTACGTTGGGGATTTATTTGTGTGAGAAATTTGTTGGGAAGGAGAAGACTGCTGCTGTTCGTAGGAGTATGGCTTATTAGGAGTATGCTTACTTCCTGATAACAACTCGCATTGTCGCTGGTAAGATTACAGGCTTTCAATATCCCGAATATAAAATCTAATAGGACTGGACATCACTGTTTTTACCGCGACAACGATGATTTTATTTTCGCCTCTTGGATCAAGTGTCTACACCTTTTTGAAGATGACTTTTGACCCGCCTCCTGCTTTATCTATGTACTCATGCGCCGCGAAAACACTTTACAATTTGGTTTTACTGAAGATATCTTTTACGTCAAATTTCTGAGTTGAATCTTCAATTCCGAGAACAGCACATCTTAGATCAGTTAGGTGTGCCTTGGTTCTGGTCGTTATATGCCATCTGACGTAATAGTATGCGCCAATCATCAGCCCTGCGGAAAGGACAAAGAACATGAATATGGCAAAGAGCATTAGAAGCATCAGCTACACAAGATAATAAACTTTAGAGGCGATCTATTTGACGGTGTACGCTAAGTGTGTACAGTAAATTGCAAATTTGGATTGGGCGCTTATAGCGAGATTGTCACGATGAGGAATCGCGCTACAAGCGCTCAACCCACTATAATGTATTACACACGTACACTAGTCGAACACGCAGAGCGTAAATCGACCAGGCTAGCGGACAACCATTACATCCCCGGAAATAACCCTGAAACCGGTCTCCCGGTCATCCAGGAAAGTAACCTCAATCACGTAGACGAAGACACCAAGGTCAACCACTTCACCATTCTTAGTACCATCCCAGCGGTCATTGATGTTTTCAGAGCGGAAAACGGGAGATCCCCAGCGGTCAAAGACCTCCATGGTGTAGTCCAGAATTTCAACACGGTCATTGTACATCAGGCCGAACTCGTCGTTGATGCCGTCGAAGTTGGGAGAGAAAGCGGTGGGTAGGTAGTCGTCGAATTTGATGCAGCTCATGAAGGCTACGTTCACGGTGTCCGTCACGCGGCAAAAGTCATCTTCGAGCGCTACGCGGATGGTGCCGGGGGCGGAGACGAGGTACGTCGGTCCGTTAGAGCCGTCGGGCCAGGTGAAGTTGCCGGGGCCGGCAGCGGGCATGAGTGTGAATGGCTCGTCCTCACAAACCGTAGTGTCTAGCCCGAGGTTAAGCACGGGCGGTGCGTTGAAGGTGAGTTGTACGGAGTCGCGGGCGATACAGCCGTTGTCATCCTCCACGTCAACGAAGCGAAGGCCGGTATCGGTGAAGGAGCGGGTAACGTCCATCTCACCATCATCCCAGGTAATGAGACCGAGGGTGGCGGGGGAAACGGAGACCATGAGTTGATCGCCTTCGCAAGCCCCTTGGTCATCGCCGAGGGAGAAATCTGGTGCGTCGAGAAAGGCCACGTTCACGCTATCTGCGACCACGCAGGGGCCGTCGGTGACGATCACTTTGAACTGTCCGGCCGCCAGCGTCGAGAAGGTAGGCGAGACGGATCCGTCCTGCCACATTCCGCTTATTCCAGCGTCAAGCATGACGGGGATGCCTTCACACTCCGTCACGTCTGGGCCGAGGTTGATAGTGGGTAGAGCAAGGAAGTCGACAACGAAGTCTTTGGTAAGTGTACACGGCCCAAAATCAAACTCCACCATGAAGGCTCCGCCGGTGGTCGTGCTGAAGTCGGAGCCGATCTGGCCATTGCTCCAGCGGACCTCATCGGCGGGGATCTGAGTGGTGAGGCGGAAGGTTTCGCCCGCACAGATTTCGTAGCCATCCACCACGTCGAGGTCATCGAAGCGGGGGAAAGTGAGGTTGATCGTATCGTTGGAGGTACAACCGGCGCTGTCGATGGTAACGAAGTATTGGCCGGTAGCTGTGGCGTTGAAGGTCTGTCCGGTGCTCCCGTCTTGCCAGAGATAGCCATGGCCCGGGTTCCCCGCGTCGAGCAAGAGGTCATCGGCTACGCAGAGCGTAGAGTCGTTGCCGAGGCTCACGGTATTGAGGGTTACGTACACCACCTCTACACTATCCCGTACGGTACACTGTCCGTCGCTGGCTTCGACGTAGTAGATGCCTGCTTGGTCTCCGGTGAAGGTGATGCCCATACTACCGTCTTGCCACATGAAGCTGTTGGCGCTGACGGTTGCTGTTAGGGTGAATTCTTCACCTGCACAGGCTACCACTCGGTCGTTACCGAGGTCAACTGTGGGAGAGGGGAAGCTTAAGTTGATGGTGTCACTGGAAGTACAGCCAGCGCTGTCGATAGTGACGAAATATTGGCCGTCAGCCGTGGCGGTCAAGGTTTGTCCGGTACTCCCATCTTGCCACAGGTAGCCGTAGCCCGGGTTCCCCGCGTCGAGCAAGAGGTCATCGGCTACGCAGAGCGTAGAGTCGTTGCCGAGGCTCACGGTATTGGGGGTTACGTACACCACCTCTACACTATCCCGGACGGTACACTGTCCGTTGCTGGCTTCGACGTAGTAGATGCCTGCTTGGTCTCCGGTGAAGGTCATACCCGTGCTACCGTCTTGCCACATGAGGTTGTCGGCGGTAACGGTTGCTGTAAGGGTAAAGTCCTCTCCTGCACAGGCCACCACGCGTTCGTCTCCTAGCTCAACCGTAGGAGAGGGGAGGACGGTTAGTATGGTGCTGTCGGATTTGAGGCAGCCGCCAAGGTCTACGGTAACTTTATACGATCCGGAGGCGAAGGCGCTGAAGGTAGGCTCGGTGCTTCCGTCTTGCCAGAGGTAATCGGCGGAGTTCAGACCCGCATCTGCGCTCAGAACGAGGGTGTCTCCTTGGCAGATTATCGGATCGTCCGGCAAATCGACCTCAAAAGCCTGGGCGTCGAGCACAACGATGGTGTCCCGGATAAGACAGTTGTTCTGAAAGGCAACCTCCACGAAGTAGGTTCCGGATTGGCTGGTGGTGAAGGTAGTGTCCGTAGAACCATCCTGCCAGAGGTACTGCTCTCCGGGGCTGAAGTTGAAGGCACTGAGGACAACGTCTTCCCCTTCGCAGATAGCCCGGTCTTGCCCCAAGAAGCCGACGGTCTGGAACTGGGGCGCGGTTTCGAAGCGCCAGTTGATGTTTGAATTGCCGATGTCGGTACTCCGTGATCCTGCTAAAAAGTCCGCCCCGCCAACTCCAGTGATGTCCCTCATTTGAACGAAGTCAGCGATTATTTTACCCTCCGCCGGCACCTGCGCCCGCGCCTGCGTACCATTGATGCTGGACTGCAAAGCGATGGGCGTACAGTTGTTACCAATCGTCTGCCAGTACTTATTGATCGTCTGGTCGGCATCGGCCTTAAAGGTGTAAGACTTTCCCGGTGCGAAGATGAGGGTGTCAGTAATGAGCTCTAGGTCTAGCCGGCCGTTACCATTGAAAACGACGGAGCTGGCAAGCACGGAGCTGGTGCCGAATTCTTCCTGAATTATAAGTCCGTTGCCAGCAGGATTGCTAAATAGCACGTCATTGAAGGCTACGCCGTAATCTGCCCGAATGGTACCGGAAGTGCTGGTGAGCTCTACCAGTGAATTGCCAGGGTCGATGGTGACATTAGCCGCTCCGTAGGCGGAAAAAGCACCGGTGAAGCCATCGTAATTGTAGCTGAGGCGGAGGTGGGCATCCCCCAAGTTCATGAATTTTGGATTAGGACTACTGACAATGTTGAGGAGTTCGAGGTCTCCGGTCTGGTCGGTGAAGTTCACCGTGCCCCGCTGGTGAGTGATGCCGTAACCAAGGAAGTCGTCGAGGAAAGCATAAGTGCCGGTCTGTTCAAAGATGAAGTCGAAAAAACGAGCATTCCCCATCGTAATGGTATGGTCTGCAGTACCTAAATAATAGACGGGAGATGCGCCGAAATTTAAGTTGCCTTCGTTGGTGAAACTGCCGGCTATTCGCATCCTGCGGACGTTGAAGTAGTTGATGTCTGTGAGGCCGGGTGTCCAGGAGATGTCGTAGCAGTTGGTATAACGGTCGCTGTTATTGAAAATGCTGAAGTCGATTGCAGTACTGGAATTACCGTCGACGATCACGTTGTCGATAAGGGTCGGTATGCACTCGCCACCCGCTCCTCCGGAGTTGAGCGACCAGTGGGTAGGGTCAAACCATTCGCCTTCGCCGCCTACCCAGAACAGTGTACGGCCGGTTTCTCCCGTGATCTGCCAGCCGGTATTGCCTAGGCCGTCGATTGATACGTTGGCAACGGCCGGGGCACCGGCCGTGAGTTCGATGTCGCGCAAATAGAGCCGTTCAAAAATCTGACCTGTAGGCAGAGAGAGCGAAGCGGTCTCGTCGGGGAAAGAAGAGACGATGCTGGTGGTCCCGTCTTCGCAACTCCCATTAGCGATCAGTTCATTGACGATCAGCTCTTCTCCTGTCCGTAGTTCGTAGTGACGGCCCGGCGCTAAGTAGAGGTAGTTCATCTCGTTGTAACCGGAGATGAAGCCTGTATTATAGAAGGCCATGGAGTCCACCATTACGGTTGGGTTGAGTGCCGGATCGACAATGGACTGGTAGAAACTACCGTAAGGGACGTAGAAATTAATGACGTTGAAAACCAAGTTGTCCTCGCCGTTGGCGACAACGCTGCCACCGTCGCTGCCCTGTAAGTCGATGATGGAAGAGCCCGCGTCGAACACTAGGTTCTGGGAGCGCAGGTTCATTTCGCAGTAGAAGAAACTATCCTGCCGGGATTCGATGGTTATGCGGGAATCACCCAGGTAAATCTCGCGGGGATCGGCGTTGCGGGAGTAGAAAAAATTGGCGTTGATTGGCTGGTCGTTCGTCCGGAAGATACCGGATTGGACATTCAGTTCGAAGTAGACATTGAAACTATCCTGCAAGATCCATTCACCGCCGCCTTCGAAGGTGGCGTTCAGGTTGAGGCGCTGCCTGGCGGAGGTAATGGTATTGCCTGGCTGGTTGGAGGAAAAAATGTAAGAACCTTCAAAGGTGTGGTTCATGCTGGGGATGAAAGTCAGGGAACCGCCGATTTGCATTCGGTTTCGTTCGGAGCCGGCGAAGGTGGGGTTGAAGTTGGCGCCCGTCCAGTCCATGTTCCGGCAGGCGGCGTTTTCAACGTCGATGGTTACGGTACGGTTGGTACCCGCGAAGGAGCCACCGTCGAAGAATACATCATCAGCCAGCGAAGGAAGACAGCTATTGGGTGGGCCGCCGCTGGAGAAGGACCAGTTGTTGGGGTTGTTCCAGTTGCCGTTGTCGCCAATCCAGAAGAAGGTTTCGTTGGGGCGATCGTTGAGTGTCCAGCCGCTGTTGTTACCCAGGTCGATGGTGTTATTGGCGGTGAAGGTGCCGCCGCCGGTGGCGGAGATGGCGCGCAAGGAGGTGTAGTCGGCTGTGATCGGGCCGGCAGCAGAGAAGATGGCGGGGTTGGCGGCTGCGGTGCCGCTCAGGTCTACCGTTCCCTGGCAATCTCCGTTGGCGATGAGGTTGCCGAGGGTGAAGGTTTCGCCGCTCTGGAAGCGGTACTGCTGGCCGCCGTGCAGCTCAAGCTCATCGATGGTGAAGCTCCCTTCTAGTAGAGTGCGGTTCAGTAGGTTTAGGCGGGTGAAGCTGACGGTGGGTTCAAAGCCGTTTTGATCTGTCCAGTGGCGGATGGTGGAAGCGCCTGCGACTGCGCTGAACACGACCTCGTTGAAAGCGATGCTGCCGGGCCCTTCCAAGAAAACGTCAACCTGGCTCCCCGTCAGGTTAATGGTGGAAGTACCTGCGTCTAATGTCAGGTTGCGGGCATCGATCCAGAGAGGTTGGGAATTGAAGGTGGGGTAGGAGTTGGGGTAGGGGCGCCAGGTGTTGGCGGTGATGGTGATGTTGCTGGCGCCGAGTTCGAGGGTGCGGGTGGCGTTGCCGTCGGAGCGCAGATATTTGGTGGTTACGGCGCGGCCGCTGGTGCGAAGGGTGCCTTCATTAAAGAGCAAAATGGAGTCGACGGCTACATCTCCAGTGAGGTTCCACGCTCCGGTGCCAGTGAATTCGAGGACGTAGCCCGCCGTATTGCCACGAAAATCGACGTTATTATCCGTCTCTCCGGTGAAGACGACCGTGCCGTCGAAACGGTAATCCATAGCATTGATCAGTTCCAAAGAACCGAAGACGTTGAGGCTTACACTGCGGCCGCCCAGAAAGACGGGATTGCCTGTAGCTCCGGCCCAGCTCATGCTTCGACAGAAGTTAACATCGGTATTCAAGCGCACCATTTGTAACGGCCCGGAGAAGGAATTGGCGTCGAAGTAAACATCGTCGTTGGCAGTCGGCGCCTGGGCGTGGGTGGCACCTCCACCGGAGGTGGTGGCCCAGTGGCTGATGTCGGACCAATTACCATCCCCTCCAACCCAAAAGTAATCGGCAGCGGAAACGGAGGAGGAAACGGAAATAATAAAGATTAGCGCCGTCATGACGCGGCGGGCGTTTGGATGAGAGAACATATTTAGGTTAGGTCTATGAATGTAAAGACAAAATAAAAATTAGACTGTAAATATACGGTCGTTGTGAGCTTAAATGGATGAATATGTACTGGGTAACAAAGAGGAAACAGGTTAGCGTAAATGGGGAGGGCGAGGTCCCTGGCTAAGGAAAGTGGTTCTCCGGATAGGATTAGAAGGCCTCGTTCTAAAACCACCCATCGCACCTGCGTTCGCGCCATATTGTTTGTAACCAGCAGGATAAAGGATTGCTTTATAGCATTTTGGGCGCGCTTGTTTCTATTGGACGTATCTTTGCGCCCCGCAACCAGAAGCGTAGCTGAATGGTTAGTAAAAGCAGAAGCAATTAAGTTATGGATATCGTCGCCATTGTAGGCCGGCCCAACGTCGGAAAATCAACCCTGTTCAACCGCCTGATCGGCACGAAGCAAAGTATCGTTGATGACCAGAGCGGCGTGACCCGCGACCGCCAGTACGGAGACGCATACTGGAACGGAAAAGAGTTCGCAGTTGTTGATACCGGCGGCTTCGTGCGCGGCAGTGACGACATCTTCGAAGCGGCCATCCGCCTGCAGGTGGAAATCGCGATTGATGAGGCCGCAGTGATCATTTTCATGGTTGACGTTGCTACCGGCCTTACGGACCTCGACGAATCCGTAGCCCGCATGCTCCGCAAGACAAAGAAGCCGGTAATGCTGGTCGTCAATAAAGTCGACAACCACAGCCGCCTGCTGG
The DNA here is from genome assembly GCA_026421165.1 of Lewinella sp. Lineage (GTDB taxonomy): Bacteria > Bacteroidota > Bacteroidia > Chitinophagales > Saprospiraceae > Neolewinella. The sequence continues at coordinate 4,600 of JAPKCQ010000093.1, read as the reverse complement.
AAGCCAACGAATTTTGGAGCCTGGGCTTCGAGCACACCCATTTCCTATCTTCCGTCACCGGATCGGGCACGGGCGACATGCTCGACGCCGCCGTGGAGTTCATCCAGGACCGGATAGAAGAACCGAAGGAAATCCCCCAGATTGCCATCGTTGGCCAACCGAATGCCGGTAAGTCAAGCTTCATCAACGCGCTGCTTGGCGAAGAGCGCAACATCGTTACCGACGTTGCCGGTACGACCCGCGATACGACCAGTAGCCACTACAATAAATTCGACCGCGAGTTTGACCTGATCGATACTGCGGGCATCCGTAAAAAAGCCAAGGTCTACGAAAACCTGGAGTTCTACTCCGTGATGCGCGCCATCAAGGCCATTGAAAAATCTGACGTCGTGGTTCTGATGATCGATGCTGCCGACGGCATCGAAAGCCAGGACCTAGCCATCTTCCGCATCGCCCAGCGCCGCAACAAAGGCATCGTGATTGCGGTGAATAAGTGGGACCTGATCGGAAACAAAGAGACCAACACTGCCCGGGACTACGAAAATACGGTGCGCGAAAAATTCGCCCCTTTTAACGACCTTCCGGTTGTCTTCATGTCCGTACTTGAAAAGCAACGGATCATGAAAGTGGTGGACGCCACCATGCAGGTCTACGAAAGTCGTACTACCCGTATCCCTACCAGCCGCCTCAACGAAGTAATGCAGAAGGCGATGGAGCGCTACGCTCCGCCAAGCCACCGTGGCCGCGAGGTGAGCATCAAGTACGTTACACAATTGCCGATCGCCTACCCAGCCTTCGCCTTTTACTGTAACCACCCGCAGTTTATCAACGAGGCTTATAAGAACTACTTAGAGAATAAGCTCCGGGAGAACTTTGACTTTACGGGAGTACCTATTTCTATTTTCTTTCGGAAGAAGTAAATGGTTTAGGCCGCTAAGCTGTAACCTGCTACGGATTAAGAGTATTATCTTTTATCTACACTATGCTCTACTAATAACTTTAGAGATGCCGAGGTATGCCGTTGGCCGACCACAGAACATGTAGGTACTAGCTTTAAGATTGGATATTGTCCCGAATGACTTTACATGGATTCCCATAAGCGATGACACCTTCGGGAATATCCTTCGTAACCACGCTGCCAGCACCGATCACGCTGTTTGCTCCAATCTTTTTTCCGCATAGAATGGTAACTCCAGGACCAATGATTGACTGGTCACCTAAGTCGACCTCCCCACAAATAGTAACTCCGGGATTAACGGTGACGTAATCGCCTATCCGAACATGATGACCTATACTGGCTTGACGCTTTATGTTAACGCCAAACCCAACCTGTGTCCGCGCGGCGATCGTACTATTTGACTCCAGTTGCAATCCGTTCTCAAGCTTAACTGAGCGGGATATGTAAGCAGTAGGGTGGATCAGGTTTACATAGTTCTCGCGGTCAAAACCCATTGCCCGAAAGTATTCGTACACTAATGGCTTGGAATATGCCCCAACAACCCCAAGGCAGCAACTTGACTTTCCAAAAAGATCGTGCTCGTAGGTCCCTTTATCCTTGAACTGCACTGCCCATTCCGGCAAGGGTTGGTAACCTTTTAGAGATACCGGCTCTGGAAGATTACCCAGGATCTGAAAATTTGTAAAGCCACCGGACTCTTCGCACAGTTCAAGTAATACATTGAGCAGAATAGGAGCAGCCCCTAGTACATAAAGTCTCTCCTTTATTTTATCCATTATTTAAGATTGTAGAGTCCCATGTCCTCGCTTTTCATCAGCTTTTTCTGATTGATTGCCATTAGCTGGTGAACCCGACCAAGCAGGCTTCGGTTAGTGGCGAGTAGCTGGTTACTTTTATCGAACCAAATATTATCTTCAAGCCCGATTCGTACTCCTAAGCCCATGGCAACCGCTGTAGAAGTTACCGCTAGTTGTGCTTTAGCGATTCCACCGAGTGCGAGATAATGATTGGGAGGAATTTCGCCAACGCTGGTCGCTAACTGAGAAAGCGTAGCCTGCATACCCGCGATGTTACCAAAGATCAGGTTCCAGTAGCATGGTCCGTCGAGTTCATGTTTCTGCATGAGGTATTTACCGTAATTAACCATCACGAGGTCAAAACATTCAAATTCAGGATGTACCCCATATTCTATCATTTTGCCCAGTAGCTGATTAATCATATCTGGAGAATTGACGGACGCATTCCGGTAAAAATTCAACGAGGAAAGGGTGAGAGAACACATGTCCGGTTTCAATTCAATAACCGCAGAACGCTTCTCAAGTTCAGGGAAATCCCGGCCGGAGGTACTAAGGCAAATGACCAGCCCAGGACAGTACTTCCTTACCCCTTCGACTATATCCCTATATATTTCCGGCTGCCAGCTGGGCTTCTGTTCATGGTCCCGCGCGTGCAGGTGGACAATGGAGATGCCTTACTCATAAGCATCCTGGGTCTGTTCGATAATCTCAGCGGGAGAAACCGGAACGTGTGGGGTATTTGCTTTGGTGGGCAACATTCCCGTAGGGCAGAAATTGATGGGTAAACGCATAAACATTAGACAAGCAGGCTACACTCACATAAAAATAGAGTGAACAGCCAACTATTACAGGTTAAAATTAAAAAAATTTCGCACTTTTGGGGTCACCAGACTCAAGAAGCGTGACTTCCTTCTGATCCGTAAATTTAAACAATTCTACTCAAATTTGACCGCTCACTGGCTAAAAAGCCTCTGGATCATCACCCAGTATATCGCCCTTATTCGCACTACCCCTCAAAAACTATGTGAGGTACGTCAAAGGCACCAAGAAGGCACGAAAAACCAAAGGTGAAGTAACTACCGTTATCTCATCCGCTTCTCTATAATCTACAGCTATTCGTCTTTGGCTGTGCTTCTAGTTCCACAATACGAGCTAGCGCTATGTTTAGCAGCAATTTAAAGGAAGCGTTCTCTTCCAGAAGTTTAGCGATAATCTCGTCTTTAGTCACTCATAACTAGCCAGCATTTTTTCCGACCTTGCAGATCGACCTAAACAGTTACATTTCTTTAAGGAAGATATGCCATGACCCAAATGACCTTCGCCCAAAAAGTACTAACCTACCACACAGAAGACCTCCAACCCAACTGGAAATTACCCAGAGGCGTAGACCTCCTCTACCCCTTCGCCGGCGAGGACACCCAGGCCACCATGAGGGTCTTCTACGAGAAATACTTCTCTGATAACCGCGACCGCATCTTCGTCGCCGGCATCAACCCTGGGCGTTTCGGCGCAGGTGTAACGGGCGTTCCTTTTACGGGGCCGAAGATGTTGCGCGAAGAATGCGGTATCGAGCACGACTTCACCGGCCGGCCCGAGCTGAGCGCCGACTTCATCTACCGCTGGATCAACGAAATGGGTGGCCCCGATGCCTTCTACCAGGATTTCTACATCACCTCCGCTTGCCCGCTAGGCTTCACTAAAGACGGTAGGAACTACAACTATTACGACGACAAAAAGCTAGAGAAAGCCGTCCGCCCACGCATCATCGAGAACTTCGATACGCAGCTCAATTTTGGTTCGCGGCGGGAATTTTTACTTTGCCTCGGCGAAGGAAAAAACTATAAATTCCTAAAGACCCTTAACGAAGAACGAGGCTGGTTTGGAGAAGTTATCCCCCTTTCCCATCCCCGTTATGTGATGCAGTATAAGCGCAAGTCGCTTGATGTTTATTTGGCGGATTATGTGGCTAAATCTGAAAGAGCACTTAGCAGTATAGCGTAAATACCTTACGCTATACTGCACCTACGCGCAAAAGACTGTAGAATTGGTTGGACGTAAACATGGCAGTCCGGATTATTTAACCGCAAATTGCTTTCGAAAAACGAGATAGATGACCGGACCAAATAAGGGAATGAGCAAAACGGCAAACAGTAAGCCGCTGCCGAGGCCAGCGGCAGAGCGGGCCGAAATATCCGTACGGGCTTTCTTTAGAATGGGCCAGTAGATACCTACGGCTACGATTAGTATGACTAGGAAGACTAGTGTTTGTTGCATGGGGTAAAGGTAGAGAGCGTTTCTTAAAACTGTGCAAAGCCCATCAGGGACTGGTAGTCCTTTACGGCTTTAACCACGATTTGCCTGGCCGTTTCAGCGCCAAGAAACTCTTCGATCACCACAGCTTTCTTCTCCAGCTTCTTATAGTCTTCGAAGAAGGACTGAAGTTCTATTTTGCAGTGGGGCGGCAGTTCGGAGATGTCGTTATAGTGGTTGACGCTCATGTCGTTTTCGGCAACAGCGATGATCTTATCGTCTAGTTCGCCACCGTCGAGCATCCGCATTACACCAATTATTTTGCAGGAAACAAGGCACATCGGAACAATCCGGGCCTGAGTGAGGACCATAATATCCAGCGGATCATCATCGTCGCAGTAGGTCTGGGGGATAAAGCCGTAGTTGGCCGGATAGTACATAGAAGAGTAGATCACGCGGTCCATCTTCAGCAAGCCGGTGGTTTTATCGAACTCGTACTTAGCCCGCTCTCCGCGTGGGATTTCGATAATTCCGTTAACTAAACTAGTGGTCTGTCAATATTGAATTTGTGGGTAAGGTGCTGATGAATTTTGGT
>JAPKCQ010000398.1 GCA_026421165.1 Lewinella sp. | reverse complement strand
CCAAAGAATAGAAATCGGCAAGTATGGACTTGTCGCGGCAGGCTGTAAATTTATCGATCATAACCATAGTACCGGTTATTCAGAGCGAAAAAGCAGAGTTCCTAGCTCCAAAAAAGCACCTATTCTAATTGGCGAATACGTGTGGCTGGGGGTAAACGTGGTCGTACTCGCTGGCGTAAATATTGGTGACGGAGCTGTTATTGCCGCCGGATCAGTGGTCACTAAATCCGTACCGCCCGGGCAGTTGTGGGGAGGTATTCCCGCCCGTTTGATCCGTGAAGTAGCCTAACTGATTTGCTTTACCCCCGAGCGTCTTCACTTTTGTCTTTTGATTTACCTTACTATACTACCGTCGGTCACATGAGGTAATCCTGTGCTCGCGAAGCGAGCGCGGCCTTCCTCAAGCGAGGCCAGTAGGGGCGATCCCTTGCGGTCGCCCGTACTGGATCACGTTTACGGTCTCCGGTCGTGGGCCACGTTTGCGCTCGCCCGTACTTGATCGCGTTTACGGTCTCCGGTCGTAGGCCATGCTTGTGGTCGCCCGTACTGAGCGATGTTTTACCTCATGTGTCCGACAGCAGTAAGCAGTTTTAATGCATCAGGGCGACGGTGCGCAGGAGCAAACAAAGGATGGAAGCAGGGTAGGAGACCACCTTGCCTTCATCCCTTTCTTCTGCACCTGCGTCCGCGCCAAAAAACAACCTCAACTAAATGAATTCCAACACTTACGTAGCCATCATGGCCGGTGGCGTCGGCTCCCGTTTCTGGCCCGCCAGCCGGGAGAGTAAACCGAAGCAGTTTCTTGACATTACTGGCGACGGGCGCAGCCTACTGCGCATCACCTTCGAGCGTTTTCTGAAGGTGACCACCGCCGACAAGATCTTCATCGTGACCAACGGCAAGTACCTCGCCCAGGTGATGGAGCACTTACCGGAGTTGGAAGCCAATCAGGTTCTCTGCGAGCCGAGCCGTAACAACACCGCGCCCTGTGTGGCCTACACCGCCTTCAAGCTGCATGCGTTGAGTGCGGACGCTAACTTCGTCATCGCCCCCAGCGATGCCCTGATCACGAACGAAGTCCTTTTCGCCGAGAACATCAACCGTGCCCTGGCCTTTACCGAAAAGAACGATGCCATCGTAACACTGGGCATCAGCCCTGACCGGCCGCACACCGGCTACGGTTACATCCAATTTGTCGCCGAAGGTGCCAGGGAAGGGGTGTACCCCGTAGCCCGCTTCACCGAAAAGCCGGATGAGGCTGCCGCAAGGAGTTTCCTTGCCGACGGCAACTACCTGTGGAACGCCGGTATTTTCATCTGGCGGAGCAAGACCGTCCTGGAAGCCTATAAGCAGTTTGCCCCCGGCATTTATGACATCTTCCAGCAGGGGATGTCCGTCTATAATACCGCGGAGGAGCAGGCTTTTATCGACGAGTACTACCCGCAGACGCCTAGTATTTCCGTCGACTACGCCATCATGGAAAACGTGACCAACGTCTACACCATTCCGGCGCAGTTCGGCTGGTCTGATTTGGGGGCCTGGGGAGCCCTGCTGGAGGAAAGCGCCAAGGACGAACACGGCAACGTCATCGCCGCCGAATGCGTGATTACCGAAGACGTTCACAATAGCCTGATTCGTGCCCCGGCGGATAAACTCGTGGTCGTCGGTGGAGTCGATGACCTGCTGATTATTGACGAGGGCGACGTGCTACTGGTATATCCCCGCAACCGGGAGCAGGAGATCAAACAACTGCGCCAACGGGCGCAGGAAATATACGGGGAGCGGTTCGTATAGTACCCGGCACTGTCCGGTCATCAATAATACCACTATAAACAAAATAATATGAAAATCGCAATAGTAGGAACCGGCTATGTAGGCCTCGTTTCCGGAACGTGTTTCGCCGAAACTGGTAACACCGTCCTTTGTGTCGACATTGACACGGCTAAAGTTGAGCAGCTGCGCAACGGCCAGGTGCCGATCTACGAACCGGACCTCGAAGTGCTCTTTGAGCGCAACCAGCGTCAGGGCCGCCTCAGCTTCACGACCGATTTACAGGAAGCCGTCGATATGGCGGAGGTCATTTTTCTGGCCTTACCTACGCCTCCGGGAGAGGATGGCCAGGCCGACCTGAAGTATATCCTCGGGGTGGCGGCGCAGCTGTCAAAAATGATTACTAAATACACCGTGATCGTGGATAAGAGCACGGTACCGGTAGGCACGGCCGAGAAGGTCCACGCCGTTTTGGCCGATCACCTCGACGAAGCACTCTTCGACGTCGTCTCCAACCCGGAGTTCCTACGGGAAGGCGTAGCGGTCGACGATTTCCTCAAGCCGGACCGCGTCGTTATTGGCGCCGATAGCCAGCGGGCCGCCGACCTAATGCAGCAGTTGTACGAACCCTTCGTTCGTTCGGGCAATCCCATAATTTCTATGGACTTGCGCTCCGCTGAAATGACTAAGTACGCGGCTAATTCTTACCTGGCTACCCGCATTTCCTTCATGAATGAGGTGGCCAATTTGTGTGAAAAAGCGGGCGCGGACGTAGATGCAGTGCGGAAGGGTATGGGCAGTGATACACGGATTGGCAAACGGTTCCTGTTTCCTGGCGTCGGCTACGGCGGCAGCTGTTTCCCTAAAGATGTGCAGGCGCTGGCTCATACCTCTGGCCAGTATGGCTACAAATTCAAAATCCTTGAGGCCGTCATGGACGTTAACACCCGCCAGCGCTTCCGCATCGCCGATAAGCTGGAAGCCTATTACGGTGACGCGCTGAAGGACAAGACCATCGCCCTGTGGGGCCTGGCCTTCAAACCTAATACGGACGACATTCGGGAAGCACCGGCCTTATACACCATCGACCGTCTCCTTGCCGCGGGCGCTACCATCCGTGTTTTCGACCCGGAAGCGATGGACAACGTCCGCGCCCTTTACGGCGATAAGGTCACTTTCTGCGAAGACCAGTACGAGGCCATTCGCGGTGCCGACTGCCTGGCGGTGATGACCGAATGGGGTATGTTTCGTACTCCGGACTTTAACCACATGAAGACGCTGCTTACAGCTCCCGTCGTCTTTGACGGTCGTAACCTTTACGACGTGGACAGGATGAAGGAGACCGGCTTTCTGTACGATAGTATTGGCCGTGAAGTTGCCAGGCAGACCGTGATGGTTTGATGTCGATTTACACAACGTACGAGTTTACTCTTAAAGTTTTAGCCTCTAGGGAATAGAGCAGTTCGCTCATCGGGTGTATCCTCTTAGCTCGGCGTAGCTGAATGGAAGCGTATTCGATGCGTCGAATCGCAAGTAGTCACACAAAATTGATTTGACACTTGTTGCTCCAAGGTTTTGTCACGTCTTATCTCTCCCTAGAAGAGGTGCTTGGGGGAGAAGAAGATGAACTGAGGGCCTGTAATTTGTTGTACACACGTTCTCACGTACTACACTGCCGTCGGTCGCATGAGGTAATTTTGTGCTCGCGAAGCGAGCGCGGCCTTCTTCAAACGTGGCCCAGTACGGGCGACCGCAAGGAATCGCTCCTACTGGCCTCGCTTG
>JAPKCQ010000092.1 GCA_026421165.1 Lewinella sp. | reverse complement strand
GCCTTTGCTCAGATCGAATTCGGTCTTAAAGCCGGCGTGGGAACTGAAGCCCTGCAGGAAGAACGCTTTGATTTCTCCCAAACTGGCCGTGATGACCTCACCCTGGCCCTCAGTGAGGCCTCCTACGGTTTCCAGTTCGGTGCTATGCTCCGCGTTCCGCTTTCCGATCGTTTCTGGCTGCAAACCGAGGTAACCCTTAATACCGCTACCAACGAGTTCCGTTTCGATGACCCCAGCCAGGGTGGTACACAAATCTTCCGTGAGCGGTACACCAATGTACAGGTGCCGTTACTGGCCAGTTGGAAACTAGCCTTCCTGCGTTTAAACGTTGGCCCCGTTGGCCACTTCAAAGTAGACAGCGCCAGTGACCTGGTGGACGCCGATGGCCGCGAACGCGCCTTTGACACCTTCAACATGGGCTACGCTTTAGGCGGGTCTGTCGATATCGGTCCCCTGACCCTCGACCTCCGCTACGACGGTAACTTCGCCAATTACGGAGAAGACTTCAGGATCTCAGGAGAAAACTTCCGGGTGGACCAGGCGGCTAAGCGCTGGGTGGGGTCGGTTGCTTACCGGTTCTAGATTGAGAGAATAATTGAAGGACAGGCCGAGAAGCAGTGCCTAAAATTATTAAGTCGCCGTAAGCCTCGCTTACTCATCTTGCTCGCTTACCCTGGCGAACGGGTAAAGCAAATGAGTGGTGCTTGCGGCAGCAGATGCATTCATTGACCAATTCTCTCTCCCTAGACCTCTTCCCTTCTTTAACGACGGCTGAAGGTCTCCGCGCTAGCGGTTCGATAGGCACTTCAGGGCAGCTTTGTGTTTTTGTACATGTACTTTATATTTCCATGTCTCTACTCTTTGTATTCCGAAAACCGTGAAGTGGACACCCACGCCGAAACAAAGAAAGCCTGTGCCCCTTTTCAGGAGCACAGGCTTTCTTTGTTTCGGCGCAAAGCGCAGGCTCAGTCTTAGAAATCTTTCAACCTTCGTTTAGTAGTCTCAATCTTCTCAATCTTAGCTTCTATCTCACTGCCTTTGTTTTCTTGGTCGTCTAGGTTCTTCTCGATATTGCCTTTGGCTTCTTGGATAGCACGCTTAGCGTCAGCGATGTCTTTTTCAAAATTTTCCTTTTCCTTGCGCAGTTTTTCGAGCTCTTTTTCGAGGTTCTTTAGCTCTTTTTCCTGGTCTGTTATCTCTGTTTCGATCTGATCGCGGCTTACGGCCAGGGCAAAGCGCATGAGCATCTTTTCAGCTTCAATGTAGCGAGAGCTGCCGAGTTCGGGGCTCATGTAACCGTCGGTTGTAGCAATCCAAATCATCAGTTCGGAGCCGCCGCCGGAGGTACGGACGCTGCTGTACAGATCAACTTTGCCACCCGTGCTTACGCCGGGGATGGAGAAGTTGAGCGACTGCATCTCGTTTTTGGTTTTTTTGACTCTCTTGGTCTTCACTTCGTAGTTGTCCTTCAGCCAGTCAGACCAGAGGTTACTCACCAGTTTTTCGTCGGCGGTGGGCAGTTCTAGAATTATGGCATCGTTGTTACCGCGGCTCATGGCCATGCGTTGGCTCGTTACCTGAGCGGTGATGGCTTCGTTTCCGGCAAAGACGAGCAGAACTAGGAAGGATAGGGAGAAAATTAAATCTTTCAATTTCATTGTAGGTTGTTTTAGATACGGACGTCATAGTCCTTCTGTCACTGAATCCGTTGTTTAGACGGAGCGTGAACAATACGTCACTAAGGTGGAGAAATTTGGGTTTGTCCTGTGGATCTTAATAATGACTAAAACACGACCTTCATGTGAATCCTGACCGGCTCTTTGCCTTGCGTAACCTCCCAAATTGAAGATTTTACCAGGGTCTCACCTATGTAATTCATGGTGACCTGGTTGGGCCGGCCGCGGAATTCAAAGTCGGTCAGGGTGCCGTCGGCATTGACGGTGAAGCTGAATTTCACCTTGCCCTTCGGCACATCTGCTGGTCGGTTGGCTTGGATACGTTTGCGTAGGGTTGCGTAGCCTTCCAGCGGAGCGGCGTAACCAGGTTTATTGTCGAGAATGATGATGGTCTGGGCAGCGTCCTGAAGGAGTCCGGGGCGGGCCTCCGCTTGCCAGTCTTTGCGGTCCAGGCTGATCTGGAGGCTTTCGGCGCTGGTGCGTAGGTCCACCGTTTCGTTTTCGTAGTCAGGGTGGCTAACTTCAAGTCGGGTAGTGGTCGCGTCGGATGGCAGACTGAAGTAGCCACTGCTATCGGTTCTTTCGCCCAGGGGTAGGCCAGTCAGGCGGACGAGGGCATTGAGTATGGGGACGCCGTTTTCGTTAGTGATGCGGCCTTTCAGGTATTCTCCTCTGCCTTTACCGTTAGCCACCGGACCATTGTTTACGCTGGGTTCTATTTTGAACCGCCTGGCCGCTTCATCGGTGGAAACTGAGGGTTTTGGCGCGTTCGTCAGGGCGGTCACTACCTGTGGGACGGGCGACGGGGCGAATTTGGTGATGGTGGCTTCTTCGGCGAGAAACTCTTCGTCCAGCCGTTCCATTTTTTTAGCCGCGGCGATGCGCTCTTTCTGATTGCGTTTGGCTTTGGTAGCGGTGCGCTCGTTGGTCTGGGTCTTTGCTTTTTGATCAGCGGTCGATTCGGTATTTGGGCGCGGCCGCAGGTTCGGGGTGGAGGACGAAGGAGCAGGGGGTGTAAACTCGGGTTCCTGCTCAACAGCCATCGTTTGAGGTTTAGGGCGCGCCTTTGCTTTATCGTTAGCGGCAACGAGGGGTTCGGCGGTGGCCGGTGCTTTAGTGGAAGTATTCATACTCATGGTTACCGGACCTATTTCGACCCACAGGGGAAGGAGCCAGAGGGCACAGAAAACGAATAATATCACTACCGAAGCTGCGGCGGCGAAACGTGCGTAGTTGCGGTGGAGCGGTCGGATCTTTGCTCCTCCAACTCTCCCCTGTACCTGCGATTGCGCCCCTTTCAACATTCGGGCTACGTGCGCCTCGTGATCTGTTTCCGGATGCGCCTGCAGGCCTTGCATAGCTTTCGTCAGCGGCTCGTCCGTAAGCGCGCGGCGCTCCAGCTCGGCCTCCTCAGGGGCCGTAAGCGCGCCGTTTAGGTAGCGGCGCAGCAGGTTATCGGTAGAGCGTTTATTCGGGGACAAGGTTATTCGGTTGCCCGCCCTTCCAGGCAGATTTTGAGGTTGCGGCGACCGTTCTGGAGATGAGAACGCACGCTGCCTATGGATAGGTTCAGTTCTGTAGCAATGCTTTGGTAGCTCTCCCCTTTTTTCAGATAGAAGAGCTGGACGCAGCGCCGTTGTTCTTCCTTCAATTGCTTGATGCAATGGTATAAAAGGCGGGTATCTTCGGTTTGATGGCCTGGTTCATCCTTAAGATGCAGCAAGCGGTCGGATTGCATAAACGCCCCGTCTGCTTGCTGTAACGGGTCCCGATTTTCACGCCGGAGTTGCATCAGACAATGGTTGCGTACGGTCGTTTGTAGCCAGGATCTGAAGTTTCTGATATCGTGTTTGGGAAGTTTATCCGTAAGTACCTCCCAGATTTCCATACCCGCGTCTTCAGCCCGCTGGGGGCTGCCGAGGTAACGCAGGCAGAGGGCGTAGATTAGCTCCGCATGGCGTTCATAGAGAGGAAGTAAATCCAGCGCGCTACCGCTGCGCTGGAAGTAGGCCAAAAGGTCAGCGTCGGAGACTGCCTTTTTGGGAGCTGGTTTGTTGCGTAGGAGGCGTAGCATCGGGGCTAAGGTAACTCGTTAGCCCGTTAGTATTTTAGGGCTGCCGAAGGTGGATGCTCGTTACAACGTGCGGTAGTCCTAAAATACCAACAGACTAAAATTTTAAAAGACTAATCTAATAGCGTCCTCCCGAGCCTCAAAAATTCCCTCGACCTGCTTTCTGACGAAGAGCCAGTCCGCAATCGTGCCAAGCGGGCCGAGTGGTGCTTGGTAGTGCAAGATGTCGGTCATCTCCGTACGCCCGTCTCCCAGATCTTTGAACCAGTGCTGGTGGTGCCAGAGTGCAAAGGGGCCTACGCGCTGATCGTCAATGAAATGATCGTGATGAACGATTTTAGTGATTTCTGTTACCCAGTCTATCCCAATACCAGCGAAGGGGCTGACGCGGTACTGGATGATCATACCCTCGTACATTTCTACGCCCGCCACGGGAGATTTTATGTCGAAACTTACCTCTGGAGGCGTCAGCTTTTCCAGGTTTTCTGGACGGCTGAAAAAAGCCCAGGTCTCCGCAAGGGGCCGTGGGACAATGGTGGTAAACTCTAAGCGGCGTGGGGTCATCAAATATTAATTCAGGGTCGAAACCTTGTGAGTGGGCCTAGTGGGCTAGCCCGACGGTTGTTACTTTGCTGCAACAGTTGAAGCGACCTCTATTCAGGAAATTCAACAGATAATTCAATATAATAAAGCATCTCTCGTTGAAAGGGTTCATTTAAATTAGGTGTGTGGCAAACGTTTTACGGGCATTTGCCGTTTAATAGTCGAATGCTACCGTTTTCTCGATTTGCTGCGCATTCCTTATCTTTGTGGGAACACTTGTGTTTTTTACCCTAGAAGCTAAGGCTGTACAAACGCATTAGACATATCTATGACACGATATTTTTTCCGTTTCCTCCAATGGCGTTGTGCTGTTTCTCTGCTTTTTTGGGCAGGGGGTGCAATTGTATTGGCTCAAACGGGAACGCCGGCCGTTATCTCTAGTTCTTCTGATGTGGGTGATGACTACATGTATTTTGACCTCGCCTGTAACGTCGGGCCTTTCAGCGGTTACTTCCAACCGAAGCGTTGGGAACGAACCGAAGACCATGCCTTTCAGGTGTCGACGATGATTGAAGGGGCGAACAACTTCGAGCGGGTCACGGAAATGACGGGTATTGTCTTCTCTGGCCCCCGTTCATTGCCGGAGTCTTGGTCGATAGAAGTGCCAACCTCAGGATATTTGTCTTTCCGGATCAGTCCCGTGCCTAAGGGGTTGGATTTACCAGACTTTATTCAGATTAATAATAAGAATACCAACTATCAGGTCCGCTCTGATGGTTTGTACTACAGTCCTTTTTTGCAGAAAGGGGATCGGTTTACGCTGTGCATTCCGCCCGGGCGTGAGTTGTTCCACTGGAGTGAACTTGTTTTCCACACTAATTTCTCCGCAGTCATCGTACGGCCGAGTGCTTCCACCACAGACCTGCGCTATGCGCCGATTGAGACGGGTAAGATCCAACGAGTGTTCTTCCCAACGGATGAGCCGGGGGCCTGGCCGGTTTTTGATCAGGATGGTGACCGCACAACTCGTTTTGATCAAATTGAGCTTCGCTCGTCTACGGATATTTTTGACGTTGAATATACTGACGAACAGGTACTTAAGGGCGGAGAGTACGTGCTTCAGCGTACCTTTACGATTAAGGAGAAATGCCGCAGGGCTAACCGTATGCAGCGTCAGCGGGACTGGTCTCAACTGCCGCTTATTGTTACCACGGAATGGCAAAGGAAACGCTAATGGATAATTTGGGTTTTTACCAAACTATATTCTGGTGTTTTGGTAGTCGTTACTCGTTCTGTTTGTACCGAATGAAAAAGCATTCAGAAATAGCTGAACTAGATAATTTGGTTTATTACCTTTGTCTTGCTTTAATGAGAGGAGGAGGACGGCCTCTGTAGTGTTCTTAGCCTTCTGGCTATTATCAGAACATTGCTTTATCTTCTCAGGGACCATATTCACTCGCCTTATTTATTCTAAATTTTAGAAGAAGCACAATTAGCACCAAATATGCAAACAACCGAACAGACACGCTACAGCGATGCTGAACTTGCTGAGTTCCGTACCATTATTGACGACAAACTGGCTACCGCACGTGAACAGCTTGATTTCTACCTTCAACGTCTGGCGGAGCAGACCAATAGTGAGGACGGCAAAGTACGCGGCCTCGACGATGGCACTTCCAGCATGGCAAATGAAGACAGCCACAATCTGGCCAACCGCCAACGCAAACTGGTACAGCACCTCGAGAACGCATTGCTGCGCATTAATAACAAAGTCTACGGTATCTGCCGGGAAAGCGGGAAGCTTATCTCGAAGGAACGCCTTCGGATCGTGCCGCACACAACGCTGAGCATTCACGCTAAGCAAAACCGATAATGCAGGGACTACGCTTGCGAGACCTATAAGTCGATTATACAATTCAGCCGGCCCTTTCACTTGTGTGGAAGGGCCGGGTTTCGTTTTACCTTTACCCTATGAATCGGAAACTTCTCGTTGGCCTCACACTTTTCACCGTAATCCTACTTGACCAAGGACTGAAAATATGGGTGAAAACACATATGGCCTACGGCGAGGAGATCCAGCTTTTCGGGTCAGCACACCTCTTGGTTCATTTCGTAGAAAACAATGGCATGGCCTTTGGGCTAAGCCTGGGACCTGATTATGGTAAATTATTGCTGACGCTGTTTAGAATTGCTGCGGTAAGCTTGTTGTTTGTTTATCTGCTTAGGTTAATCCGTGAACAGGCGGGAAAGATGCTTCTATTAGGCTTCTCACTTATTCAGGCGGGTGCTTTGGGGAACATCATTGACAGTGTGTTTTACGGGTATATTTTTTCTGAATCTTCCTTTCGCAGTGGCATAGCTCAAGTATTTCCGGAGGGAGGTGGGTACGCACCTTTGCTTTATGGACGAGTGGTCGATATGCTATATTTCCCGCTATTCTATGGCACTTACCCGGAGTGGTTTCCGTTGGTTGGCGAACGGGCTTACTTATTCTTCCGGCCGGTATTTAACCTGGCGGATGTGGCGATCTCTTTAGGAGTCCTCGTGTTGCTGCTCTTTTACTTTACTAGTATTCTACAGCCGAAAAAATAGATGTCAGAGAGGAAGAATGAACCTGAAAATAAAATTTGTCGGTAGTAAGAGCATCAATTTCACCTAGCGTCCCTAAGAACTGCAATGAACCCTAAAAGCCTTATGTTCAAATTTTGGTAACCTGCCGGCATTTCGTACGGCCTTTCCTAAGAGGTGTGAGCTGAGGGATGCTCTTCACTGATGGCTATCTGGTAGCTCTGTATTGCCGCTATAGTATTGCTCAGCCGGGTGTAGTTTAGCTTGTAGTAGATGAACTTTCCTTCACGTTCAGTTTCAACCAAATCAGCTTGACGCAAAATGCGAAGATGCTGAGAAGTGATGGATTGTTCCAGATTGAGCGAACCGTAGATCTTATTAACATTTATCAATTTGTGTTGATTGATAAACTCGAGAATGCGCATACGCAGGGGGTGGGCCAAAGCCCGGAGGGTTTCCGAAGAAACTTCCAGATCACGCTGATTGATCCGGGAGGTGTTTAAAAGCTCCATCTCTTTTACTTGGTCAAAATACAGTGCTGGCGGCGGACGATGGTGCTAAGTGCGTGTTGGGTTGGTGATTGAAATTGGGATGCGATAGTCCAGCCAGCGGTTAAAAAACAGGGATTACGAGCAACCGGCATACGCCTCGTTACCTAATGGTAAAGGTCGTATAAACATTTGGTTAATGCAAGCTAAGGGCGTGTAAACGGCGTATTTTTGTTAGAAAACGGTCAACTTAATGACAGGACCGGTTAGTCGGCCAAAGTTGAAACCAGGTCCGCAATTTTCGAAATCCGAGTCTTTTCGAGGCTGTAGTAAATGTATTTTCCTTCACGGTGAGGCTCTACGATACCGGCTTTTCGTAAGATGGCCAGGTGTTGTGAAGCCACCGATTGTTCAATACGGAGTTTGATGTAGATCTGAGTTACCGTCATCCTATCTTCCTTCTCCAGGAGGTTGACGATGTTGCGTCTTAATTCATGGTTAATGGCGCGCAGAACCAGAACGGCGCTGCGTAAGCTATCGTAGCTGATGTTGATTTCCTCGTCTCCTTGATGGAGGACGATACGCTCCTTCTTATGTTTAGCCATGCTCCTGTAAATTCTTTTTTCCGAGGAAAGTTCCTGCAAGTTACCAAGCCGATAACACAAACAAAAATAAAAAATATATCTTGAATAAGATGAATCTCTATGCCCCGGGCATAAAAAAGCCTTTGACTCTAACGGTCAAAGGCTACATAACAAACACTATGAACAACACAAATTTTTGCAGGGAGGGCGCTTAACCCACTAGCAGGCATAAAGATAGCTTAATCATTTCTATGTTATAACGACATATTTGTCTGAAATACCTTGTGCCTGAATACGGACCGGGCCTCGGGGCGTCAGCCAAAGGGTGCTGTTTTTTTGCGAGCCTCACACAGTAACTCTTCTTATTTGTGGCGTCCACAGTGTTGAGAACTGAAGCATAATAGTGTCGTGAGGTGGCCCCGGATTAGCTTGGTTTTTTTACGGAAACCACCTGGTTTGCATTCCTGCAAGTATATCACGACCTTTGGCGATAGACCACGGAAAATGAACGCGAAAGATTTTCAGCTTTACCTGGAACAGCCCAGAATGCTTTATGCGCTGCCACTGGCAGAATTGCAGGGCCTTGCTATGGAGTATCCCTATTCGGCTAACCTCCGGCTCTTGCTCTTACTAAAAACGCATCTTGAGGGCCATCCAGACGAGCAGGACTATCTCCAGCGTTGTGCAACCGCCTCATTTGACCGGGCTTTTATCTACGATCTGCTTCAGGACGCCCGCCTTCTTGCCCGCGAAGAAGCCCGGGAGGATACCGAAGTGCTGGAACTTCGTACACTCGACGAAATCGCTCTTGAAGAAGAAGCCCTGCTGGCCGGAAATATTGAAGAAGAAACTTCTCCTCTGAATAACTTGAGCTACGAGGAAGACTTTCCCGTATTCAAGACCGAAGACGAGAACGATGAGTTGGAAAGCTTCCTGAAATCGGTTGAATTCGCTGAAGAGCCTCCTGAGAGCTTTCTTATGCCGACGAGATGGGTTGATGTTGCTGCTGATTTCTTTACGGTATTACCAGACTGGACCCGAAGCCTGGAGCCGGTTACCGGCTCCGCCCCGCCGGAAGAATTTACCCCTGAACCCGTTTCAATATTCTCCGAAGGGAGGCGTCCAGACCATGGTCATTCACTCAAGGATCGTTTGCGCAGTATCCGCCGGCAGCAAAGCGAAAAACTTGCCGATGAACAAGAAGAAGTGCGCCGGATAGCCCGCCGCAGCCTCGTGGCTCAGGAAGCCGTCGCCAGTGAAACGCTGGCCCGCTTGCTGGTGCAACAAGGGCAGTACCAGCACGCTATTAAAATGTACCACCGCCTGGAATTGCTTTATCCGGAAAAAAAGACGATCTTTGCGGGCCTAATCAAAGATTTGCAGGAAAAAATATAATCCCCCATGGTTAATCTTCTTACCATCCTGACCGGCCTCGTTTGCCTTCTCCTTATGCTGGTTGTCCTCATCCAAAACCCTAAGGGTGGTGGTATTGACTCCACTTTCGGCGGCTCACAGGCCAATCAGATGCTCGGCGCTTCACGCTCTACAGACATGATCGAAAAGATCACCTGGGGCCTCGCCGCAGCCCTCTTTACCCTCTGTGTGCTTACGGCGCTTGCCGTTTCTGGCTCCGGTTCCGGAGGCCTTACCTAAAGAAAAGTCTCCCGTCTTGGGAAATGAAAGGCCGAAGCTCTAGTATGAGCTTCGGCCTTTTCGTGTTAGTCTTTTTTGGGCGAGTTCCTGAGTCGTGAAGCAACAAAAGGCATGACGTTAAATCGCTCTGATATCCAAGAACTTGCCATGGAAGGCCTTGACCGGGGAGAAGATTTCCTTGCTGTTCAAAAATTGCTTTTGCACCTGCGGCCGCGCCCAAATATCACACTTCTAACTTGAGGGTAGTTGAATCATAAATATTCAATACCGGCCACGAAGGAACAGCGTGCTAATCAAAAGTGCTAAATATCTTCATTTTTCCGTCGGCTAAAACTAGCCACAAGTCGTGAAAATGAGCCTCTAGGCCGAGTACCTGTCTCCTTTGCCCTTCTGCCCTTTTGCCTTTCCTTTTTCCCCCTTATCTTGTGCCCCTATGACCTATGAAAATTTCACTACTAAAGCCCAAGAGGCCATTATTCAGGCCCAAAAAATTGCTAAGGAAATGGAACAGCAGCAGGTGGATACCCCCCATCTGTTAGCTGGCATCATGACCGTCGATGAATCCGTTGCCGACTTCATTTTTAAGAAAGTAGGCCTCAACGGAGAAGCTGTTCGCCGCGAGATTAAAGAGGCCCTGGTCGATTATCCTAAGGTGAAAGGTGCCACCAAACAGTACCTGACCAATGACGCCAATCGCGCCCTGAGCCGCTCCAAGAAAATGCTCAAGGATTTCGGCGATCAGTACATTTCCATCGAGCTGATGCTCCTCGGCATCATTCAGGGGGCCAGCGATAAAGGCGCCCGTATCATGAAGGAACTTGGTGCCACTAACGACGGTATCCGGGGAGCTATCGAGGAACTACGCAAAGGAAAAACCGTCACCGAACCGGGCGATGACAACGTCTACAATCTTCTCGACAAGTACACGATCAACCTCAACCAGCGCGCCGAAGATGGTAAGCTAGATCCCATCGTGGGTCGTGACGAGGAGATCCGTCGCCTGCTCCAAATCCTGAGCCGTCGCAAGAAGAATAACCCGCTCCTCATCGGTGAATCTGGTGTAGGTAAAACCGCTATTGTGGAGGGTATCGCCTGGAGGATTGTGAAGGGTGACGTACCTGAAAGCCTACTGGATAAACGTATTTTTGTGCTCGACATTGCCGGTATGCTCGCCGGAGCAAAGTATAAAGGTGACTTTGAAGAACGCCTCAAAGGCGTCATCAAGGAAGTCTCCGACAGCAACGGCCGCTACGTTCTTTTCGTTGACGAAATCCATACGCTCATCGGTGCTGGCGGTGGCAACGGTGCGATGGATGCCGCTAACATCTTGAAGCCAGCCCTCGCCCGCGGAGATCTGCGGACCATTGGTGCAACTACGTTGGACGAATACCAGAAGTACTTCGAAAAAGACAAGGCGCTCGTCCGCCGTTTTCAGACCGTCCGTATCGAAGAGCCGAGCGTGGAAGACACCATTTCCATCCTGCGCGGTCTCCAGGAACGCTACGAGGTGTACCACAAAATCGAAATCCTCGACGAAGCCCTGGTTGCCGCAGCTGAACTGAGCAACCGCTATATTGCCGATCGTTTCTTGCCGGACAAGGCCATCGACCTGATCGACGAGTCTGCGGCCCGCCTCCGCCTAGAGCTGGATAGCGTACCGGAGGAAATCGACGAAGCCGACCGGAAGGTCCGTCAGCTGGAAATTGAACGAGAGGCCATCAAGCGTGAGGGCAGCGGCCCCAAGCTGAAGGTCATCGAAGAGGGAATCGCCAACGCCCGCGAATCCCGCGACTCTCTTCGTGCCCGCTGGACACTGGAAAAAGACCTAGTCGATAACACCCAGGACCTCAAAAAACAGATGGAAGAACTGGAGCACCTTGCCGAACAGGCTGAGCGTGCCAGTGATTTCGAAACCGTTGCCAAAATCCGCTATGGCCAGCTCGCCGACCTGCAAAAACAGATCGATAATGCCGAAAAAGAACTGGATAACTTGCCCGACGAGAAGCGCTTCACCAACGAAGAAGTAACCGCTAACGACATTGCCGAAGTCGTTGCCCGCTGGACAGGCATCCCCGTCACACGAATGCTCCAGAGCGAACGAGATAAGCTTCTGAAATTGGAGGATGAGCTGCACAAGCGACTTATCGGCCAGGACGAAGCCGTACGTGCCGTCTCCGATGCCGTCCGCCGCTCCCGCGCTGGCTTGCAGGATGAGAACCGACCGATCGGCTCCTTCATCTTCCTCGGCCCCACCGGCGTCGGTAAAACGGAGCTCGCCAAAGCTCTTGCTGAGGTGCTCTTCAACGACGAAAACGCCATCACCCGTATCGACATGTCGGAGTACCAGGAGCGCCACTCGGTTAGCCGTCTGGTTGGTGCCCCTCCCGGATACGTCGGCTACGATGAAGGTGGACAGCTTACCGAAGCCGTGCGCCAGCGTCCGTACTCTATCGTTCTGCTCGATGAGATCGAAAAGGCTCACCCGGATACCTTCAACATCTTGCTGCAAGTGCTCGACGATGGGCGCTTGACGGACAACCGCGGCCGCGTCGCTAGCTTCAAGAATACACTCATCATCATGACGTCCAATATGGGCGCTGATAAGATTCTGGAAAATTTTGAGGATCTAGCTAGCGTCGGCCCCGAGCACCGCGAAGATATTATCAATACCACCAGGGAAGAAGTATTCGAGTTCCTGAAGGAAGAACTCCGTCCTGAGTTCCTTAATCGGATCGACGAGCGTATCATGTTCCTCCCGTTAGATCGTAGCGAAATCAAACAGATCGCCCGCCTCCTGCTGCGCAAGACCGAAAAGATGCTCGCCCGCCAGGGAATGATCCTGAAAATGACCGACCGTGCTCTCGACTGGCTTGCCGAGCGCGGTTACGACCCTCAGTTTGGTGCCCGCCCGATGAAGCGTGTTCTCCAGGCCGACCTTGCCGATGAGCTCTCCAAAGACCTCATCTCCGGTAAATTCGTAGCTGGTGACACTATCTTCACTGACCTTAATAAGGATATACTGACCTTCAGTAAAAAGCCTTTTCCCGCCAAAGCTAAAGCCGCCGAGGTAGACGAGGAAGCCGCCGCCGAGGCCAAAGCCGTCGTGGAAGAAAAAGCCAAGGCAGCAGCTAAGGAGGAAGCTGAAGCGAAGCCGAAACGCAAGCGTGGTCGCTCAAAATCTAAGCCCGAAACGAAGACCGTTGAGGAATCGGCCGAAGATGTTACTGAGCTTAAGAAAGCTACTCAGGATTTATTGGATGCTACGGAAGAAGTGAAGGGGAAGTAGTAACTTTTTCATCCGAGTACTTATTTGCTAAATTTGAATCACATCGATGTGACGTAAAGTGGTGACCTCCGTCTAGTTTTTTGCAACCGCTTTTCTTCCTACTCGCATCGCGTCTGGGTAAGGGGGTTATCATATACCGAATTATACTGCTGTCGGGCACATGAGGTGAAAACATAGTGGCAAACGTGGCCCAGTAGGGGCGACCGCGAGGGGTCGTTCCTATTGGGCCTCGCTTGAGAAGTGCCGGGCTCGCTTCGCGAGCACAAAATTACCTCATGTGATCGACGGTAGTATAGAGCCGATTAATATTGTTTGGGTACTATAGGTATACGTTTTATCCAGACCTGGGACAGGGCTTCTGTTGCTCGGCCTAGGAGTGTGTTCGCTGACTCCTACTCATTCTTATAAGTAAACTTGATGTATCAATGAAGACAATTTGTACTCTCTTTTTATTCTTCTTCCTCCTTCTTTTCACCAGCGGCCTTCAAGCCCAGGGTATTGAGGTACTCAAGGCCGAAAAGGCTGACCTTTTAGCCCAGCAGGCTGAGCTGAACAAACAAGCCGCTGCCTTCAACGGCAAGATCGGCTCTCTGAGCAAAGAAATTGAACTTCTCTCCGGCTGGCAGACCGGCCTTAGTGGCTTGGTGGGCTTCAATTTCTCTGGATCTAACGGCTGGCAGGCTAACGCCAACGCTAACAGTTCTTCTTCCGTGCTGTCGTTGGGCGTCAACGGCTTTGCTAATAATATCAAGGAAAAGGCCTTCTGGCGTAATACCTTGACGACGAATATCAGCTGGCAAGGGTTGGACAACAACACTAAAGACGACACCGACGGCTCCGGTTTTTTGGAAAACCGTAACGGCGACGTAATGATCGTTTCCTCCCTCTATGGTTTACGCTTTAGCCCTTCGTTAGCGGGTACCATTTTGGGTGACCTCAATACCTCGGTTTTTAACTTCCTCAGCCCGGGTACGATCGACATTGGCGCCGGTGTTGCCTGGACGCCCGTGGCAGTTCCTAATCTGGTTGTCGTGACGCACCCGCTCACCTACCATTTTGCCTTTTCCGGCTTCGATGGTGTGGACAGCCAGTCTGCTTTGGGTGGTAAGATCAAGGTAACCTACTCGCTGGAGTTGCCCGGCGGTGTAGCATGGAGTTCTAACCTCGGTGTGTTCATGCCTTACAGTAGCGATAAGACTACCATCATGTATCTTGACGAAGATGGCTTGGAACAGAGCAGCGAAGAAGGATTATTCGAGTACACCTGGATCAACTCCTTCAATATCGCCGATCTCTGGAAGGGCGTGGGCCTAGGCTTCACCGTCGGTATTCGTAAGGCGGGTTTCGAGTACCCTCCCGGATTGCAGTCCTACACCGCTCTGGGCCTTACCTACGGTTTCTGACCCGTAGGAAAGTTTTAGTACTAGTGGTCTGTCAATATTGAATTTGTGGGTAAGGTGCTGATGAATTTTGGTGTTGAATGAGGCGAAGGATTCCTTGCATAGCCGTA
>JAPKCQ010000397.1 GCA_026421165.1 Lewinella sp. | reverse complement strand
GCTACATCTTCGACTTGCCGCTCGACAACCTCAGAGTAGTATCCGCCATTAGCGAGTAACTCCTCGTGCGTACCCATTTCGGCAACGTGCCCGTCTTCAAGTACGATGATTTTATCGAACCTGAGGTGGCCGTAGATGCGGTGGGTGATGATCACGGCCGTCTTATCCTGTAGAGACTCGTTGAAATAACCAAGGATCTGCTGCTCGGTGTTGGTGTCAACGGCACTAAGGCAGTCGTCGAGTAGGATAATGTCGGGCTTCTTGATGAGCGCGCGGGCAATGCTTACGCGCTGTTTTTGTCCGCCGGAGAGCGTGACGCCACGTTCGCCCACCAGGGTGTCGAAGCCGAGCGTGAGTTCTTCGATGTCTTCGCGCACGGCGGCGTGGCCGGCGAATTCCTCTACTTCGTCACGGGTAGGATCGACGGTAGAACCGAAGGCAATATTGTTGTGGATGCTGTCGCTGAACAGGAATATATCCTGCGGGACGTAACCGATCTGTTGGCGGAGGTTGGCCAACCCTTGTTCGCGGATGTCTTTACCGTCGATCAGAATGCGGCCTTCGGTGACGTCGTACATCCGGAGGAGGAGGTCGGCGATGGTGGTCTTGCCCGATCCGGTGCGGCCGATGATGGCCAGCTTCTCGCCGGCTTTGAGGTGGAAGCTCACGCCGTCGACCGCCTTGATGCCGGTGTCAGGGTAGACAAAGGAGACGTTCTCGAAGGTAATCTCGCCTTTGATGTCGTGACGGTCTTCCGGCATCGGGTCCACGATACTGGTCTTGGTTTCCAGGAATTCGTTGATCCGTTTCTGGCTGGCGGCGGCCTGCTGTACGATGCTCGCGATCCAGCCGATGGCGGTCACCGGCCAGGTCAGCATATTGACGTAGATGACGAATTCAGCGATGTTACCCGCCGAAATACTACCGTTGACTACCTGCAAACCGCCTACGTAGACGGTCAGGATCGTCGAAGCGCCTACCATAAACACCATCAGGGGAAAGAACCAGGCGTCAATCTTCGCCAGCTCCATGCTCATGTCTTTGTACTTGTCACTTTCTTTGGCGAAGTAATCCACCTGCGGCTTTTCGCGGACATAAGATTTCACCACCCGGATACCGCTGAATACCTCCTGGGCAATGCTCGTAAGTTTAGACAGTTGCTGCTGGATGAAGGTCGAGCGCGTATGAATAATGTTGCTAACGTAGTAAATACTGATGGCCAGCAGAGGTAGGGGGATAAGGGTGTAAAGCGTAAGGGTAGGGGATACGGCCAGCATCGCGAAGATCACCAGGGCGATGGTGGAAATCAGGTTGGCGAGGTACATGATGGCGGGGCCGAGGTACATACGCACCTTGTTCACGTCTTCCGTGACGCGGCTCATCAGGTCGCCGGTGTTGTTGCGCTTATAGAAATCGAGGCTCAGGTTCTGGTAGTGGTCGTAGATCACTTCGCGCAGGTCGTATTCGATCAGGCGGCTCATCACGATAATCGTTTGCCGCGTGAGGTAGAGGAAAACTCCCATCACGATGGCGAGCAACAGCACGATACCGCCAAAAATCATCAGGGTATGGCTTAGCATGGTGAAGTATTCGTTGCCGAGCTCGAAGCCGTCGTACATCCGGTAGGTATTCACCTGCTCGATTAGTAGATCCAGCGCCTCCCGGATCACCTGAGGCTGCAGTACTTGGAAGTAGTTGGAGATACAGATGAAGACGATGCCCAGCAGCATTCGCCAGCGGTATTTCCAGAAAAAGCGGTTGAGGAATTTTAGTTCGCGCACTTAAGTTAGTCTTGTAGTTTGGTGATTCGATAGAGTTACCGCACGTAACGGGAGTTCTAGAGGGCAAACGCACCGACGGGCTTGAGGTTGTAAGGATGGCGTTTTTTTGGCGAGAACGCAGGTGCAGTAAAAGGTTTAAAGGAGCAGGGTTTTCAGCCCTTGCCCCCTTAAACTTGGTGGACCGGATGCGTGAGCACGCTGAAGAAACCCTGGCGCTCTAAAATACCCAGTAGGGTGTTATACGTCAACCTACTAGAGCTCGACCGGGTATTGGTGGTCGACGTCCGGCAAAGCCTCTACCTCATTTACAAGGAGGCCGTTACCAATACAGCAAAACACACCTCTGGATGTACGGTCAATATAAATCTGACTGACGGCGCAGACGGCTTTACGGTGTCTATTCACGACAGTTATTGAATTGACGTTCTTAAAGACTGTAAAAGCCACCGGGGTGCCCCTGAATAATATGCGGGTACGGGCGGCTTTGATCGGGGCAATGCTGTCGATTAGTAAGGAAGATGGCTGCCTGATTGCCGTTTGGCGAAAATCGGTGCTCTTTAACACCGATATTTTTTGAGCGTGGTCGTAGGCGCAAAGATATTTTTTGAAAGCACAATGAAAAAAACGGCAGATTACGCTAGCTAAAGGCTCACAGATAACAGGTTTTCAGCAGATTAGGATACGTAATTAGAGCAGCGAAAATTCGCTGACTAGCAGTGCTTTAGCTGCTTAGGTAACATATTACCCACCCCATATTGGAATTAGCGAAAACGCGGCCTACCTTCGGCCTCGATATGACACCAACCGATTTAGTTCAGGAGAGGTTACTCTCCCTCGAAGGCCTGAGCCGTCGCCGCTGTGGCTGGCGTACTTACTCTCAGAAAACCGTGTTTACCAACGGTGTTTTTGACCTCATTCATCCCGGCCACCTTACTTACCTGGCTGAAGCTGCCGGACTGGGTCAACGCCTCATCATCGGGGTCAACTCCGATGAGAGTGTGCGGCGCCTGAAGGGAGACAGCCGGCCAATCATGCCACTGGCCGCCCGGATGCAACTACTGGCGGGCCTCTTTTACGTAGATGGCGTCATCGCCTTCGACGAAGATACCCCCATCGAACTCATTAAGGTACTGAAGCCCGACGTCCTCGCTAAAGGAGGCGACTACACCGAAGACATGATCGTGGGCGCGCAGGAAGTGCGCAGTTGGGGTGGAGAAGTAAAGGTACTTTCGTTTGTTGACGGGGAGAGTTCCTCCAAGATTATTGAGCGGTTGCGGGGGTAGTGCTCCGAACACCGGTAAGCCAATCTCGTTTCAGTGCAGTATGAAACTGTCATCCAACATGAACCATCAACACTTCTGCTTCACGGTACTCCTCTGTTTTTTGATCCTGTCCGGGTGTCAGAACTAGCCTTCTTCCTCTGACCAGATAGACGCTCCATCCACATCACCTCCAATACCTTAACTAAGCCGGAAGGCATCAGCGTTGGCAGCACCTTCGCGGAAATGGAGAAGATGGTGGGTAGCGTAACGGTTAATGGCTCCGAACTAGAAGTACTTACCTATGCTACCGCCGGTAAACTCAAGTTCCGGCTCAACTCCGCCAACTTCAGTTACGAATTTGGATAAGGCCAAGATTAAGCCGGGAACTAAGATCACGGAGAGCGTTGTCAATTAACGGGCACAGCCCCTCGTCCGGAACATTGCACCTGCGGCCGCGCCCCTAAATTTGCACCATGACCATAAAAGACATCACCGATCACCTAGAATCAATAGCTCCCACCCACCTC
>JAPKCQ010000091.1 GCA_026421165.1 Lewinella sp. | reverse complement strand
GTCTAAAAGCCCAGCGTCTCATAAAGTAGTGCATGCACCCGCGGCCGTATCCCCAGCGTATAAATGGCTCGCCGGTTCCGGCTGGGGTGGACGCGGTTACTCAGGAAAACGAAGAGTAGATCATGCTCAGGGTCCGCCCAAACCATCGTACCGGTGTAACCGCTGTGACCGAAGCTCTTTTGAGACGCTTGCATGGCAACAGAGCTGGCGTCCGCGTCGTACTCAATCAGGGGTTTATCAAAGCCGAGGCCGCGCCGGTTTCCTTCGGCGGCGTAGTGGCGGCGGGTAAATTCGTTGATGGTTTCCGGCTTGAAGTAGCGGTGGCCGTTGTAGGAACCACCATTGAGGAGCATCTGGTATAATTTCGCCAGGTCTTCGGCGGTGGAGAACAGGCCGGCGTTACCGCTTACACCGTCCATCATCGCTGCGCCTTCATCGTGTACGACGCCGTGCAATGTGTCCATCCGGAAGAAAGTGTCTACTTCCGTCGGGACGATGCGCTTTATGGGGATGCCCCGGTCTAAAGGCCGGTAGCCGAGGGTTTTGGCGCCGAGGGGATCGTAAAAGTTTTCCCGTAGGTACGTCCTGTAATCTAGCTGGGTACCATCTTCGACCTTCTGGGGTAAAAGGTAGAAAAGCAGGCCGGAGTACTTGTATTCGCCTTCTGGCTTTACGGGAGACTTCTTAATCGCCCGATAAATTTTCTGCTCCCGAAATTTACGGTGTAGCCACAGGTCTTCCGTTAGCCGGATCGGAAACCGGCGTGTGCTGTCGCGCCGGATCGTCCGGGGGCGAAAGCGGTAGTCATTGGTTCGGTTACTGTCCCACTTCTTTTGCCACGGGTAGCGTGCGTTGCCCTTTAGGGTACCTTTCCAGAAAGGAACCCAGGGCAGCAGACCGGCACGGTGGCTGAGGGCGGACCTGAGCGGTAGCGTAGCTTTATCCGTACCCGCAAATACTGGGAATTCCTGCCCGATCGGAGCATCAAGATTCAGCAGGTTTCGGTCGTAGAGTTGCATCAGGTACAAAAGGCCCGACGAAGTCTTCGTGATGGATGCCAAATCGTAGACATCGTCCTCCCTTACCTCCCGTTCATTCGCATACGTATGGTGGCCAGCGGTAACGTGTACCAATGGCTCGCCTTTATGCCATGCCAGTACCTGGGCGCCTGGAAATGCACCAGCTTCAATCCCTTCTTCGAGGATTTGGCGGATGGAATCGGCCAGGGAACCGTTGGGTTGGGCGCCGGCGGTGAGGCTGAGCATTAGGAAGAATGCAGGTAATATCAAGCGGGCTGCCATAGTAGGATTTAGATTAGATACTTAAGTGGACCAATATAAACCAAACAAACCATCCAGGAGGGATCCAGGCATGGTCGTCTGGGACGCAGAGGGGTGCGGTCGTAACGAACGCAGCCACGGCGTTCGAGGGTCACGATGCCACGGCGTCACAACATTGCCACCGTTGTTAATTGCGGCGCGAAGCACTGCTGGCCCTGGGCGTTTTTTTCGACAAAGCCCAAAATACCCCAACTTGCCCTCCCAGTCCATTGCGTCGACTAGTAGAAGCAACGGTGGTTCCTGTTTTAAAGAGGTCGCTGAAGCCAATGAGGTAACGCCCTTCCACTTGTACCGTTATGGGCCCCAGTTCAAGGTTCAGGCCTGCCCCAACGATGGCACCGTAGTTCAACCGGCCGGGGAGCTCCAGACCGTAATACTCCGGCGGATTGGAGTTGGGAACTTGAAACTCAGTCGGGATCGATTCAGACTCGCTGAGGGGGATGGATAGGTACGGACCCGCTTGAAGCATTGGTTGGACGATGCCGTTCCCAATACTGAGCTGGGTTAGGATGAGCACTTCGGCGTAACTTATTTTTCGCTCATAATCCGACGAGAACAGCGTATCGATCGTTTCCTGCCAGCCCGCGTTGGTCAGGCTGACTTCGGCCTGAAAGCCGACCAGCTTATTGTCGAAATACCGCAAGTTCAGGCTGTACCGCTGGCCGGTCAGCTGGTTGGTATTAGCGGAAGGGGTGAAACCAACATCGTGCTGCATTACTCCGAACCCGCCACCGAGCTGAAGCCGCTTGATGACGGCCGTGGAATCCGGCGATTGGCCGGCCAGGATAGCCGGAAGAAGAAAGATGGTAAAAAAGAGGTGATACAATTTCATGGACCACAAAAATGCGACTTTCGGCGTTAGGTATCTACCATGCGCTTATTAATACTCTCCCTGATCCTTATTTTTTCCTGCGTTACCGGCAAGACTGCCGTCGGTGCGGACGTGATAGACTATTTCATCGATAACGCAGGCCGGGAATATTATTTACTGGCCAACGACCGCTTCATCACTGATAATCAGCTGGGGAAGAACCAATTCTCTTACTACGACAGCAGCCTTGGTGCACCCGCTAGTATCGACGTAAGTGACCCCTTTGCCATTCTGTTGTTTTACCCTGAATACGGTACGGTGGTGGTGCTCGATCGGACCCTGAGCGAGGTGAGCCGTATCGACTTATTTAGCCTGGAAAACATTCGCCAGCCTGAAGCACTCGCCCGCGCTTCTAACCGGGGCATCTGGGTGTTTGATTCTTGGGATTATCGACTGAAACTTCTCGATCCGCAGGGAAATAGGACGCTTCAGTCTAATGACCTTCGACTTCAATTAAAAACTTCTACCGCACCACACGCTATATACGTGGACCGCGGCACCGTGTTGCTGCACTACGCCGAAGAGAACGAACTCGCAGTATTCACTAATTACGGCCGCTTTGAGCGCTGGGTAACCTTGCCCCCAGCAGAGCATTTTGGCTGGCGTGCACCCTATCTAACCGGTAGTTTCTCCACAGGTTACTGGACTTACCGCACAGGAAATAGTGAGGCGGGGCCGCAGGTACTAAGTAAGTTGAAGGGCAAGCTCTTCGCAGGCCCTGAAGGCACCTACTATTTGGATGGTCTTGGAAACACCCAAATCAAAGCAAAGAAAGAGAGAAACTAAATTAAAAACAATTTGTTTGTTAATTTAATTAGGTCTATATTTGTGTTGGGCCGAAGGCAAGTCTAACGGTCTACACTCAAACTTAGCCTTAAAGAATAACAGGATTATTTAGTCAGAGAGCCGGTGTAGGTGCTCTCCCAAAGGTTGCAAAAAAATGATTTTAGTATTAACTCGTCTGATGTCCTTCGCGGGGCGTCACTGGCTCCGTCTGTTCATTATTGGCGTAGCGCTCTTTTTGCTATCGGATAAGCAGGTGAGCTTTAATCTTCGTCTCGGTACGCCGCAGCGGATCAAAACTATTGCCCCGGGTGGCAACCTAGAGCCGGCTGGGGTACCCTTGCCGGCTCCGGCGGCCAACTACGAAAGCCCCGTACTGACCGATGCTGAGCCAACGGCTGAGCCCCTCGCTAATGAAGCTACTAGAGCACCAGAGAAAGCCAGCTTTCTGGAGCGCTTCAACCTCTTCGGCTCCTCAGAGCCGAGTAAGTACGACCGACTTACCCGGAAGGAGGAGCAGGTGATCGCGGCCTTCATTCGTCGTTTCAGCAATGTCGCTCAAGCAGAGCAGGAAAAATTTGGTATCCCGGCTAGCATTACGCTGGCCAGTGCGTTGCTTCACGGCCAGGCGGGGGAGGCTCCGGCGGCGAAGAACTACCTCAATTACTTTGATCTTGGCTGTCAGGATGATTGGGCGGGGCCTACGGGTCGCATCTCCGGCCAGTGCGTCCGCGCCTACGAGAATGCCTGGACTAGTTTTCGCGACCATAGCCTCTACGTCACCTCCGGAAAGTTCAGTGCCATGACCCAGTTCAGCGAGACCGATTACCGCCGTTGGGCCGCCGGGCTGGATGAGCTTGGCTTTAGCGATAGTGATGATTTGGCGGAGCAGTTGCTGCGGACCGTTGATCGGTTTCAGCTGTTTCGGTTTGATTGAGGTTGGTTTTTTAAGGTTTGGTCCGTGCTTCTTGAAACCCGCTTTGCACCCTGCGGCCGCGCCCGAAGTGAATAATTGAATAATTGAACAAGTGAATGAGAGAATAACCAACATCTTAAATGCTCCGCTATTCTCCCGTTCCTATTTCTTCATTCGCTTATTCTCTCATTCAATTATTCTATCTTCGCACTGCCGGAACTCCGGCTACCCAAATAATATTAACAACGTGGGCCAGGGAAAATAAGGCTTGCGCAAATCCCCATTCAAGCCAAATATAATGGATTCTACCCCAGACAACGCCCCCGAAGAACAGGAGGAGAAAATCGTCTATTTTGACGAATTAGATATCTCCGACGACGTACTAGATGCCCTTGATGATATGGGTTTCGACAAATGTACCCCCATCCAGGCCCAGGCCATCCCGCCTTCACTCAAAGGCCGCGATATACTCGCAGTGGCCCAGACCGGTACTGGTAAAACCGCTGCTTTCCTACTTCCAATCCTTTCCGAGCTGAGCGACCGGCCGGTAACCAAGGTCAACACCATCATCCTGGAGCCCACGCGTGAACTTGCCATGCAGGTTGACCGCCAACTAGAAGGCTTCAGTTTCTACACCCGCACCAGTTCCATTGCCATCTACGGAGGTCGCGACGGCCACAGTATGGGCCAGGAACAGAAGGCCTTGAAGACCGGCGCGCCCATCGTTGTGGCCACGCCCGGTCGCCTGATGGCCCACCTTGATATGGGCTACACGGACCTCAGCGAAGTGCGTCACCTCGTACTCGATGAAGCTGATCGGATGCTCGACATGGGCTTCGTCAACGACATGCTCAAGATCATTGATATGCTGCCGAAGGAGAACCTGCAGATTCTCTTCTACTCGGCCACCATGCCCAACAAAATCCGTAAATTTAGCCGCGATATTCTCAAGAATCCGGTAGAGATCAGTATCGCAATTTCCAAGCCGGCCGAGAAGATCAAACAGAGGGCATACGAGGTTGCCGACTGGGCCAAGAACGCCCTGATCGAAGACATCCTGAGGGAGAAGTGTAAGACAATGGATCGCATCCTCATCTTTTGTGGCCGTAAGAAAACCGTCCGGGAGCTTACCCGCCGCCTGGCGCGCAAGAACGATAAGGTGAAAGACGTATCTTCCGATCTCGAACAGAACGAGCGCGAAGAACGCCTGCGCCAGTTTCGTTCCGGAGCGATCCAGGTAGTTGTTGCTACCGACGTGCTCAGCCGGGGTATTCACATCAACGGTATTGATTTGGTCATCAATTTCGATGTGCCCGGAGACGCTGAAGACTATGTTCACCGCATTGGTCGTACTGCTCGTGCAGCGGCTGAAGGCGAAGCCATTACCCTGATCAGTGGAGATGACCGCCGACGCTTCAAAGCCATCGAAGAACTGATGGAAATGAAGGTGGAGCGCCTCGAAGTACCCGAACGCCTTAAAGACGAAGGCGGAGGACGCAATGATCGACGCAGTGGCGGCGGCGGCGGCGGCCGTGGTGGAGACCGTACCCGTGGCGCTGGTAGTGGAGGCCGTGGTCGTGATAATCGCTCAGGCGGTGACCGCAAGCGCGAAGACAAACCACGTAACGAGAGTCGTGGCGACAGTAAGCCCAGCAAGGAAGGCGGCGGCGAGCAAAAGCCCCGTGGCGAACGTACCCGAACCGACCAACCCCGTGATCCTAGCCGCAAACAGCGGGGTAGTGGGCGTGGGCCTAAACCGGAGTAGACCTTTCGCGCTGTGCGCATCATTAGGCAGCTTTGGGGAGGAGGGGTGAAGCAGTTAGTAATCGCGAATGTTTCTTCTTCCCTTCTTCGGAAAAGCTGTCCCGAAAAGCGCAGAACGCTGAATTTCCAATAAGTAACCGTAGGTCGCCGTACCCTCAAATTTGCCAAAGGCAAGGAAAGCGCAGATGAGCAATCATCTGCGCTTTTTTTTTGCCCCCGGCTAAACTTTGTTTTGTAACGAACGTTACTGAACTATAACGAAACGATCGTTTCACAATTAACTAACCTCAAAACAGAGTAACAGAAATGGCTAATTTAACAGGAAAGACCGCAGTAGTAACTGGCGGTAACTCAGGCATCGGCTACGCCACTGCCGAACGACTAAAAGCCGACGGTGCAACCGTCATCATCACCGGACGCTCCAAAGAACGAGTGGCAACGGCAGCAGGAGAATTAGGCGTTACTGGCCTGGTTGCCGACGTCGGGTCCGTCGCAGCAATTAGTTCATTGGCCGACGAGGTGAAAGCGAAGTTTGGCAAAGTAGACGTCCTCTTCGTCAACGCCGGTATATTTGAACTCGCGCCCTTGGGCAGTATTTCTGAGGAGATGTTTGACCGCCAGATGGGTACCAACTTTAAAGGTGCGGTCTTTACCGTTGAAAAATTTCTGCCGATCTTAAATGACGGTGCTTCTATCATCAATCTCTCGTCCATCAACGCTTACACGGGCATGCCAAATACGGCCATCTACGCAGCTTCTAAGGCCGCGATGAACTCCTTCACCCGTACTGCCGCTACTGAACTTGCGCCGCGTCGTATCCGCGTCAACGCTGTGAATCCGGGGCCTGTCGTTACGCCTATTTTTGGTAAAACCGGAATGCTGGAGGAGCAGTTAAACGGTATGGTTGCGGCGGTGCAGGAGCGAAGTCCGCTGAAGCGCCTGGGCCAGCCGAAGGAAATCGCTAGTATGGTGGCCTTCCTGGCTTCTGACGAAGCTTCCTTTATTACCGGCGGTGAGTACAACGTTGATGGAGGGATGAACATCAACCCGTTGTTGGGCTAGACCAGCTACCAATTAGGCTTAAGCATGCCCCGGCCTTATCTTCGTGATCAGGGCCGGGGTATTTGAGTATTTTACCCCACACGGAGAGGTCTCTTAACGGTCTAACTTATGAAAAACCAATTTTTACCCAATGGCTAGGACCAGAGAATTTGACGAAAACGTCGTCCTTGAACGGGCGCGTGACTTGTTTTGGGAGCAGGGCTACACGGCTACGTCCATTCAGGACCTGGAGAAAGCCCTGGGCATCAGCCGCAGTAGTATTTACGCATCGTTCGGCTCCAAACGGGCCTTGTACGATAAAACCTTGGCGGCTTACCAGCACGAAAATATGGGCCGGCTGCAAAAACTGTTGCGCGATACTAAAGGCCTGCGGGAAACCCTCGTAACCTTATTCACCGATACGGCCATGCAGTCTCATCCCAACTGTAAATCTTCCGCCCGCGGTTGCTACATGGTCAACGCGACTACGGAAATGGCCAACGCCTGCCCCGAAACGCTCAAGTTTGTTGCGGATAATCGCGAACAGTTCGTAGGCATCATGGCGGATGCCTTGGCGAGCGCGCAGGTGCAGGGGAAGTTGGAAGAGCAAAGTGACCCCGTTGAGCTGGCCAACTTTCTCTTTGTAAGTTACAACGGAATGCAGGTGGTAGTACAGACCAATATCGACCGGAAGGTGCTTGTAAAGGCCGTCCGGCGGAGTGTTGATTTTTTACCTTGGCTTTAGCGCTTTGGCTGAGCGTTTAACCTTTCCCTGCACCCGCGCCCGCGCCTTAAAATTCTTAATTCTGATTCCGCAAACGGTCGTGCTACCTTTGTCGTTGACGCTGCGGGAAAATCGCACATCAAATATCAAGAACCGAGAACCATGAAGGATTACACCCCTTTCGCCAACCGCCTAAAAAAAATGGCCAAGCACTACGGCAAATGGGCCCGCCGCCAGGAGATTGAGGTGTACCGTGTCTACGATGCCGACCTCGATGAGTTTCCCATCCTTGTAGACCGCTACGCCGAGCAGGTATACGTCTCCCTCTACCACCGTAAGGGAGAAGTTTGGACCGAAGACGACTACCAGGACCGCAAACTAGCTTACCGCGAGGTCATCACCGAAGTATTCGGTGTAGGCCGCGATGATGTGTTCTTCAAGCTTCGTAAACGACAGCGGGGAACGGATCAGTACGAAAAGTTATCCATCGTCAAACGAGAATTCACGGTAGTAGAAAACGGCCTCGGATTCATCGTTAACCTCACCGACTACCTTGATACTGGTCTCTACGCTGATCACCGCGATACCCGGATGATGGTAGCTCAGCGCTCTAACGGGAAACGGGTACTCCACCTTTTTGCCTACACTTGCTCCTTTGGCGTCTACGCTGCCGCCGCCGAGGCCTTCCGAGTAGACAGCCTGGACGTATCCAATACTTACCTGGATTGGGGCAAGCGCAACTTCGAGCTCAACGAGATCGACGCCAGCAAACACCGCTTCATCCGGACCGATATTCTCGAGTGGCTGCGGGAACCAAAACTGACGAAGTACGATGTAATCATCATCACCCCGCCCACTTTCTCCAACTCAAAACAGATGAAGGAGCCTTTTGACTTAAAGGCAGATTACCTAAAGTTGATCAACAACTGCACACCAAAGCTGAACGAAGGCGGCTCCATTCTTTTCGCCACGAACGCTCGCAAATTTAAATTTGACGAGGCTAACGTAATGGGCGCTGCCTCTGTGAAAGAAATCACCAAGCAGACGCTGCCGCAGGATTTTCGGAAGAAGAACTTACACCGGGTTTGGGAGATTAGCTAGGAGTTGTACTACCGTTGGTCATACGAGGTGGTTTTGTGCTTGCGAAGCGAGCGCGGCCTTTCTCGAGCGAGCCCAGTAGGGGGGACCCCCTTGCGGTCGCCCGTACTGGGCCACGTTTGCCACCACGTTTTACCTCATGTACTCAACAGTAGTGTGGGAACTAGAGTACTAGTTTTTTAGCTCCTAATTTTCAGCTTCGCATAGCCTCAACAGGGTCCATCTTAGCCGCTAGCCCCGCTGGAACCGCGCCCGCGAGAATGCCGACAACCGCAGAGCCGATAACTCCGTAAATCGCAAACTTTAAGCTCAGGGTAATCTGGAAACTTTCGAACAACGAGTTAACGGCGAAAGTGACACCGACCACTAGCAAAAGACCGAACAGACCACCGATGATGCAGAGTATAACGGATTCAGTCAGAAACTCAAGAAGGATTACGAACTGACGGGCACCGAGTGCTTTTTTAACGCCGATCAGGCTGGTCCGTTCCTTTACGGAAACGAACATGATGTTGGCCACGCTGATGGCTCCGACGACCATGGAAAACATTCCAATTAGGAAGCCGACAGTATTGAGTACGCTGAAAAACCCGCCGATGGAGTCAGCGATCATGGTGAGTTGATTAAGGGAGAAATTGTCTTCTTCCCTGGGCCTGAGGCCCCTACCGGACCGCAGAAGACCTCGAATGTCGTCTTCCATCTGCGGGAGTGGAACCCCCGGCTTAGCTTTCACTGCAAGGCGGCCTCCAAACTTACTTCGGTTTTTAAGATTGATGAAACGTCCGGCGTTGGTGTAGGTTACGGCGACGGTGTAGTCGTAATCTATAATGTTAATGAGGTCACCTCCAGTTTTTGCGAATACCCCAATTACTTCGTATTTTCGACCGCTCATCTTCATGGTCTTTCCGACCGGCTCGATTGCTCCAAAGAGTTCTGCAGCAACTTCATGGCCGATGATCGCTTTGTCCGCGCCGCCGGAGTACTCTGATGCAGTCCAGTAGCGGCCCCGTTCGATATCGACGTTGTACATTCGGTCCAACTCAAAAGTAGTGACGAGTAGCTGTGCGCCTTCAACGGCAGTTCGCTTGTATTTTACAACATACCGGCCGGGTTCGGTCGAATAGTTGACGACTGATGCCGTTGGCATTTCTGCCTTCAGGCGTTCGTAATCGTCGTGATCAGGGCTGGGGCGTTGGAAATACTCCCACCAGTCTCCGCTGATGTCTTTCCATGGAAATTTATCTACGTACACCACATCTTCACCGAGCTTGGCGAAGCTGCCCTGCACGCTGTCCTCAAGGGACTCTACGGCAGATAGTACACCGATGATGCAGAAGATACCGATTGATATACCGAGCAGGGACAGAAAAGTACGCAATTTATTGCCGGTAAGCTGGGCGATGGCTTGGCGAACGCTTTCGGTGAAGACCTTTAGAAAGAGCATGTGGAGGATCGTTTTTCGATTAGACATCAGGCTGTGCGGCGTGCGTGGAGGCTGAATTTTATACAGAAATTGAATATTGCTCAAGATACAATTAAGGCGTGGCAGCAGGTGTATACATAGACTAAAGACAGAGAAAGTTGGACCAACGGTTAATTTTCTCTGCCTCTGGATCAACATTCAGGAGCCCTAAGACCTTACTTAAAAGTGCGGGCGCAAAGCCATCTTATAAAATACCCTTACCTTTGCCCCTTGTTTAGGATTACCAAGAGAATATCTTAGGGACTATCCTGGCGAACACCTACCCGGTTTTCGCCTTAACCAAGAACCAACCATCAGGGAACAAAAATTAGCCAAGGGAATGAGGACCAAGCTGTCACAATTCAAATTTGAACTCAACGAAAAACTCATTGCCCGTACGCCCAGTAAGCGACGAGACGATAGTCGCATGATGGTCGTCAACCGGGCAACCGGAGCGATAGAACACAAGATGTTCACTGATCTGCTGGACTACTACGATGAGGGCGACTCACTGGTCTTTAACAATACCAAGGTCTTTCCCGCACGCCTCTACGGATTAAAGGAAAAGACTCAGGCCCGCATTGAAGTCTTTCTGCTGCGCGAGCTCAACACCCAGGCCCGCCTTTGGGATGTACTGGTGGATCCCGCCAGGAAGATCCGCGTCGGCAATAAACTCTACTTCAACGATAAGCGTGGTGTAACCCGCCTCGTTGCCGAAGTAGTAGACAACACCACCAGCCGCGGCCGCACTATTCGCTTCCTCTACGACGGGTCCAACGATGAATTTCTCAAGGAACTCCACGGCCTCGGCAATACGCCGCTGCCTAAATTGCTGGAACGCGAAGCAGACGCCCGTGATGCCGACCGCTACCAAACCGTTTTCGCCTCCGAGGTCGGAGCCGTAGCCGCACCAACGGCTGGCCTCCACTTCAGCCGCGAAACGCTGATGCGTATGGAGCTCAAAGGCATCAAGAAAGCAGACATAACCCTTCATCTTGGCCTCGGTACTTTCCGTGCCATCGAAGTGGAAGACCTCTCGAAGCACAAGATGGATGCTGAGTACTTCCGTGTCGAGCAAGCAGCCTGCGAGACGGTAAACGCCACCAAGATCGACGGTGGTAAGGTGCTGGCCGTCGGTACGACCGCCATCCGCGCCTGCGAAAACAGTGTGAGCGCCGAGCGTCTTCTTGCTCCTAATGAAGGCTGGACGAATAAATTTATTTTCCCACCCTACGACTTTCACATCCCCGATCACCTGCTGACTAACTTCCACCTGCCGAAAAGCAGCCTGTTTATTACCACCTGTGCCTTCGGTGGCATTGATCTGGTCCTGGAAGCTTACGCTCAAGCACAAAAGGAGAAATACCGTTTCTTTGCCTACGGAGACTGTATGCTGGTGATTTAGTAATTAGCGTAAAGCGACTGCCGTTAGGCTACCGCGCGCAAAACAACAACGCCCAGACCGATTAATTTTGGCCTGGGCGTTGTTGTTTTAGGCTTCAATCCTTGCTTTGTATCCTGCGTTTGCGTCGCTGAATCTATCAATCTATGTTAGCAGCCTAGTGGTCTGTCAACATTAAATATTGGGGTAATCTGCGGTGCCTTTTGGTGCTGAATTTCGTTGAAGAACTCCTTGCGTAGCTACGGCTACGCAAGGAGTTCTTCGCCTCATTCAACACCAAAATTCATCAGCACCTTACCCACAAATTCAATATTGCCAGACCACTAGGAAGGAAGCGAAGCCCCATTACCTGGATCAAAGTCACGAACAACATCTAGCGTTGACGGGTGCTTATTGCGTTGGGCGGGCTGGTAACGTAGGTTGAGTATTTTGCCCCTGAAGCCTTCACTGTTGTAGTTGTTGAAGTTTCATTGGTGGGAATATTTATGGTCCGCTTATGTGGACAGGGAGGACAATACCGGTAGTAAACCGATCAGTTGCAGGAGCCTGATTTTACTAAATATTTTTCGGCGCGGCTGCGGGGTGCAGGTTATAGCGCCGTGGCTTCGAAGGGTAGTAACCGGTCAACGGCGAATACGCTTGTTATGCGACTTTTCTTGTTTGCTCTTTTTTCGAGATAATACGCGTAAAACCTAATAATAGCGTGGCTTTCAGGCTTATTACTTATTGAAAATATTCGTTTATAAACGCATATAAACGTAAGTATTCGTATAAAAGACGACTATCCCCTGGCGGGGCCCTCAGTTTTGCTGGCGTTCATCCGTATCGTCCACTAAAACAAAACTGTACTGCCATGACTATCAATTCCTTGCTTGACATTCTCGACGCGCTGCGCAACGGCGTAGACCCTCGTACTGGAGAAAGCTTTCGTAAATCAGAGAGCTGCCTTGGCGAGCCTGAGGTTCGCCGTTCTCTCAACCGCTTCATTAAAACACTTGCGGTGCCATCGGACCCTTCTGCCATCGACATTTCCGACAAACTAATTTTGGATACCTGCACGTCCCTGCGAGAGCTCGGGTACGCTCCTTGCGTTTCCCAATTGGCCAAAATATTCATTGGCAGCCGCTCCATTGCCGATCACAGCCTCAAGGGTCTCGTCGCGTACAATAAGTACCGCGGTGTATTCACCCGCGATCTCATCCACACCCACCTAATGGGCTTTCACCGTCGTTTCCCCGAAGTGCTGCCCGAGTTGCCGCAGGGGAATAAAAGAACGGCCGACCAGCCATGGAAAGAAATCGATTTTTTCCGCGCAACGGCCTTTGACAAACTAGACGAGGCAAAGGCGGATGAGCTTAAAAAAGCAGTCCTCGCACTCGGCCTGCGCAAAGAAGGTGATCGCCTTCCCGGCTACATGCACACTGCCCGCGAAACCTACCCCCGCTCCTTCGAGCCCTGGGTACGCGACGAGCAGGCACTACTCATCGAAGCGATGTGCTACTCCAACGACCTTGAATGCCTGGCCGGCATCTTCGGCCGCTCCGCCCGCTCGCTGGAGAACATGGGCCAGCGGCTCATTTTTGAAAGCAAGCGTAAGCAAGGGGTCGCCTGAAAACAAAACGGGCTGCCGGAACGAATTCTGACAGCCCATTTTGCAATGAATCGTTTCAGGGTTTTGCCTTTACTTAGGGACGCCGTATAAATAACTTACTGGTTTCGCTTCGCGGCTACTACGTGGTTTGACCTGACGTTTTTGTTCTCACTAAATTTACAAATCCTTCGCATAGCCTTAGCTAAGGAAATGATTTTTAAGTTTGGTGAGGACAAAATAAGGCGGTCAAAAGGCGTAAGTTATTTGTACGACCTCCCTTAATCATCTACCGTTTGATCACGCGGCGTACCATTTGCTGGCCGTCGACGGTCACCCGAACCAGGTAAATGCCGGGGGCACGACGCTGGAGGTTGATCGTTTCGGTGTTCTGACCGGTCGTAACGTTCATCTCCTGCTCGCTAACCGTGCGGCCGGTAAGGTCGGTGAGCATGATCTGCGCCTTGCCTTCAGCCTGGGCCTCGAAGTTTACCGTTACCTCATTGAGGGCGGGGACGGGGAAGATGGATAGCTCGGAACTGCTCAGCGTAGTGTTGGCCAGTTCTACGATGTCGCTGTAGGTGGAAGTGCCGTCCAGGTCTACCATCCGTAGGCGATAGTATGCGTTGGCTATTGGGCTCTCGTCCATCAGCTCGTAGCGCAGTTCCGTAGCGGAGTTGCCAGCAGCAAGTACTTCACCGATAACAGACCAACCTGAAATAGTGTTCGTGCTGCGCTCGACCTCGTAGCGGTCCGTAGCATCTTCACTTGCTGTGGCCCAGGTGAGTTTGTTGGTTTTTTCCATGGCCTGGCCGTTGAAAGAAATCAGCGCTACGGGAAGGGCTGCTAATGAGGATACGGTGAATGTACCAGTAGAGGTACTAGTGCTACTGTAGTGACCAACCGTTACGTAATAAGTTACCCCGTTGTCAGGTGTAAAGCTGATTGTTTCGTCGTCTAAACCATCTGTACAGCTTACGTTGGTAAAGCCTCCGGCGCAGTCACCTGTTGCAACGGCCAGTTCGATGTCGTAGCTGGCATTGTCAGGGTCAGCCGTGATGCTGACCGGAAGACCAGCACCTACGAAGGAGTACCAAACTGCTGGTCCTTGTCCACAGCCGACATCGTCTGCGTTGTCGGTGGCCCCCACCGTCGTTCCCGATATGGCCGCTGCATTGCAAACCAAGGTCACCGCAGCTGAACAGTCATCGTTGGCTGGTGCTGGTGGCGGTGTCGTAATATTCAGGGTGTAGGCACTGGATTGTGGAGGTGGCCACGTAGATATGGCAATAATGTACGTGGTCCCCATCGTGACGGAGAAGCCCATAATTTCTAAATCCGCAGTGGAGGAAGTATTGGTATCTCCATCCAAGCAAGTAGTGCCTACTGCGGCGCAATCGGAGTAGATGAATAGT
>JAPKCQ010000396.1 GCA_026421165.1 Lewinella sp. | reverse complement strand
AGTCAAAATTCACCAGATCAAGAAACACGTTTTATTTAATTCGCGTCCCTTAAGGCCGGGGTTATTGTTGCACGGTGGCTTCTTCTAAAATTAATTGCATCTCCGGTTTACAGCTACCACAACCAAGCCCGCTGCCGGTAGCGGTGCAGAGTGACTTTAGATCATGACTACCAGCGTTGATGGCTTGAAGCAGATTTCCTTTACCAACGTTATTGCAGCTGCAAACAACGCGACCGAGCAGGGGCGCTTTGGTGGTGCTAGAGCGCAGCAATTCCCGGCGCTTTTCCGACAGTTCAATCCGGTCTTCAATAAGGGCACGGAACTCCGCAAACTCATTTTTATCGCCCAGCAGCACTGCTCCAATCAGGCGGTCGTTGCGTACAATGCACTTTTTGTAGTAGCACTGGCTGGTATCCCGGAAAACGATTTCTTCGTAAGAAGCATCGTCGGCTGGTGGGTTTACGTCCCCGATACTGCAAAGATCGAAATTATCGAATTTGAGGATATTCATTAGCGTAGAACCACCGTATGCGGCGCTGGCGTCTCCGGCCAGGTAATTGGCCAGAATATCTGCCTGTTGTTCAGCTGCGGCAGTGATGCCAAAGCGCCGGCCGCGCCATTCCGCTACTTCGCCGATGCTGTATATGGCGGGATCGCTGGTGCACAGGCGGTCGTCAACAGCAATGCCTCGCCCGCAGTCCAGGCCTGCTTCGCGGCCGATTTCGAGGTTGGGCCGGGTACCAATGGCGTAGACAACGGCCGAACAGTCCAGCTCCTTACCACTTTTGAAGGTGATGCGCAGGGAGCCTAAGTCCCCAGTTGAAAAAACGGTTTCAACTTCGTTACGGAAGTAAATCTGAATGCCCCGGGCCTGTACCTCTTTAGCCAGTAAGAGCGAGGCCGTCGCGTCCAGCTGCCGTTCCATGAGGCGGTTTGACCGTTGTACGATGGTAATACGGACGTCCACTTCTCGTAGGGCAGCGGCCAGCTCCAGCCCCAGTAAACCACCTCCGACAATGAGGACGTGCCGGCTTCTGGACACGGAGGTGTCCTTCAGTTTAAGGTAGTCTTTCAGGCCGTCGGCGTCTTCGCGGCGGCGCATGGTAAACACCCCCGGCAACTGCGTTGGTACATCCCGTGGTACGAAGGGGCGGCTACCGGTAGCGATGATGAGGCGGTCATAAGGGTGGCTCTCCCCGTCGCTCTTAAAGATGGTCTTCTGCTCGCGGTCAATGCGCTCTACGGTACTGCCCGTCAACAGATCGAAGTTCAGCTGGCGTTGGGTGCTGGCGTTCATTTTCTCCAGGCTTTCCCAACCGAGGTGATCGCTGATGTATTCCGGTAGGAGTACCCGGTTATAAAAAGCGTTAGGCTCCTTACTAAGGACTGTTATTGCGTCCGTTTTATTCTGTTGTCGGTAGCTGGACACAAAGCGGAAGGCCGCCGCACCGGCACCGATGACGACTATCCGCTCCGCCGGCTTCTGATAGGCCACCACGCTCACGAAGGTGAATTTGAAGTTGGGCTGCTTACTGTAAGGGTCGGTCTGGTCGTCGGTCAGGTTATTGGCCCGGGTGGGGGAGGCGTTCAGGGTTTTACCCCAGTGCATCGGTAAGAATACTACGCCCCGCCGGATCGAGGTGGTATGTTTTACCCGTACCCGAACTGCACCGAAACCGGAGGTTACTAAGGCCAATTGGTCGTCCGCCAGCTTTAAGTCAAAAGCATCGAGCGGGTGAATTTCGAGCAGCGGCCCGTCCTGGTGACGGCGTAAGCGAGCGACTTTCCCCGTCCGCGTCATCGTATGCCACTGATCACGCAGCCGGCCGGTGGTTAGGATATAAGGCTTGTCCTTCGGTGGCTGAGTTGGCGCGTCAAGGTGACTGACCGTAGACAAAAAGCGTGCTCGGCCGCTGGCTGTTGCAAACTGGTGGTCCGTAAACAGCCGGGTGGTGCCAGGATGATCAGGGTGGGGAACGGGCCACTGAAAACTGCCTTCTTCCCGCAGTCGCTGGTGGCTCAGGCCGCTCACGTCGATGTTTGTCCCTGCAGTCATCCGCGCGTATTCGTCGTACACATCGCTTATGTCATCGTAGAAGAAGCCGGAGTAGCCCATGTGGCGGGCAAAGTCACACATGATATCTACGTCGGTGCGGGCAGTTCCCGGCGGCTTGGCCAGCGGAGCGAGGTAAGAGACGCGCCGCTCGGCATTGGTCATCGTTCCTGGTTTTTCCAGCCAGCCGGCGGCGGGTAGGAGTAGGTCGGCGTACTCCGCCGTTTCGCTGCGGTGGCTAATGTCCTGCACCACCACGAAGCGGGCTTTTTGTAGCGCGCGCTCCACCTGGTTGGCATTGGGCATGCTGACGGCTGGGTTGGT
This sequence comes from Lewinella sp., assembly GCA_026421165.1. Taxonomy (GTDB): domain Bacteria; phylum Bacteroidota; class Bacteroidia; order Chitinophagales; family Saprospiraceae; genus Neolewinella. Next base: position 1,230 of record JAPKCQ010000396.1, on the reverse strand, counting down.
GCAGATGACCCAGACAGCTTTCAGCTTCCCGCTTTCCAGGGCTTTGAACATCTGAGTGGCGGAGAGGCCGGGCTTAGCGGGCAGTTGCTCCACGCCCCAGAAGTCGGCAATCTCTTTGCGGTCGGCGGGGTTCGACTGTACCCGGTGCGCAGCTAGTAGGCTGGACATCCCGCCTACCTCCCGCCCGCCCATCGCGTTGGGCTGGCCGGTCAGGCTGAAAGGCCCGGCCCCCGGCTTACCAATCTGTCCGGTCAGTAGATGGAGGTTGATCAGTGCACCGTTTTTTTCCACGCCGACTTTGCTCTGGTTCAGCCCCATCGCCCACATGGTCATGAAAGCTTTGGCGTTACCGATGTACTTGGCCGCCAGCTTGATCTGAGCGAGGGGGATACCGCACGCTTTGGCGGCCTTACGAAGGTTGATGTCTTTAAGGATGCGGACGTAGTTTTCTCCCGCCTCGGTATGGTCGCGGACGAAGTCATGGTCTACCCGGTCATCGTTCCAGAGCTGGCGGGCGATGGCGTGGTAGAGCAGCACGTCGGTACCCGGAATGAGCTGGAGGTGGAGATCGGCAATCGCACAGGTATCCGTTTTACGCGGATCGACGACGATGATCTTTACGTCAGGATTCGCGGCTTTATGGGCCTCCACCCGCCGCCAGAGGATCGGGTGGCACCAGGCAGGATTGGCTCCGGCGACGAAGAGGCAATCCGATAGTTCTAAATCTTCATACGCCACCGGTACGAGGTCCTCTCCCAGCATCTTAGCGTAAGCCACCACCGCCGAAGACATACAAAGGCGGGAGTTGGTATCAATATTATTCGTACCGATGAAGCCCTTGACCAGCTTATTGATCAGGTAATACTCTTCGGTGAGGCACTGGCCGGAGACGTAAAAGCCAACGCTGTCCGGACCGTGCTCCGCAATGATGGCCGTGAACACCGCCGCGGCCCGTTGCATCGCCCGCTCCCAGCTTACCCGCTGGCGGGGGTGGGATCGGTGCAGCCGCATTTCGGGGTGCAGGATGCGGTCGGTATGGTCCTGGACTACGTAGTTCAGGTTACGGCCTTTGGAGCACAGCATACCTTTATTGACCGGATGATTCTGGTCGCCTTCCACGGTCAGGTGGCCACGCTCGTCTTTGGTGGCGATGATGCCGCAGCCTACGCCGCAGTAAGAACAAGTGGTCTTTATGGAGGTGGTGGGCATGGTGATTGATTTATGGGGTTG
>JAPKCQ010000090.1 GCA_026421165.1 Lewinella sp. | reverse complement strand
TTTTTGACCGCCTTATTTTGTCCTCACCCCACTTAAAAAAATCTTTCCATAGCGGTGGCTGTGTATAGATTTTTTTAAGACCGATGAACGCAAAAGCGTCAGGTCAAAAAGCCCGTTTTATTTAATTCGCGTTTCTTAACGGGTAAAGGTAGAGTGTTAGTTCGTTAGTCTGTTAGTTCGTTAGGTTTTTAGGAATATCGATGTCAGTAGGTCCGGACTTCGTCTGAGCTTAGGAGCGCTTTGCGACAGTTATTAAATTGACGTTCCTTAGTCGGCTACCACACCAAAAAATCTTCCAGACTGCTTTTCGGGCGCGGACGCAGGTGCAAAAAAAGTTAACCCCACTTTTATTACCGGAGTATTCCTGAGCGAATACCAAAGCAATAAAAATTTTGGAAAAGACTACATTATCAGTATAAGCTAAATTATTAATCACTATATTACTAAAAATATTTTGGGTCCAGCAATAGGGACCGATGTTCACCTAACCCTGCTCTCTACGAGCCTTTCCCCTGCACCCGCTACCGAGCCCATAAAACCCAATCAGGGCACCTAAACCACACGCTACCATGAAAAAAGTATTACTCTGCTGCGTCCTCGCGCTATCCATCTTCGCCTGTAACGACGAAGCTCTAACCATCACCGAAACCGACAACGCAGCAACGCAAGACCCACTAACGAGAGCTGAACTAAACGACCTGGTGGAAGCCCACCTCTTCGCCACCAACAACGTTTTCGACTGGAACGAAACCACCGACCACATAATCTGGAGCGCCCTGGAGCTGAGCCAGAACGAAGCCGCCCTCGGCTACCGGCCCGCCGGCTACGAGAACCTACCGGAAACCATCCATGAAATCAACGTCAACGCCGGCGAGTGGAAAATCACCCGCGATGAACTGGTGAACGACCTGCTCGAAGCCACCATCCGCCTCACCGGAGAAGCCATCACCGAAGACGAGTTGTTCGTCGCACCCGAAGACGGCGTACTGCCCATTCTGGAAGTAAGAATCCTCCACCCCGAAGTCCTCGCCGAATTCAGCGAACGGCCGGACGTGCGCTACCTAGAGCCCAGCAACTACAGCGGCGGCGAACTGGAACTCCGCTCCGGCTCCGGCTGTTCCGAAGCTCCCTCCAGCAGCGTTAGCTCCGCTGATTACACCACCATCAGCCCCGGTGCCAAACTGCCCTGGAACTACGCCTACATGAATATTCCCACTGCCTGGAACACGAGCCAGGGCGCGGGCATCGGCATCACCATCATCGACACCGGCGTCTACCCCGAGCAGAACAAACTGGGTAGCCAGTTCAGCAGTGGCTGGAGCAGCGGCCGCAGCATCGGCAAATACGGCACCTACGCCCCCAACTGGTGGAGCAGCCGTACCGACGGTCCCAACGACCAGTGCGGCCACGGCACGCAGATGTCTGGCCTCGCCGCCGGGCCGCGCACCAACAACGGCTCCACGGTCGGTGTAGCCTATAAAGCAAACCTGCGCGTCTACCGCGCCACCAGCGACGTGATCGTGAATGGCAGCCGCGAAAAACGTGGTGTGAAGAACGCCCTCGTCAGCGCTGGCAACCACTCTGGCACGAAGGTCATCAGCATGAGCATCGGCGACGTATTCAGCAGCGGAACCGTTAGAGACGGTATCTACTACGCCAATAACCGCGGCAAACTGATCCTCGCCGCCGCCGGCACTTCCCTAAGCTGGACCAGCTGGTGGGGCGTCATCTTCCCGGCCAACATGAGCCAAACCATTGCCGTAACTGGCGTCCGCGACGGTAGCTCCCTGCAAAGCTGCAATACCTGCCACGACGGCAGCGCCGTTGATTTCGTAGCCGTAATGCAACGCAGCAGCAACGCTAGCCGCACCAGCCTGACGCTAAGCCGCTACAACGACAGCCCCGGCTACGTTGGCGGGTCAAGCGCCGCAACCGCCACCACCGCCGGTATCGCCGCGCTCGTTTGGGCCACCAACCCGGGCCAGAGCCGTAGCCAGGTGCTCAACCGGATGAAAAGCGCCGCCTCCATCTATCCCGGGCGTTCTGGAGACTTTGGCTGGGGTATTATTGATGCTGCGCAAGCGGTTCAGTAGTCTTTTGTTTCGTTGGTGTTTTGGATCGTTGGATCGTTGGATCGTTGGTTTGTTGGTTCGTTGTAGCTAACGATCCAAAATACCAACGAACCAACGATCCAATTTCCTACCTTCGCCCCATGTCAAAACTAGTATTCTGGACCTTCCACTTCATGAGCCGCTGGATGCTCCGTATTTTCTACCCCGGCATGGAGGTGGAAGGCCGCGAGTACGCCAATAAGCCCGGTCCTACCCTGCTGTGCGGTAACCATCCGAATACACTCATCGATCCCCTCATCGTGGGTATTCATCTCGACTACCAGACTTACTTCCTAGCCAACGCCGCAATGTGGATGAACCCGGTGATGGCGTTTATGATCAACCCATTTTGTATTCCGGTGGCGCGACCGCAGGATAAAGTAAAAGGGGCGACAAAGGGCGTTGACACTGATGAAATCTTCAACAGAACGTTCAGCGGACTCGAGAACGGAAGCCTCGTTTACATCGCTCCGGAGGGAGCGAGTGAGCTAGAACGCAAGCTGCGCCGCCTTAAAGGTGGAGCCGCCAGCATGGCCCTGGAAGCGGAAAAACGTAATGACTGGAAGCTCGGCCTATCCGTCCAGCCCGTCGGCGTTAACTATGAATCTCCGACCACTGGCTTCAGCCGAGCCTTCATCCGCTACGGCGAACCGGTCGATATTACGCCCTTCCGCGAGCAGTACGAGGCCAGCCCAATGCGCGGCATCCGCGCCCTCACCAATGAGCTGACCGACCGGATGCAGGCCCTACTGATCCAGACCAAAAACAAAGCCGAAGAACACCTGCTGCGCCCCATCGAACGGGCGGTCCAGAACGAGAAGCCGCTCACCGTCAGCAAACACCACTACCGGACGCAAAGCATCCTCGCCTGGCTCCGCGAGCTACCCGAAGAAGAACTAGAGGCACTCCGCACAACGGCCACTACCTACGATCAAGGCCTCCGCGAAACCGGACAGCTGGACATTGAGTTCAGTAACCACCCTGACCGGAAACTGCACGCGGGTACCGTCCTCGGCCTGCCGTTCTACCTCTACGGCCTACTCAACCACGGTCTCTGGCTACTGACCATCAACGCCATCTGGGAGGCACTCGGCATCGACCGGGGCTATAAGGCCACGGTGCAAACCCTTGGCAGCTGGTTTGTTTTGCCGGTCATTTACCTAATCCAAATCCTGGTGTTTAACTGGGTATTTCCGGAGAGTTGGGGTTGGTTGTATGCGCTTTTGCTTCCAATATCTGGTTTGTTTACGCTTAAGTATTGGGTTACTTATCGGGCTTTTTGGACTGGCCGGTTTTCTGGGTCTTCTGCTCGGGATGGGGAGCTGGAGACGTTGCGGGAGGAAATGTTGACCGTAGTTCCTGCTGACTTCTATTAAAATATGAGGTGCCGTATGATTCCGGTAAGTGATGACAAGAACTTCAATGCTTTAGGGGCTGCCACTGTCTAAAAGTCGAGTAACCTAAAGCAACCACCTCCTCACTGATGAGGAAAAGTAACCGAGGTCATCTTCGTGACCTCTGATTAGTGTGAATTCTCCACAAAGAGGGAGGGAGTATTTGAGAAATATGCCGCCCTCCGAAGTCTTTAGTGAAACACCCAAGCGCGAAGCGCAGAAACTCCCTAGTAGCCGAAGGCGCCGAACTCCAGCTTATCTTTGCAGTTATGACCGCAACTAAAACCCAAACAGCCACCCAAATATTAACCCAACTAGTGGCCTTCCCGGTACTAGGCGGAGAAGGAAACCACTCCATCGCCAACTGGATCAAAGCCTACCTCGACGATTACGGCGTCGCCTACCAAACCGTCCCCGATGAGACGGGAACGAAGGAAGCTATCCACTGCCGTATCGGTCCTGCCGTCGACGGCGGCATCATCCTGAGTGGGCACATGGATGTGGTCCCGGTTGTCGGTCAGCCATGGGATACCGATCCGTTCGAGCTTACCCTGAAGGGAGACAAACTCTTCGGCCGTGGCAGTTGCGACATGAAGGGGTTCCTTGCTTGTTGCCTCGCAAGCGTTCCCGTACTCCTGCGTTCCCACCTGAAAAAGCCCGTCTACTTCGCCTTTAGCTTTGACGAAGAGATCGGTTGCATGGCTGGTGATCTGGTGGCTGAGTCCATCCGCGACTTCTACGACGAAAAGCCCGCCGGCGCCATCATCGGAGAGCCGACGATGCTGCAGCCGATGGTAGGCCAGAAAGGCATCATGGTCTACACCACCACCGTCCATGGCAGCCAGGGCCACAGCAGCCGAATCAAGCAGGAGGTCGACGCGATCCACGAAGCGGCCCGTCTCGTCGTCTGGCTCGAAGACAAAATGGATGCCCTCATCGCCGCTGGCCAGACGGACGATCGTTTCCACCCCAACCACACCAGCATCCACGTAGGGACGATCCACGGCGGCTCCGCCTTCAACATCATCGCCAATAAATGTGCCTTTGACTGGGACTTCCGCAACATCCCCATGGATGCCGCCCAGGACATCATCGACGACTTCCAGGCCCACTGCAAAGAGCGCATCGAACTGCGGCGTAAGACCTTCCCCGGTTTCGACATTACGCACTCGGCGATGCACCCGCCCGTCCCCCCGCTCGATACCGCTGAAGACACGCCGATCGTTGACCTGATTAAGCAAATTTCGGGCCGGACAGATGTTTCTACGGTGGCTTACGCTGCGGAAGCTGGGCAGTTTTCTAATGCTGGTTTCCCGTCCGTTATTTGTGGGCCTGGGGATATTGCGCAGGCGCACCGGGCTAATGAGTTTTGTGCTGTTGAGCAGTTGGCTGGGTGTATGGTTATGATGGAGGCTTTGGCGGTCGAGTTGGCCTCCTAGTTGATTCCCCGGCCTTTAGCCGGAGAATCAACCGGTAAGCGGTGGCTTACGCTCCGGACACTGGGTGTATGGTTATGATGGAGGCTTTAGCGGTCAAGTTGGCCTCCTAGTTGGTTCCCCGGCCTTTAGGCCGGAGAGCTCAACGAGTTGTCCCCCTATCGTTTGCCAGGCTCGCGGCAGAAAAACCCATTGCTCGCTCCGATAGACGGCCTAAAAGCCGAAAAATCAACCGGTAATATTCGGGTCACCGTAAGTAAAAAGATGATTACGCCAGTCATTTACAATACCCGCCACCTCCGCATTCCGAACGATATACCAGAACTCTGACATGAAGTGTTTATGGCTACGCATGTACCTGTCATAGTATCCTCCACCCCACAGTTTACCCTTTCGGCCAATGGCACTATTTACGTCATAGGCTCCTCCTCCTTTGATTTGTCCGATAACAGAAGATAGATTGACATAATCCGGGACTAAATCAACACTATTCCATCCCACTGGGCACTGAATCGAAAAGTCCAGTTGTAGGTGTACATGATTAGACATAATGGAGTATGCAACCAGATCGTAGTATTTCCCTGCATAAGACTGAATCCGTTTTTCCATGGCTTCGGCAGCAAGAGAATCAAGAAACACGTGCTCTTGGTTTCGCTTCTGATGAAGCAGCTTGTCGATATGGCGGGAATATTTTTCGTGAATTTTTTCTTTCCTGAATTCTTTGTTCGGCTGAAAATCAATTTCAATTTCGCGTAGGACGACTTCTTTTCTACACTTCAGCCGCTCAAGCATTTGCTTAGGTACCGCATCATGTGCGACAATGCACACTGAAAAGGTGGCGCCTATATGCTGATAGTGAGCTTGTTTCATCCGAATAAACTCAGTTTTCTGGTTGTCGATTCTTGACATAATGGATAGGTTGTCCGCACGGAAATGTGGGGAGTTATTAAAATGCCTGCGCGGTTTTGCGGGCTACCTATCCGATGGCGTGGAGGGTTATGACTATTGCAATTTGTTTCGAGTTCGTCCATCGGAACTATTGTGGTATCAATATAATGAAAAATAAAACTAATATTATCTATATTAAAATAAGAAATATTTCAAACTCACCCCATAATGCCTCCGACCTAAAGGTCGAATAACCATCACCGCGACATTGACTATCTTAACCCTCCGAAAAGTCAGTCAATGAAATACCCAGCATTTCTCGCCCTCGCCCTGTTAATGTTCCAGTGCGCAGATCCCCTACCCAACCCGGCCCTAACCGTAGAAAAAAACGACCACATTGTACTGGTCGGCGGTAACCTATGCTCCCGCATGATGGATTACAACCATTTCGAGACAGCGTTGCAGTTGCGATTTCCCGAACAGCAACTCGTTATCCGCAACATGTGCGACGGCGGCAACACGCCGGGCTTTCAGCCCCATTCTGCTAGGATGGACCCCTGGGCGTTTCCCGGAGCAGAAAAATTCCATGAAACCGACGGCTTGGCGCGCGACTCTAATTCCGAGGGTTTTTTCCCAACGCCCGACGAATGGCTCACAACTCTGGAAGCGGACGTTATCCTCGGCTTCTTTGGCTACAGCGAATCTTTTAACGGCCCGGAGGGGCTCGATAATTTTAAGGGTGAGCTAAGGGCCTGGCTGGACTGGACCACTTTCGCCGATTACAACGGCGTGGGCGCACCCCGCGTCGTCCTGATGTCGCCAACCGCTTTTCAGGACCGTACTTCGGTAATGGATGTGCCTGACGGCAGCGTGGAAAACGAGAACCTCCGGCTTTACACGGAGGCCATCCGCGAAGTTGCCGCTGCAGCCGGGGTGCCTTTCGTTGATCTCTTTTCGCCTACCTCAGACTGGTTCTCCGGCAATACGGACATGACTACCGACGGGGCGCAGCTTAGTGAGAAGGCCTATGAAAAACTGGCTCCCTGGCTGGCCGATCGTCTCTTCGGAGGTAAGGAGAAGGAGGCGGCGCGCACGCAGGTACAAAGTTTGGTTAAAGACAAGAACTGGCTCTGGCACAACGACTTCAAGATACCGAACGGCGTCCACGTCTACGGCCGCCGGCACAACCCGTTCGGACCTGACAACTACCCGATGGAAGTCAAAAAAATTCGGGAAATGACCATGATCCGCGATACCGCCATCTGGATGACCCTTAACGGCCAGGAATACGACATCGACGCCGCCGACGCTAAGACCTTCACCCTTCCACCCGTAGAGACCAACTACACCCTGACCGAGGAAGACGGTACCGTTGACTACCTCTACGGCGACGACCTGATGTCCACCTTCACCGTCGCCGATGGTTTCAAACTCGAGCTCTTCGCCTCGGAGGAAGAATTCCCCGACCTGGCCAACCCCTGCCAGATGAGCTTCGACAATAAAGGCCGCCTCTGGGTCGCCGTAATGCCAACCTACCCCCACTACAAACCTGGCGACGCCCGCCCCAACGACAAACTCCTCATCCTCGAAGACACCGATAACGACGGTAAGGCCGATAAATCCACCGTCTTCGCCGACGACCTCCACGTCCCCGTCGGCTTCGAGTTCGCGCCCGAAGGCGTCTATGTCTCCCAGGGCACCAACCTCGTTCTGCTCAAAGACACCGACGGTGATGACCACTACGACGAGAAGGAGATCATCTTCTCCGGCTTCGACGACCACGACACCCACCACACCACCAGTGCCTTCACCTCCGACCCCTCCGGAGCTATCTACATGGGCGAAGGTGTCTTCCTGCACACCAATGTGGAAACGGCCTACGGCACCGTTCGCGCCACCAACGGCGGCTTCTACCGCTTCAGCCCGCAGCGCCGCCACCTGGAGCGCACGGCTCAAATCTCCATCCCCAACCCCTGGGGTATTGCCCACGATGAATTTGGACAACCCTTCTTCGCCCACACCTCCGGCCCCAGCGTAAACTGGATGCTGCCAAGTACCATAAAAAACCGCTACGGAGCCCGGGCTCCGCTCGGTTCGCAACTCATTGAAGAAGACCACATGGTCAGGCCCACCTCCGGCCTGGAGTTCGTCTCCAGCCGCCACTTTCCCGACGAGATGCAGGGAGACATGCTGATCAATAATACCATCGGCTTCCTGGGCATGAAGCAGCACCGGATGATTGATGGAAAAGACGGCGATTTTACCACCAAATGGCGTCAGGACCTCGTCCGCGGTACCGACACCAACTTCCGGCCCGTAGACATGGAGTTCGCTCCTGACGGCAGCCTCTACTTCATCGACTGGCACAACGTTCTGGTGGGGCACATGCAGCACAATGCCCGCGATCCCCTGCGCGACCACGTCCACGGCAAGGTCTACCGCATCACCTGCACCGACCGGCCACTCGTGAAGCCGGCAGAAATTGACGGTGCCCCCATCGCCACCCTGCTAAAAAACCTCGAGTTGCCGGAATACCGGACCCGCTACCGGACACAACGTGAACTACGGGGCCGCGCGGCGAGCGAAGTTCTCCCCGCCGTAAAGGCCTGGGTTAACGACCGGAAAAAGAACGACCCTGCGTACGAAAAGCTCCTGTTGGAAGGGCTCTGGGCTACCTGGGGGCAGAACAAGGTCGACCAGGAATTACTTGAAGCAGCCTTGAAGGCTAAAGACCACCGTGTTCGTGCCGCCGCCGTCCAGGTCTTGCGCTACAGCGGTCACCAGGTCAGCAATCAAGCTGGCCTACTGAACACTGCAGCAGCCGACGAGCACCCCCGCGTCCGGATAATGGCCATTACCGCCGCCACCTGGCTACCGGAGGATGCCGGCAGGATGGTCCTCGCCACCGCCGCCCAACAGCCCGTTGAAGAATGGATGAAGAGATTCACTGAAGCCGCACCCAAGTTTCTGACCGGTGAAGGGCTTAAGCCTTCCAGAGGCTCCGAAATCGTAGTCGGTCACCTCAAAGGTGCCGACCTGGAACAGTTCTCCGCTGGCTGGAAAATCTACAATGAAGACGGTTCCTGCATCACCTGTCACCAGGCAACGGGTAAAGGCCTTACCGCCTCCGGCTTCCCCCCGCTCAAGGGCTCGCAGTGGGTTAATGAAAACCCCAAGGTGCTCGCTAAGATTCTACTCAAGGGCCTCATTGGCCCCATCACCGTCAGGGGTAAGGAATACCCCGGCCAGGTGCCGATGACTCCTTACGAAAACATCCTGGATGATGAGGAGATGGCGGCGGTGATGACTTACGTTCGCAATGCTTTTGGTAACCGTGCTTCGGTTGTTACCCCGGCGTTTATGGCTGGCGTCCGGGCGGAAGTGAAGGCTTCTGGGCAGGAAGGATATTATCGGGCGGAAGAGTTGGGAGAGGCTTCTAAAAAAAATAGCCGTTAGCCTACGCGATTTGGCACATCGGATGAACTTTTAACCCCAGTTGCTAACGCTCCTGACCTCAAAGGAGGGTTCCAAGAAAACCACACAATGGCAGCAAAGCTAAAATCGCTAATAAATAGTTAGACAAAAAACCAATGCAGCCAGACAAGTCCCCAAAAAACTGCCCCTTCTGCAAAATCCGCGAGGGCAAACTTCCCGCAAGTCTCCTCCATGAAGACGAGCTGGTGCTGGTTATCGTAGACCTCAGCCCGATAAACGAAGGCCACCTGCTCATCATCCCCAAAATCCACGCTTCGGGCATGGCCGACGTTGATCCGGATACCCTCGCCCACATGATGCGGTTGGCCCAGCGGATGAACGCGGCCCTGCGCAAGTCATCGTATAAATGCGAAGGCGTCAACCTATTCCTGGCGGATGGTGAGGCAGCGGGGCAGGAAGTTTTTCATTGCCACCTCCACGTTTATCCACGCTTTAAGGGCGATGGTTTTGGGTTTCGGTCGGTAAAGGGAAAGCATTTTGTCCAGGCGGAGCGGGCGCGGATGGACGCCGTAGCACAAGAACTGCAGGGACTGTTGTAAATTGAGGTCTAACTCTTTCCCTTCGCCTCGCCTTCCTCCGGCAAAGCGGCCCCGAACAGCGCGAAGCGCTGAGAACTCGCTCACGGAGTGAGCTTCAGCCAGAACCAACAACTATGAAACACTTCTTCTCCGCCATAACCGCCCTCGTCTTACTCTGCTCCTGCAACCCCTCCACGGAACCTGCGGCCGCGCCCGAAGAAGACAATAAGCCCTACATCGTTTTCGTAACCGGAGACGAAGAATACCGCTCCGAAGAATCCATGCCCATGCTCGCCCGCCTGGCCGAACGGGAGCTCGGCGTACGCACCAAAGTACTCTTTGCGCTGGATTCCGCAGGCTACGTCAACCCCAACGTAACCGATAACATCCCCGGCCTGGAAGCCCTCGATTCAGCCGATATGATGGTCTGCTTCCTCCGCTGGCGCAACCTACCCGACGACCAGGCGAAACACATCCTCAACTTCGCCGAGAGCGGCAAGCCAATGGTCGGCTTCCGCACCAGCACCCACGCCTTCATGTACAAAGACGATTCGCTGCGCCAACACCTCAACAACGACTGGCCCACCGCCGTCTTCGGCCAGCAATGGATCACCCACCACGGACACTTCGAAGACGGCCACGACCCACTCACTAAGGTCGAACTAATCCCAAGAACGAAAAGCCCAATCCTCAACGGCGTCAGCGGTTTCCCGGCCTACTCCTGGCTCTACCACGTCGACGGTGGTAAATGGACAATCAACCCAAACACGAAGCACCTGCTTACGGGCACCTCACTGCGCAGCAACCACCAGGACGGCGGACGGCTAGACCAGTTCCCCCTCTCCAACCCCGTTGCCTGGACGAACGATTACAAAGGCGCGCCCGTATTCTTCACCACCCTCGGCCACCCCTACGACTGGAAAAACGCGAACATGCGCAAACTCGCCCTCAACGGCATCGCCTGGGCGCTCGGCCGCGCGGATAAAATCCCGGCAAACGGCTACAACGCCAAGGTCGTAGGTACTTATCTGCCAAATAATTCAGGTTTTGGGGAAAAATTTAAAACGGGACGGAAGCCGGAGGCGTTCTAGAGAATAGAGACCAGCAACTAGTTCCCTAGTTTCTGGCTTCTAATTCCTAATTCCTAATTCCTATTTATGCCTCCCATCCTCTTCTTCGACGGCGTCTGTAACCTCTGTAATAAAGCAGTGCAAGTCTTCATCCGTAGAGATCCGGAGGGAAAGCTGCGGTTTGCCAGCTTACAGTCCGACCTGGCCAAAGAAATGTTGCCGAAACTAGGCCTCGACCCTGAAGACATGAACAGCCTCGTTTTTGTGAAGGAAGGCAAAGCTTACCTGCGCAGCGAAGGCGCACTGCTAGCGGATGTCTACCTCGGCGGCTGGCAGGGTGCTTTTAGCAATGGCCTGCGGATTTTTCCGATCTGGCTGCGCGACGGGGTCTACCGCATCATTTCCCGCAACCGCTACCGCTGGTTTGGGAAACAGGACGCTTGTATGATTCCACGGCCGGAGTGGAAGGAGCGGTTTTTGGAATAGGCATCGGCAATGTTTCCACCATAACCCGCGTTCCTGATTCCGGGCGCTTGAATCCCTACCTTTGCGCTTTCTAATCCCGGACTATGCGATTTATTTTACTTCTACTTACTGTTTTTTTAGGCGCGAACGCAGGTGCAATAATCGGTCAAGGAACACCACCCGAGACGGGATTGACCGCTTACTACCCACTGGACGGTAACTTCGCCGACGCCACCGGAGACAGCTCCAACGGCGGCATCGCCAGTGGAGTACCCGAATTTGGTTGTGGCGTTTTGGGCCAGGCCATGTCCCTTAACGGCGGTAACGACTTCGTCCGCATTCCCGGCGGCAACAGCAACAACGTTAACCGGGAGTTCGATTCTGAAGATTTCACCCTCAGCTTCTACTTCAAGCCAGTAGGTTTCAACGGTACCCAGTACCTCGTCTCCAAACGAGATACCAACTGCAACAACCAGCAGTATTTCGCCATCCGCTACCTGCCCGGTAACCGGACCGTCTCCGTCCTGCTGCGGCAGAACAACCAGCAGGCCCAGATCGACTACCCCATCCGGAACGGCAATTGCTGGCAACACATCGTTGTGCTGCGCGAGGAAAACCGCGTCCGCCTCTACCTCAACGGCGAGGAAGTAGGCGAAGCCGGTACCTCCAGCCGCGTCGATATCGAAAACGACGGCGAACTCCTCATCGGCTCCACCGAGTGCCGCATCAACGGAGAAATCCCTTTCGATGGTCTCATCGATGAAATGCGCATCTATAACCGCGCACTGCGGGACTCCGAAGTCCGTAGTCTCTACCTCGCGCCCGATCGTATCCTCAACAACAATACCCGGCTCTTTCTCGGCGAATCAGCGGAAATCGAACTGAACAGTAACTGCGGTATCACCTACGAATGGACGCCTTCGGCAGACGTCGTTTCTCCTGCGGAAGAGGACCCCATCGTCACACCGGTCTCCGCCGGCCGCCAGCTCTACACCGTCCGCATCACCGATGCCGAGAGCAACTGCGTAGCCATCGACAGCATCGCTTTCCAGGTCATTGACCCCAGCACGCTCGACTGTGCTAAAGTATTCCTCCCCAAGGCCTTCACGCCCAACGGCATCGGCCCAATCGCTAACGAGGCCTTCGGCATCTCTAACCCTTTCGCCATCCCCGAGCTCCTCAGCTTCGAGATCTACGACCGCTACGGCGCGCAGATGTTCCAAACCACCGACGCTTTTGCTAAGTGGGACGGTACCTTCAAAGGAAACCGTGTTTTGCCCGGCCCCGTAGTCTGGCGGATTGTTTACCGGTGTCAGGGAGAAGAATTGATCGCTAGTGGAAGCGTAATGGTGCTGCGGTGATCGGACAAACACCCTCCCCAGTCACATTAGCCAATGGAGATACTTTAACCTGAACGTTCGCTTCGCGAAGTGGCCTTCAGATTAGAGCACTATACGGGCGGCCGCAAGAGTCGCCCGTAGAGCTTATTGTATTTTCATCAAATCCATAATTAGCGCATCAGCACAAAGTCTCCCTTAACGGTAATCACCCGACCATCCCATAAATTAACGTTAACGCTGAAGATATAGACGGCGGGTTCGTGCATTTTACCGGCGGCATTAAGGCCATCCCAGCCCCAGTCGTACGTCGGGCTGACAACCGATTCAGTAAGTTGGTACACCTGCTGCCCCCAACGGTTAAAAACAGTAAAGTCGCTAAAGGAAGCCGCCGCCAGTTTCGCATAAATACGGAACACATCATTCGTTCCATCACCGTTCGGAGAGAAAGCCGAAGGGGCGTAAATCGGCACGAAATCATCGATGAAGACCTGGGCTTCCGCCGTAGCAGTACACCCGCTGGAGTCAATGATACTGAAGGTGTAAGTCGTGGTTTCTACAGGCGTAACGAAGAGGCCCTGGCCCATCACTTCCGTTTCCGGACCGGGAAAAACTCGGAAGCCACCGATGTTCAGGTTGGTCAGTAGGCGAAGTTCGATGCTGGCCCCTTGCGTGATGACCGCGCGGGCTGGTGAAATTTCCAGCTCCGTTGCCGGTAGACCCGCCAGGTCAAAGCTTTGCTCCAGGCGGCAACCGTTGGCGTCTTCCAGGCTAAAGTCGTTGCGGCCAATGGCTGCGGTCAGGGTATCGGGTAGGCTGATAAAGGGCACAAACGGTGCATCATTAGTACGGTAGAGGTACGGAGCCACCCCGCCCTGAACGCTATTAACGACCAAGCGGGGTAACGTATCCCGGCAGTCCGCTGATACTTCAGCGATGGTAGTAACCAGTAGGTCGGGTTGGTTTAGCACAACGAGCGCATCGGCCGTACAGCCGCTGCCACCGGTTACCACTACGGTATACCGGCCGGCTCCCAAGTCATTCAAAGCCGCTCCGGAGGCGCCCGTACTCCACTGAAAACCATAGGGTGCCTGTCCTCCGGAGGCGACAGCCAGTAACGCACCATCCTCTCCGTCAGCGCAACTTATGCCGAAGACGCCATCGCCACTCATCACGTCTATACTAACGCTCAGGTTAGATACTGATACCGTGAATTCACCGCTAACCACGGGTACACAACGAGAGCCATTGGTTGCGGACAGAATAGTTATCAGCGTTCCTGCCGGGACGGTAACGACATAAGGGTTCACGGCGTTCGGCATTATCCTTTCGGTCATTCCATCCGCAGTACTCAACACGATATCAACCGGCAGTTCGCCTGTATTTTCAACCGTGAATTCCACTTCTCCGCCGGAGCAACCCATGCTGTTGCCGGTGATAATGAGTACTGAAGGCTGGATTACATTTACGGTCAGGTCCACCAAGCTGTCGCAGCCGTTTACGTCGGCTCCGGGCAGGCGTATCCCTTCATTGGTTACCGCTTCGGTGAAATCCCGCCCAGCGTACGAGAAGGTTTCACCGGCGCAAATCGTTGTGTCCAGAACGCCGGTGGTTTGGGGGTAGAAACGCAGATTCACCGTCACCGTGCTGTCGCAGCCGCTGGCAGAAGGTGTGGGAACGATCACATCGCCCGTCGTCCGGCCAGCATCAAAGACCTCCCCGAAGTAGTCGAGTTGATCGCCCGCGCAGATCGTTGTGTCGAGGGCGCTGAACGCGGGTGCGAAGAAAGTTAAAGTCACCGTTACCGTACTGTCGCAACCGTTCGCCGAGGTTGTGGGGACGATCACATCGCCCGTCGTCCGGCCAGCATCAAAGACCTCCCCGAAGTAGTCGAGTTGATCGCCCGCGCAGATCGTTGTGTCGAGGG
>JAPKCQ010000395.1 GCA_026421165.1 Lewinella sp. | reverse complement strand
TCTCATGTAACGGGATTATGTAATTAGAAATAAGGTGGTGCAGAATCCAAACATAGGAAGAAACGCCTGAATAGGTTATTTGCTGGCCCAATATTTAAGCGGGCCTACGGCTTTCTTTTCCCTGCCCAACATGACACTCGAAGTGTAGGTGCGGGGTCATGCCTTTAGCGTTGCCCGTATTACCAACGGTACCGAGAACGTCACCTGCTTTAACGGCTTCATGCTTCTCTAAAGACCAGGAATGGAGGTGGGTGTAGTAGAACAGCCTACCTTTCCAATCACGTAGGCAAATATGCTTGCCGCCGCTTTCTCCTTCTTTGATGCGCTCAACAAAACCATCGGTAGCAGCTACGATGGGTGTACCCTATGGCGCTGTGCCTAAAAAAGTAGACTTCAAATTAAAAAGCCTCATCAACGTCCTGCGCTGATGGGGCTTAATCTCGTTTGTGAAAAAGGGAGTACTACTAAACTACTGCTTAACCACCTTACGGTTAACCATCGTTCCGTTAGCTTTAATTTGCAAGAGGTAAGTGGCGGCGGGTAGTTCCTCCAGGTCAAGTTGGCGGAAGTTACCGTTCCATGTTTTTAGGAGGCGACCGCTCTGGTCCAGGATCTTTACGGCGTCGAAGGCGGGGAGGTCGCCCTGGATGGAAAGCGGGCCGTTGGTGTAAGGATTGGGAAAGATGCTCAGTTTTTTGGCCCATGATGGTTCGCGAACTGCGTTGGAGCCCTGCACGTCCACCGTTTTAGTGCCACCGTTAATTGCTCCGTCGGACTGATCGGCGCGTACAAAGGCGTTGGGCACTACCTTAAATTCTACTGGGAAGCTTTCCGCACCGTTGGGGTTGAGCGGGATGAAACTGATGGTACATACTTTACCGCCGGGGGTGGTGGTGTTGAGTTGGTCTTTGCGGCTGGCAGCAATTTCGAAGCGACCATCCGCCTGGGTACTGAGCCGGTTTATATTCAGCAGGTCGTCTCCGAGGAAAGAGGCATCGTAGTTTATGCGGATGGAGTTGAGGTCTACGAAAGTAGGATCGAACGCCAGCGCGAAGGCTAGTGCGTAACCTGCGGCATCGGGGTTATTGCCGTCGCCAAGGTTTACCGTGATGGTGGTTTCTTCGCCGGCGTTGATGATGTCTTCCGTTGCGAGGGAGAGGGTGGGGCCAACTTCATTTGAAACATCGGGAGCGATGTTGAACGTAGTATTGAGGGTCATGTCGTAGTTGGTACGCACTACCTCACGGTCTTCAGTATCGATTATACCGTTGCCACTTGCATCCGCTTCGGCGTGGTTCAGACCACTGGTGAAACTGCCGGCCCATACAGCTGCGGTCTGGGGTGAGAAGGCTGTGCTGACGCCTGTACGGGCGGGGCCGTTGACGCCGAAGATGTACCCGATGTTGAGGATATCGAGGTGATCTACCTGCTGGTCATCATTGGTGTCGCCGGGTAAAACGCTAACCGCAGCGTTACTGCCGTAGCTGATGCTACCGGAGTTGACCGTATTTGGTACGGCGGCGAAAATCCCGTCGTCCTGCGCAAACTCTGAAGGGAGGAAACCGTCAAAAGTTACAGCTGAAGACCCTTCCACCATAGTTGTATTGAAGCAAGCTTCAAACAGCACTGTTCCTGCGTCGAGGGTAACACCACGGGAATCGGACGAAATTTGAGAGATGGCGATATTGTTACTTACGGGCATGGAACTGTACATGCCATCGAAACCAAAGGGGTTGTCTCCCAACCGTAACTCCGTAAAATCAATTTGGGTGGTATCCCACTCAAGCGAAAATTGGATGGTCACAATATTTGGGAAGGTATCCGCCACTATGGGGATACAGATTTCGGTAGTTCCCTCCGGTGCGACGACGTCGGGGATGGAAAGGATAACTACGGATTGGCAGAAAAGGCTACTTGCCGCGTACAAAAGCGTGGCTAAGGCCAGGGTAAAGCGTTTGTTCATTGTGTTACTCAATTGGGGGTTTATGCTTTTCTGACGGTGCCAGAAGGACAGAGTCACGCAGCGAAAATATTAATAACTTGGGTTTTAAAAGGCGCTGGTTCTTCACGAGTGAAAACAAATTTAACGCAAATTCAGTATTTGCTTAAAAGGTAGTGCTATACGTCCCATAAAGGAGAAGGGTGGAAAGGTTAAAATAGGAGTGCTTTTCTTCGTGAAATCTTATAATCGGACCGTTTGTGGTTCAATGGTGCCGTTTATTGTTGAGGTAAGCATGTTGAACGCACTGATTTATGATCGATGAGGGGTAGAGCTCTTAGCCATAAGATGAAATTTTTGTGATTGGTGGAGGTCTTGCAATGTCTTAACCTCGCTTCTTCAAAAACGTTATTTTGCACCTGCGTTCGCGCCGGGAAATTATGCGGCGCAAACGCAGGATGCAAAGGAAGTTTACTTACATTGTATCTACTCGGAAATCGTATCTTAACCCAAAATCTCACGTAATGACCAATAAGCAGCAAATTCTCGCCAGGCGCCCCGTCGGTATGCCCGATAAGGATACCTGGACCCTCACCGAAACCGAAGTTCCGGCGTTGGAAGATGGCCAGGTCCTCATCCGCAACGAATACATCAGTCTTGACCCCGCTATGCGTGGCTGGATTAATGATGCCCGTAGTTACATCCCACCCGTAGAACTTGGTGAAGTGATGCGCGCTGGGACGGTCGGCAAGGTGGTGAAAGCCAATAACCATCCGAAATATAAAGAAGGCGATGTGCTCACCGGATGGGGTGGGGTACAGGAATATTCCGTAACCGACGGTACGGGCTACTATCCGGTAGACACCAGCCTGGCACCCATGCCAACTTACATTGGTACCCTTGGCATGCCGGGTATGACGGCTTATTTCGGTATCCTTGAAGTCGGTAAAATCAAAGAAGGGGACGTGGTTGTCGTGTCTGGTGCCGCCGGTGCGGTAGGCAGCGTAGTTGGCCAGGTTGCGAAGATCAAAGGCTGCCGGGTGATCGGTATTGCCGGCGGACTGGAGAAGTGCAAATACGTAGTAGAGGAATTGGGCTTCGACGCCTGCATCGACTATAAAAACAACGACGTATCCGCAGGGCTAAAGGAATACTGCCCCAAAGGACTGGACGTTTACTTCGACAATGTAGGCGGAGACATCCTGGACGCCTGCCTCGCCCGCCTGAAGATGCACGCCCGCATTGTTATTTGCGGAGCCATCAGTCAGTACAATAATAAAGAGAACGTTCAGGGGCCAAAAAACTACCTCTCTCTCCTGGTCAACCGTGCGACTATGCAGGGTATGGTGGTAATGGATTACGCACCTAAATACCGCGAAGCCGCTATGCAGATGGGCATGTGGATGATGGAAGGCAAGCTTAAGAGCCGGGAGGATATCTACGAGGGTATTGGTAATTTTCACGAGACGTTTCGGCGACTTTTCTCAGGAGAGAAGAAGGGGAAGCTGGTTCTTAAAGTCAAATAGTCATATGTACCATACTACCGTCGGTCACATGAGGTGATTCCGTGCTCGCGAAGTGAGTGTGGCCCTCCCCAAGCGAGGCCGGTAGGGATGATCCCTCTACTGGGCCACGTTTTACCTCATGTGCCCGACAGCCGTACCGTTGTCAACGGTCCAATTAAAAAAGA
>JAPKCQ010000394.1 GCA_026421165.1 Lewinella sp. | reverse complement strand
GACCCAGGTCGCCGCCTTCGAAAATAACTCTGCCGATCTGGCGACGTCCTTGCCTTACAACGAATTCAAAACGAGTATCGACCGCTTCGACTGGAACATGGCCGGTGGTAGCATCACCTTCCAGGCCAAGCCGGGAAAAGACCGCTTTACCAGTACCAATTCGGACCAGGATGAACTAAACTTCACAGGAACGGATGCTACGTTTGACCTCAATACCAGCGTTCTCAAAGTAGAAGGCGTACCGTTCGTGAAAAGCGCGGATGCTAAGATATTTCCCGCAGATGGCCATCTCGAAATTGGCGAAGCGGGCAACATTACGGAACTAACTAACGCCCGAATTGTCGCGGATACGCTCAACGAGTATCACGTAATTGAGCGGGCCACGGTTAATCTCAAAGGCCGCAAGGAATACACCGCTTCCGGTTTCTACGTCTACAACGTCGGCTCACACACCCAGGAAGTAGAGTTCCAAAACGTAATCGGAACCCGCATCGGCAAGGGAAACCGGAACAAGAAAGCTACGGCAACCCGTGCGGAAGGGGAGGTCGCTGAAGGAACGAGCTTCTTCATCGATAATAAAACCCGCTTCTACGGCACCATTAATCTCGACGCTGGCAGCAAAACGCTGTTTTTTGACGGCTACGCGAAAATAGAGGTGGATAAGCTCCCCGGTACCCAGTGGTTCACCATCCGATCCGAAGGCGACAAAAAAAACCTTGCACTGCGCGTACAGGAACCGAAAGACCGGGAAGGACTTCCCCTTTTCACGGGCATCTATCTCAGCAAACCGAACCGCCAGATCTACCCCAGCTTTGTCCAGACGCTGGATTTTCGTAAGGACCATCCGATCTTGGACTGCAACGAACTGATGGTTTACGATGCGATCCGTGACGTGTTCCTTTTCGGCGACAGTACACGGGTGTACAATCCAGATATAATCGGTGGTAACCTGATGCAGTTTGATAATGCCAACGGTAAGGTGACCGGAGACGGAGAACTCGGCCTCGGCGGCCGCCTGAAGTACATCAAGATGAGGTCTTACGGCTCCGTCGCGATGGATCTGCCGACCGTTAGCCGTCGCCCGCCGGAGCCCGAGCCGGTCGCGCCTCAAAAAGTAGACGATAAGCCGAGCATGTTCGTCCTCGAAGAGGAGACGGAGCCTGAGGATGAAGACTCCCCCGCCACCGGCGGGAAGCCTGGTATCACCATCGAAGGGCCAATCGCAGAACGCTATCCGGACGTCAACATAAAGGCCATGGCCGTCATCGACCTGATCATGCCTAATAAGCTGATCAATATGATGACTACCGACATCATCTCCGGAGGCTACGCAGCTCCGGGCCTTAACGTTGTGACCGACAAGAAATTCTACCGCGCCGGACTGGAGACGCTATTCCCCACTTCCAGGGAAAAGGCCGAAGCCATTGCCAGCCTTGAAGTCGCCGTGCTGCGTGTGCCAAACAAAATCAACGACCATACCTTTCTGTTTAGCCAACTGAATATGCGCTGGTCAAACGACTACCAATCGTTCGTAACTACTGAAAAGCTCTCCGGTGTAGCTAGCATCAAAGGCAACCCGATTGCTAAAATGCTGGAAGTCCACGCCGAGGTAAAAATGACAACTGGTGGAGATGACCGCCTTTACCTCTACATCAAGTCGCCCAGTGAACTCTACTACTTTTTTGGCTTTAAGGACGGCATTATGAACGTGGTCTCTAACAACACCCAGTTCATGAATGAGCTGGAAAGTATGAAGCCGAAAGACCTCATCATGAAAATGGATGATGGGGAGACTTATGAGATTTTGCCAGTTAGTGTTGGTACGGCGCAGACTTTTTTGCGGCGGGTGAAGAATGCTTTTTAGTGAATCGTTATTTTGTTCGCGTCCCTCAGTAAGGGAGTCATCGAGTCGCTGCCGCATAGGGCAGACGTGATACGTCATCGTGCACAATAGGCGTAACGTATTATTCTAAGGTGAGTAAGCAAAGCGCCGCGCACGGTACTTGTGTTCGCCACCCAGTAACTCACCGACTCACCCCATGGTATTCGTCGAAAAGATTCGCCTATTCCTCCCGAAACTCTTACATTACAATTCAATCAAAAATATTACCAAAAATGCCCATCTTCAGCGATCTCAAAAAACTATTTTTCGGCGCCAAATCCATCGCCAAGCACCAGAGCTCTAAAGCCGGCGAATTGGCGGACGACTTCAAGGACAAAGCAGGTTACCTTCTCGAAGACGCAAAGGCTGCTGCTGCTGACCTGACGGACAAAGCCCCCGGCTACGTAGAGCAGGGTAAAGGCGCCCTCGAAGACCTCAACGATAAGATCTGGCGCGAAGCCGACGCTGCGGTAGACAAAGGCAAAGAACTCAAAGACCAGGCCTCCGAAGCCATCAACGCTAAACTTGAAGACCTCAACCCAACCCCCGAAGCAGAAGCCGCTGACCTCGACGCCGAAATCGGCCTCTCCTTTGAGGACCTCGGAATGACGGAGGTCTCCGAACCCGCTACCCCCCAAACAGCAAGCATCGATTTCGAAGAAGACCTCATCGAAGACCCCATCGAAGACCCCACCGAAGACCCCGTCGGGAAAGTGAAGCAAGCTGCTTCCGGTCTTAAGGATGCTGCCAGCGGAGCCTTTAATAAAGTAAAAGACTCCACCGCCGGCGTCCGTGGTGCAGCAGCCGGTGCCGCTGATACCGGACTAAACGCCGCAGCCAAAGCTGGTGCCGGACTAAAGGACCAAGCCGATATTCTCACCGATAAGGTGGGTGACATCAGCGAAGTTGTTGGCGCAAAGGTCCTCGAAAAAGGCAGCGATATTCTCGACCGCGGGGCCGAAATCGGGGCTGATCTGAAAGACAAAACCTCCGACTTCATCGACCACGCCAACGTCGAAGCCGAAAAAATGAAGATGGAAGAAACCATCGAGGAAGCCAGGCAAGCCGCTGAAGTAGCGGAGGCCCGTGCCCGTGCTTTCGACGGAGAAGAAGGTGCCCGTGATACCTCCGAATCCACCCTCTCCGGTACCGGTTCCTTTTTTGACCGCGCCGAACGCTTTGCCGACGGCGACTACACCAACGAAGGCGGTAAAGACATGCAGATCAAGGACAACCCCGACGCTAAGCCGAAAGGTAAAGGTGGCCAGATCGCCGGCTTCCTTGACGCTGATGGTGATGGGGATAGCCTTATTGATGATGCTACTATTGTTGAGGATGAGTAATTCTTGGCGTGGGTGGAGCGCCACTGGCGCGATATAAGTCGCGCCAGAGGCGCTCAACCCACTCAAAAGAGCAACACACCTTTTACCTTAAACACCAGCTATAAAATCTATTAAGTTCAATTGCCAAGCAGGAATTAGGCTTGGCACTCCTCCAGCCCTAATTCTTGCTTAGCATCGCGGTAAAGAAATCCTTGCTGGAAACGGCATTGGTACAGGTGTAATTACTCTTCGCCATCCAGGGCGAGATCGGTGGAGATATAGATACGATGGTCTGCAATCTGCCCTTGTTCGTCGAGGTCATGAACAATGACTGCGCGTGCTGAACGCTTCCAAGATTTGGTGTCTACTACGGCTGAGTCGCCAACCCATGATTTATCATCTGCCTGGCAGTATGGCGTAATAACATCGTCCCGCAAACCACGGGAATCAACCC
>JAPKCQ010000393.1 GCA_026421165.1 Lewinella sp. | reverse complement strand
TAGCTCCGTTTAAAGAGCTTTTTGTGCGAGACGTTTCTCGCTTGCGGGCTGCAAACATACGTCTCCCGACACCACCCTTGCAAGTCATTCCTCACTTTGAAACGATCTTTTTTAGAATTCCAAGCTGTCTGGATAGTGGTGCTGTAGACAATTGTTTGACGGACAGAGCTCTACCGTATAGAACAGCCTAAAAAGGATTTGCAGGTTTTATTGGATTACCTCACGCGACGATGGGTTCCGCGCAGTGCGCTTCCCTCATCGCCATAAAAGCACCCCTCCGATGCTAAGCTAGCCGTTCAACTTCCCTTGCACCTGCGGCCGCGCCCTATACTCCTGTTTAAAAGGAAAACTTGCTTACCAAGAGTACCGTCCCGTGATCGTTCCCACCAATATTAGCAATCCTTTGTCTGAATTCTCCGCAGTCAGACTGCTGAAAACAAAGAGGAGCAGACTCAAGGCCAACTTCCTGGTATCCTAACGTAGTCATGTAACGTAGCCCTACTTCCCAGCGTGAAGCAAGCCGGTAAGACATATCTGCACCTACATTAGCATAAAAGCGATGCGCATCGGGCCGGACCCGATACCTGGAGAAGGTGTTCTCATCCCCCTCGCTCAAGCTGACGGTGAATTCATCATACGTCACCTGTGGGGCGTCGTTAATAATTTCCCCGCTGAATCCACGGTACCTGGCCCCCAGCAGGTACGTACCTTCAACAAAAGCTGACGCACTAAAATTTCTAATCCGTTTACGCACACCCAGCTTTAGTGCGAGTACACTCAGTGTTGCTTCGTGCGAGCTATGGTCGGTACCACGTATGGGGCCGATCGACGAGGAGAATGTACCGCGGGTACGGGTATTCGTGAAATTATGGTACTGGTAGTTGATACCCACTAGAGTTTCAAAGCCGGTCCAGGTTTGGGTCACTATCCGTTCATACCCGATCAGGAAAGCGGGACCTGGCTTCTCTTCTACGTAACTCGAGAAGGGGTTTGCGATTCCACCACCGATAACGAAGGCATTGCGATTCCCCTGACCGTACAGAGACAAGGTGAACAGGAAAGTTATGGTAAGGAAGGAAATTCGTTTCATTAGGTGAGTCTTTAGGTTCTGGGGCCAATGTAGGAGCAGTTACCACCTTATACCAAAGCCATACGGCCATTTAGTATTTCTTTAGCGCTTTTGGTCAGCTGCTCAACAAAGTCCTTAGCGCCGCAATGCTTCGCCCATAAACCGGCGACCGAACAGGAATACATCCGTGCTCCACATAAAGCTCAGTTCTTCCGCGAGGGAAGTTTCCCCATTCAAAAACGCCAATACCCGTTCGGGTGGGTTCTTGGCGAACATATCCACGAACAACTCGTCTGCCGGAAGTTCTCCGTTTTGGAGGATTCGCAAAAGCGTAGCATCGTACATAACGTGCCTCGTGGGCCAAGGATCGATGTTCGTCAGGTCGGGAAACGAGCGGGCCAGTTTCGTCAACTGTCGCTGCAAAGCCAGAAAAGTATAGCCGGTGGAAGGCCGCGTAGCACCACCGCGCATACCTATATATATAAGGTTGCGATCGCGCACCGGAAACGGATAGGTAGTCATCGGAATATTACCACCTTCGGTGTGCGTGATTTTGTAATCGCCCTCCGTCCAATGATCATATATATAGGTCTTAAGCAGTGCGTCGTATTCCGGTACGGTGAGGTGGTTGTTGCTAAAGATCGCGATTTCAATCAGAGCCTTGCGCTTACTAAACGGCATGACGTAGAAAAAGCGAGCCTCTCCGTGTTGTGGCGTACGGAAATCCATTAAGGCGGCGCGACCGGGATCGAAGGTATCCTCCTCCGTTTCGATGAACCAGCCGCGGAAGTGCTGATCTAGGTAAGGTTCCTTTATCTGGCGCGGACGCAGGTGCAGAGGAAGGGATGAGAAAGCAAGGCCCGTAACGTAGTCTGCTCCTCCTGCGGAAAAGTGTACTTCCTCCCCTACCGCTTTGACGCCTTCGGCCTTTGCTGTGATTCGCTCCAAGCCCACAATCCCGTCGATTACTTCGTTGACGTGGGCATAAAACTCCACACTGCGGACGAGCTTATATACATAAGGACTGATGTCACAATCTAAGTTCCGTTTTGAATCGTGGACGGTCACCAAGGGCCAGCGGTGGTAAACCAGCTCCTCAAACGGCCCCGGCTCCGCTTCCCAGAAGGACCAGCTGCGGTCGTGAGTATCTTTTCTCCCCTCAGGATCGACTAATACTATGGACTTACCCTCCAGCTTTCCTGATTTCTGGAGGTGGTAAAGAGTGCTTAGACCGGCTAAGCCTCCTCCTAGTATTGCGATGTCGTGTTTGTTGGTCATATGATCAGAAGCATTTGGCACTTAGCGTTCAGCAGGTGATGGCCCGTAGTGCTACAAGCTAAATGCTCATCACAGCGTGAAGTTCAGCACCACAAAGAAGAACAACTGCGCCAAAAAGTACACCAGCAACACCGGGCTCCGAAAACGAATTTTGAAAACGTACAACGGCAACGAAATCAGAAAAGCGATAGCAGCCCAAGCGAGATAGTTTTGAAGAGGGATTTCTCCTCCGCCCCATTGCCAGTAATCTAGCGCTATGGCTACTGGTTCTATGATGACGTCGTATAAGGCCGTCATTACTGCTGCTATCGCAGCCGTTATGACATACGATATACGATGTGAAGTATTTGATATGCGATTTACGGACGTTGGAGACGAGGCAGGCGCTATCGGCGTGGGTTTTTGGGACAGACGTTCCATTATCCTCATGGCTACCTCGTTGCAGGCCAGGGTTAGGACGCACCAGTTTAGAGCGATCACGAAAGGCACGCCCAACCATTGAAACCACATCGTTGGTCCGTATTGGTATTCGCCGAAGATGGCACCGGTGGCTACACCGAGGGCTTCCATTATGAAAGTAAAAGCGTAGGCTACGGCTAGCCAGTAAAACAGTCGCTTATCATCGTTACTTCGGTAAATGACATAGAGGACTAGGCCGTTTAATACGAATAGGAGACCGTCGGTAGTTAGCTTCGTTATCGGGAGGACTGCAGGTAGGCAATGAGCTAGTGTTCCGCTGGTAAAGGCGAAAATCAAGAAATAGGATACGTTGCGGTTGAAGTTATCCGGTTTCGCTTGGGTAGCCTGCTCGATGGGGCGTTTAATTTTTATTAATAGGGTTAAGACAAAACTTCAGTGGAGTAGTTCATATTTCCCATGATAAAGCTTTAGGTCTTGGTCCCTTACACCTGCCAGTTTTCGCCTTAAAACATTGCGGCGACCGACCTACTTTCTCTCTGAGTACATCGCCAGAAACTCCTCGTTGTCCTTCGCTTCCTGTAATGGTGACTACTTAAAAGCGACCTCCTCAACCTCCACCACCGTCTCCACCAACCAAACATTCCGGCTACCCTGGCTAAGAAAGCCACTACCATAATAACACTCCTTCACGCTCTGGTGGCCATCCCGGTACGTAAGGATAAGCCGGGTCGTTCCCGCACTAGGCCGATGCCAACGACCCCCAGCGGCCGCCACCTTGTAAGCGCGGGTTGCCCCCTGGTTCTCTGCAGCGATCAGTACCTGTCCATCAATTCCGCGTAAACGTACTAGGCTACGTCCGTTGCCGGGGACGAACAGGCCGCTTTCCTTCATGGAAAGGGA
>JAPKCQ010000089.1 GCA_026421165.1 Lewinella sp. | reverse complement strand
CAGCACCAAGAGGCATCGCAGATTACCCCAATATTTAATGTTGACAGACCACTAGCCACTAATTATCCAGCTTCTAGCTCCCTAACTCCTAGCTTCTAACCTACCTCTCTTTGACCTTTCTCTACCGTGTAGCCATTTCTGCTTACCACATTGCCATCCGGCTGGCAGCAATCTTCGGCGTTAAGCAGGCGAAGCTTTGGGTGGAAGGGCGGAAAAACCCTGTTTCCTCATCCCTCCCTTTGCACCTGCGTCAGCGCCCAAAAAACGAGCGCCTAATCTGGATGCACTGTGCCAGCCTTGGTGAATTCGAACAAGGCCGACCGGTACTGGAAGAACTGCGAGCTGCCCGTCCGGGTTGGAAGGTGTTGCTGACTTTCTACAGCCCCAGCGGTTACGAGCGCTGTAAGGACGAGCCCCTCGCGGACCACGTCGCTTACCTACCGGCCGACGGGCCGCGCCGCGCCGAAAAATGGCTCGCCGGAATAAAGCCGGATGTGGCCATCTTTGTCAAGTACGAGTTCTGGTTTTACCACCTCCGGGCACTCCACCGGGCCGGCGTCCCCACCTTCTTGATTGCCGCCAGTTTCCGACCTGCCCAAGCTTTTTTCAAATTTTGGGGCGGCTGGTGGCGGCGGATGCTAGGCTTTTTCACTGCCATCATCGTTCAGACCGAAGGCGACCAGGCACTGCTAACCGGCCCCGGAAAAATCCCTGCGACCAACAGCACCGTTGCTGGTGACCCAAGAATGGACCGTACGCTGCAGCTGGCCCAAACGCCCTTTGAAGACGAGTTACTTGAAGCCTTTACCAATGGCCACTCCGTGAACATCATCGCCGGCTCCGTCTGGCCCCAGGATGTCGCGTGCTGGCAAGAAATATGGCCCAGCCTACCTGCTCATTACCGCCTGGTTCTGGCCCCTCATCAACTCCACAAAAATGAAATCCTGGCCTGGCAGGAAAGCTTCAAAGCCATCCGTTACACCGAAGCGGTGGCGGAAACCATCACCACGAGCCGGGTGCTGATTCTCGACACCATTGGTACGCTCAGTCGGGCTTACCGCTACGGCGACATCGCGTACGTCGGCGGTGCGTTTAAAACAGGACTGCACAATACGCTCGAACCAATGGCCTACGGACTGCCCGTTATTTTCGGGCCGCACTACCATAAATTTCCTGAAGCTTCCGAGGCCATCAGACGGGGAGGAGCGGTTAGTATTCGTTCGGCCGGTGAACTCCTTGACGCGCTGAACCTGCATCCAAACGATAAAGCAAAGAATGCCCAAGAGGAGCTTTGTAGTGATAATGCGGGAGCCGGCCAACGAACTGCCAAGATAATTCTACAACGACTACGGAGGTAAGGGATAGAAAAGAACACCCCCCCTGAGTGCTTATCCGTATCTTGAGCATCCCAATGCATTACTTATATCTATCTCTTTTTTTATTCCTTCTTTTAGGTACAGAATTGATCGCTCAGAAAGCGGGAGACAGCCCCCAATATTCCCTGAACGCCGTGTTCGAAAAAGGAAATTTAATGGCCGCCCTCTCCGGGCAGGGATGGCGACCTGGCCTGAACCTAGCCGCGGCGCATTTGTCTGTGGGGCAAACGATTAGCCTCAACATCACGCTGCGCAAAGGTATTGATTACGTTTTTATTGCCTCAGGACCCAGCGAGCAAACGGATGTAGACCTGTACCTACGTGATGTCGCGGGAAAGGTCCTGGCCGAAGACCAGCAAGACGACGGGACGCCGGTGGTGGAGTTCACGGCTCCGGCGAACGGTACCTTCCAACTCCAGCTTCATCTTGCAGCGGGAGAGACACCTGAAGCCTACGTAGCCCTAAGTTTACTCCGGCGACGTGGCCGACAAATATCCGAACAAAATTTCCGACGCGTAAGCTCAGGCTTTTTTGGTGCGGCAAAGGAGATAAGATCCTCCGTAAACGGTACAGACTGGCAAAAAAAAGCCGGCGAATGGTGCTTATTCGGTTATGTGGTACGAAAAAAAGAAGGAGTCACCCTCAGAGGACTTCGGCCTGCTCTCGGCGAAAATATTTTCGCCGCCGCTACTGGTCCGAAACCGTCAAAAATCACCCTGTACTTAGCAACCAAAGCAGGGCGTATTGTTGCTGGTACGGAAGGGCCAGCAGCCTATCCAGTACTTAAATATAATAGTTTACCCGGGGCAGCCCTCGATCTGCGGGTGGAAGCTAAACGATTCAAACGCTCCAAACGCTCCAGATTACCCGCATTGGTACTGATCGGCGTTTTTCATCATTAAATCCAGTTGCCAGTATTCCCTACTACCCACTAATTCATAAGTAGCAAGCCACAAACAGCCGTTGCATTCGATTAGCACCTCGGCTATAAAAACGGCGTTGCGACTGAACTAAATTACTATTTGACCAGTCTTTTGATGATCCGTTCCACCTGAGCCTCCCGCCCGCTTTGATAGCCGGTGAAAGATTCCACAATTTCACCCTTCCCATCCAGTACGTACATCTGGGGGATACTGCGAAAGCCTAGTTTGGCTTGTAGTTTTCCATCGGTATCCACGAGAATATTATACTTCCATCCTTTCCGGCTGACCAACGGCTTGATGCGGCTGACCATCTGGCGTTTGTCTACGCTGATGGCCAGCACCTGAGCACCGTATTCGCTTTCCCACTTACTAAGGTAGCTTTTCATGTGATCCAGTTCCATATGGCAGGGTTGGCACCAGGTTGCCCAAATAGCAATAACGGTTGGCTTTCCGTTGCCTACGTAATCAGCGAGTGCCACCGGCTGGCGATCAACCGTCGCCAAATCTGGCGTAGGGAAGGCCTTCTGAGCACCAAGTGAAACAGTGAAGAGTAGTGTAAGTAGTAAGAAATTTTGCTTGAGCATAGTTCTGGTTATTGCCCTCTAGAACGGCGTTCGGAGCTTTTTAATACAGTAAAGTAGCTTATCTTAATTTGTTGTGACTCGTTTCACCACTCAGGGGCAAAAAAAACGGTCATTTCCCGGAGAGATGGGAAATGACCGTTTAAGTTGAGTCTGTTATCTGGTGGGCAGAGCTAATCGGACCTAGAAGTCGTTAATGGAGCGGCCAGTATAAGACGTTACGTTACGGAAGCCTACATAAGACTTGGTAGTGTCTTGGTACTCGAAGGTACGGGTACCATTCTGCAGGTAGAAGCTAACGTCTTTCCAGCTTCCACCACGGATAACCTTACGCTTGAGTGCGATTGGGTCGTCCTCACTGGCGTTGTAGCGAATGTCTGGGTTAAAGTCGTGGATGAAGCTACCTGCGTTCTCGTTGAACTGGGTAATCGTCCATTCCGCAACGTTACCGGCCATGTTGTACAGACCGTAGTCGTTCGGGTAGTAAGCGTCAGCGGCAACGGTGTAAGCACCACCGTCATCAGGATAGTTACCACGTCCTGGCTTGAAGTTGGCCAACAGACACCCCTTGGTATTACGGATGTAAGGTCCACCCCACGGATAAGGAGCATTTTCCTTACCACCACGAGCTGCGTATTCAAATTCGTACTCCGTGGGAAGGCGGAAGTTTTCAATTGCCGTTTCATTGTACTTGTTCCACAACGAAGTACGCCAGTAGCTGAAGGCGCGGGCCATGTGCCAGTCAATACCAACAATCGGGTACTCATCGTAAGCGGGGTGGGAGAAGTATCTACGGGCCATTGGCTCGTTATAGCTGTAGGCGAAGTCACGTACCCATACGAGTGTGTCCGGGTAAACATTTATCGTTTTATTAGAAACGTAATCGCTCATTCCGTTTCTATCGTTGCGTCCTGCATTTGCAGCGGCGCCCCAGTCAGCTTCCTTGTAAGTGTATTCGTAGAGATTAGTGTTCAACTGCCGTTTACCGGCAAAGCGCTCTTCGAGGTAAAGATCAGCAAGAGTCTCGTCAGCGTAGTCAAGATCCATTGCCCAATCGATGTTACCGTTTTGGTCGAAGTCACCCATCATGTCGTGAGCGATAGAGTCACGCACCCAGTTGAGGAACTGACGATACTCGTTGTTGGTGATCTCCGTATCGTCCATGAAAAAGCCATTGATGGTAATGGCCTTCGGACGTTGGATAAATGTTCCGGAGATGTCTTGGTCACTGTTTCCGACGTGGGCGGTTCCTGGTGGTACGTATACCATGCCGTAGGGCTGTACGCCTTTCCAGTCAGGGCGATCAAGTGCTCCAACGAGTTCACCGGTTTCGCGGCTTCCACAGCTGGAGAGAGAGAGGGCCATAAAAGATGCGGCCAGGAGGAGATATATAAAATTCTTCATTAAAAGACCCGAGTTTTCCTCTTAGATTCAAAAAGCGATGCAAAGATAAACGAGTTGCAGTGTACAAACAACTTTCCAACGAACTTGGAAAGTATTTAACAGTACACTTAGCAGCTACGGGACGGGAACGCCAAAGAGAGCGGCCGTAGTATTAAAGTTAGTCGGGAAACCAACTTTTAACATAATCCCCTACTCCTTGGCGCGCGGATAGAAGATGAGTGGTGGGGGAATACCGGCACCAATACGCTGCCGAAGGTTGTATTTGAGGCTAATTTCATGACTACCGGTCTGCACGGTACTTAGGTTTGACAGGGTAATATCATAGGCGTAAGCGAGGGATAGTTTCTCATTGATGTCCAGCCCGCCAGAAATAACCACAGCGTCGGAAGTGGGGCCGCTGTAGCCACGGTAAGCCACGCCGCCAAAGACGTTCTCACGGAACCGGAAAGTTGCCCCTACCATCGTTTGGAGCTGGGTACCATCGCTAACCATGTAGATCATCGGGAAGGCCTCCCATTTACTCAGTACATCAAACTTCACCCTCAGGTAAGCATGATACTCCCGCTTGAGCAGGTAATCAAATCCGGGGAAGGCGACCACCGCCTCGTTGAGGTTACGGGCCGATAAGCCACCCTCCAGCTTTTCAGCTTGGTAGTACAACCCTGCTCCGAAGGCTACCGAGCTATTGTCCACCGAACCAGCGGGCAACAGATCATCATTATGAATAATCGTGTTCCCATCTTCGTATACCCCATCCGGTGTCCTCAAAATTGAACCATCCAAGCCAAGTTGCAGCATCCTCGCGGAGAGACCGACGGACCACACCGATGCGCCACGCACCAACTGATAATTATAAGACAAGCCGAAGCTGTTAAGCTGGCGAGCACCTATCTGATCCCGCTCCACCTCTACCCCAAAGCCGCTACTCAGAAAATAAACTGGCAAATGTGCACTTACCCGCTGGCCCACCGGCTGGCCTTCCAAGCCAGCCCATTGCGAACGATAAGCTCCCGTAATACTCAGGCTGTTATCAAGACCAGCGTAAGCGGGATTGAACTGCACCGGATCGAGCCACGGCATGCTGTACTGCGCAAACTGCTGACTCCGGAGTAAGGGAGCAAGGGTAAAAAAGAGTAAGGGGAGAAGGGTGATTTTTTTCAACATGGCCAGTAAAAGGTTTTTCAGGAGTTCATCATTCGGGATCGATAAAACGGAGAGCATCCGCCTCTGTTGAAACCGGAAGATTACACACCTTGTTCTTACAAACGAAGAACCGCAAGCTATCGGGAAGGTAACGGTTTTGCAATAAGGGAACGTCTTCGCGAACAGTCTCTGAGGCAACAATCAACAAGCCAGGTCGGTAGCGCGACAGGAAATTCGCCGCAGTGGCCTTCGCCCCCGGGCCGGTAACGACCAATTCCTGCGGCGGCACGCCATGAAGGAGACCGGAGCTAAGCCAATTACCGAAACTAGAAGGATACCGCTCCAGGCTACCAGCCATAGCGGCCAGCATGGCTTCCCCACGCTCCAAGTATTTATCTTCGTCAGTAATACGAGCGAGGCGGAGCAGAGCGCTCATAAGTTGGCTGTTGCCGCTTGGCAGGGCATTATCGAAGAATTCAACTGCCTCTACCGGTAATTCGCTCCCTACGAGCGGGCGAAGAAAGAACATCGGGCCGCCGTCAGGCATGGAAAAATTTTCCAGCACCTTATCCACCAGATCGCGGGCATGAACTAGTGCATAGTCGAGTTCAAAAGTAGCGTCGTGAAGGTCTAGCGCCGCTTCGGCGAGCGCCGCCAGGTCGTCGAGAAAAGCTGGGGCACCAAGTTGGCCACTGGTAAGGTTTCGGTACCATTTCCCGCCGGAGCACAGTTGTTCGTTGAGAACGTGCCAGAGATCAGTCGCTAGCCGCAGGTATTTTTCGTCGGCGGTAGCGCGGTAACACCAGGTCCAACCGGAGATCAACAGGGCGTTCCACTGGAGGATGAGTTTATCGTCGGCTCCCGGAGGAATGCGCAGTAGTTGCGCGTCGTGAAGGGTCTTTTTGGCTTTATTGAGTTTCGCGGCAGCGACTTCGGCAGGCAGTCCAATTTTAGCGGCTACAGCGGCCAAATCAGATGGTCGGTAGAAGATGTTCGTTTGTTCTTCTTCCCAGTTTCCACTTAACGTTACGCCGTAGAATTCTGCGATAATTTCTGCTTCGTCGGCGGGCAGGAAGGCGGCAATTTCCTCCAGCGTCCAGGTGTAGTATTTTCCTTCCACGCCCTCGGAGTCGGCATCGAGAGCGGCGCGGTAGCCGCCGTTGGGCAGGGCCATTTCACGCTGAAGCCAAGTGGTCGTTTCGGTAATCGCAGCGAGGTAACGATCGTTAGGCTGAGCGAGGTGTAGTTTGCCCAGCAAACGAAGTAGCAGTGAATTGTCGTACAGCATCTTCTCGAAGTGAGGCACCCGCCATTCGGCGTCCACGGTGTAGCGGCTGAAACCGCCGCCGAGATGATCGTAGATACCACCGTTCAGCATGGCCAGCATTCCGTGGTGGGCGCGGTCTTGGTCGTTGACGTCTTGATGAAGCACGCCGTTAGTAAGCAGGACTTCCACTGCCATACTCATCGGGAATTTGGGTGCTCCGCCGAAGCCGCCGCGGGCATAATCGTACGCGCCGTTAAGTTTAGTCATCACCTTATCGCGCCATTCATCGTGGTTGTCCGCTTCAGGCTCGAGCTTCAGGAATTGGGTACCACCAGATTTTATTTTACGAATCAGCCGGGCGGCCTGGTCTTCCAGGGAGGCACGGTCGTCCTGATAGAGGCTGGCCAAGTGGGTAATGACTTCCTTCCAGCTTGGCCGGTTGTATTTACGTTCGGGCGGGTAATAGGTACCGGCGTAAAATGGTCTTCCATCAGGCAAAAGAAAAGCGTTGAGTGGCCAACCACCTCCGCCGGAGATGGCCTGGCAGGCTTCCATATATATACTGTCTACATCCGGCCGCTCCTCGCGGTCCACTTTTATGCAGACGAACAGCTCGTTCATCAGGTCGGCCGTAGCCTGGTCCTCAAAGCTTTCGCGCTCCATCACGTGGCACCAGTGGCAGGTACTGTAGCCAATACTTACGATGATGGGTTTGTCCTCAGCTTTGGCGCGAGCCAGGGCTTCCGGTCCCCAGGCTTGCCAGTGTACTGGGTTGTTGGCGTGCTGTAGTAGGTAAGGGGAAGTTTGCTCGGCGAGTTTATTCATCGGTCTGTTGATCTGTATTATTGCACTTGGCACCGCTTCGCGTTGCCGGACACAACAAAAGGGGATTAGTAGGTCGGGATCACGCTTCGCTACTTTCCGGGCTACCGTGGTTAAATCCCTACAGGGTTTTATGCAATGGGCTCAATGTACGTGTCTATGCTAATTCGAACGTTAGAGGAGCAGATTGGTTGGCATATCGAACAGATGCCCAGTCCCTTGCTTTTACGTAAACCTCTCTTTGCACCTGCGGTCGCGCCCTAAAAATCAACGTGATTACCCTAAAGTTGCGATGAATTAAACGGTGCCTACCTGTTGTAAATCAAGCCATCGCCAGAAGAGGCTCCCTTTAACTTTGCTACTATCTGAGGCGGTCAGGGCACTGGAATAGATTACCAAAGACTGCTTAGCTTTGCCAAAGTGTCTCGCCTACAACACGCGGAGTAATTCTCTCCTTCACTTATTCTCTCCTTCATTATGCAACCACTAGCTGAACGCATGCGCCCCAAGACCCTCGACGACTACGTCGGCCAGACCCACCTTGTCGGTCCGGGTGCAGTGTTGCGGCGTGCGGTGGAGACCAAGCGCTTACCGAGCTTTATTCTCTGGGGGCCTCCGGGGGTGGGCAAAACGACGCTCGCCAAGATCATTGCCAATCAGGTAGAAGTACCATTCTATATGCTTTCGGCCATCAATTCTGGGGTAAAAGACGTACGTGACACCATCGACAAGGCAAAACGCGGCACTTTCTTCGACCGGGCCTCCCCTATCCTTTTCATCGACGAGATCCACCGTTTTAGCAAAAGCCAGCAGGACAGTTTGCTGGGCGCCGTAGAAGCCGGAACGATCACGCTTATTGGCGCGACTACGGAAAATCCGAGCTTTGAAGTCATCCCCGCATTACTCAGTCGCTGCCAGGTCTACATCCTGGAATCGCTGGGCAAAGAAGACCTGAAAGGCATGGTGGATAAGGCGCTGACGCAGGATGCCGTGCTGCGTAAAAGAACCGTGACGGTTGAAGATTACGACACCCTACTGCGGTATTCAGGTGGAGACGGACGCCGCCTCTACAACCTCCTGGAACTGGTCACCAACGAGGCCCAGGACGGCGCCGAAGTAACCCTCACTGCCGAATGGGTATCCGCCCGCGTGCAGGAAAACATGACCCGCTACGATAAGACCGGGGAACAACATTACGACATCGCCTCGGCCATGATCAAATCCATCCGCGGCTCCGACCCCAACGGGGCGGTTTACTGGCTCGCCCGCATGATCGACGGAGGCGAAGACGTAAAATTCATCAGCCGCCGGCTCATCATCTCCGCCTCGGAAGACGTCGGCCTCGGCTCTCCGAATGCCCTACTCATGGCAACAACCGCCGCCCAGGCCGCTCAGATGGTTGGCTACCCAGAGGCACGGATCATCCTCAGCCAGGCCGTAACCTACCTGGCCACCTGCCCAAAAAGTAATTCCAGCTACATGGCCATCAACAACGCGCAGGCAGCAGTCCGAAAAACGGGCACCCTACCCGTTCCCCTGCACCTCCGCAATGCCCCCACGAAACTCATGAAGCAATTGGACTACGGCAAGAATTACAACTACAGCCACGATAATCCGGGCAACTTCAAAGCCCAGGAATACCTACCGGATGAACTAAGCGGAACGGCTTTCTTCCAGCCGAAACCAAACAATCCTACCGAAAAAGCGATTGTGGAGCGGCTAAAGCGTTGGTGGACGGGGAAGTATTATTAGACCATTAGTTTGTTGGTCTTTTAAGCCAATTATGATTCACCCCACAAATAAAAATACCCCCAAAGCAATCTTCTAGGTTAAAAACCAAGAGAAGACGCTTTGAGGGTAAGGTCTGAAGCGATGAAAGAAAACTTACTTCTTCATCAGCTTAATCGTCATCAGACCACGCTCGGTACGAACGAGGGCTACGTACATTCCGGGAGCGAGGTGGCTGGCTTCGAGCGTGAAGCGCTCTGCCATTGGCTGCCATTCGCCCATCTTGCGGCCGTTTGCACTGAAGAGAATCAGGGATTCCATCCGTTCCGGAGCAATGATGCTGAACTCATTGCCAACCGGGTTAGGGAAGACTTCTAAAAGCCCCGTAAGCGGTTCGTTGGTTCCAACAACATCACCGAAGAATACATCATCCCAGTAGTAAGTGGCTGCTTCCGTCGGCATGGTTCCAAAGTTGAAGAATACGGATGCCTTATCGTATACGCGACCGATATCGAGAGCAGCCGTTCCTGGTGCCTCCGTGCTGAAGTCGAAAACCAGTACGTCCCACCCACCGGCGACGGTGGTATTCGTCAGGGTTTCTACACTGATCGTAGGGTCATCTTTACTTTCCACCTTCAGCAATATGGGTGTACCTGCGGTTGGAGACCAAACCCTTACGGACATCTTAGTTGCGTCAGCGGCAAACGGAATCTGAGAAACAAAGCCAGCGGGCGCATCCGGTACACTTGAAGTCAGTGTCGTACCACCCCAAGTCATAGCTCCTGCAGTCTTAGTAGACTGAACTACCGTATTTGTAGCATCTTCCGGATCAGCGACAATCATGGACTCATTGCCACCGAAGTCAACCACACCATAATCGATACCTTCTTCTTCAAAGGTTACGGGCAGGTCCATTTGGGAATCGTCACCGCCAGGCCCGTCTACGAAGAATACATCATCCCAGTAGTAAGTGGCCGCTTCCGTCGGCATGGTTCCAAAGTTGAAGAATACGGATGCCTTATCGTATACGCGACCGATATCGAGAGCAGCCGTTCCTGGTGCCTCCGTGCTGAAGTCGAAAACCAGTACGTCCCACCCACCGGCGACGGTGGTATTCGTCAGGGTTTCTACACTGATCGTAGGGTCATCTTTACTTTCCACCTTCAGCAATATGGGTGTACCTGCGGTTGGAGACCAAACCCTTACGGACATCTTAGTTGCGTCAGCGGCAAACGGAATCTGAGAAACAAAGCCAGCGGGCGCATCCGGTACACTTGAAGTCAGTGTCGTACCACCCCAAGTCATAGCTCCTGCAGTCTTAGTAGACTGAACTACCGTATTTGTAGCATCTTCCGGATCAGCGACAATCATGGACTCATTGCCACCGAAGTCAACCACACCATAATCAATACCTTCTTCTTCAAAGGTTACGGGCAGGTCCATCTGAGAGTCGCCATCGCCGTCGCCATCGCCATCGCCGCCATCACCACCGCCGAAGACCATGTCATCGAAGTAGTAATTTGTCTCCGCGCCAGGGACGCTGCCAAAGCCGAAGAAAATAGAGGCCTTATTGTAAAAGGAGCCGAGGTTAAGAGCCGCAGTGCCCGTTGCCTCCACAGCAAAATCAAAGACCAGGGTATCCCAAGCAGCGGCTACGGTGGTCATTGTCTGCGTTTCGACGCTAATGGTGGGATCATCCCCTTTCTCCACCTTTAAGCGGACGGGAATGCCGGCCACTGGAGACCAAATACGGACAGACATAGTCGTCTCTGTAGCAGTAAAAGGAATGCGGCTGGCGAAGCCAAGCGGTCCACCCGGTAGGGAAGTAACCGTTGTGCCAGCAGAAGTGCCAGAGTCTGGAGTCTTAGTAGCTTGGCCGACCTGGTTGGTCGCGTCCGTAGGATCGGCTACGATCGCACTGACACCTCCTTCGAAGGCGACCAGTCCGTAGTTTACGGTCGGATCATCAAAAGTAAGGGGAAGGTCCATCTGGCTTCCTTCCGGAGGCGCTACCTCAATTTGTACCAGGTTATCCCAGTAAAAAGTAAGCTCCTCTGAACCGACAACGTTGAAGTTCATGAATATAACTACGGAGGGGTAACTGAAGTCACCTTCGGCCTCGAAGCTGAAGGTCAGTTCCTGCCAGCTGTTGGCCGCGCCGGTAAAGTTGACAGCCCGTTCAAGGTTAGGTCCAGAACCGCCCTCGAATTTAAGTAGGACAGGAACATCGGCCAGCGGAGACCAGACTTGCATCGTGAAGGTTTTACCATTGGCAAAATCCACGGCCTTTGTAAAGATGAGTCCGGCAAACTCGGCGGATGGCGGCACCACGTTCTGCGCCACTTTAGCGCTCGTGTTGGGTTCCGTCATGTCCGGGTTGTCGATGATGGTAGTTACGGATCCGTTGAAGTCGCTGTAGGTAGGCGCATCTCCTTCAAAGTCGAAGACCGTCGTCTGTGCCGTAGCCGTTACGGAGAGTAACAGCAGGAGTAGAAAAGTGTAATATAATCGCATGAAAAAAGAATTTTATACTTTGTAGAGCGGTGAAAAAAAGCTGATTGCAGCGTACGAGGCAATCGTTAATCGTATTGTCTATAGAATACCGGCGAGACAAGGCGCCTTAAATGGCTATTTACTCGGGTGCGTAGACCCGTACGTAGTCAATAATATAAGTTTGTGGTAAGACGGAATCGTCTACCTCCGGGCCTCCGTAGCTCCCCCCAACCGCTAGGTTAAGCAGGAGATAAAATGGCTTATCGAAAGGCCAGGACTCCACGCTCCGGTCTTGCGGCTCAAATGTGTGTACCCATTGGTCATCCACAAAAAAGTCGATATTTTCCGGAGTCCATTCGGCAGCGTAGCGATGAAAGCCTTGCTCAATATCAGAAAACTGTGCTTTCTCCGTACTGGCTGTGACCCCATGGCCTGCTTGAGTGTGTAGGGAAGTAGAAACCTCTCCGGGTTCATGGCCCTGGTACTTCAACACGTCAATTTCTCCACAGGCAGGCCAATTTACGGTGTCTATATTTTGCCCGAGCATCCAGAATGCCGGTAAAAGCCCTTTACCTACCGGCAGCTTTGCTCTGGCTTCAATGCGACCATAACGGAAGTACTGTTTTTTCTTCGTCGTTATCCGGGTAGAGGTGTAAGCGTCGTTATTTTTTTCAACGGTTATCACCAGTTTACCATCGGCCAAGTGGTGATTGTCCTTTGTGTAGAGCTGACGTTCATGGTTCCCCCAACCGCAAAGATCCGGGCAGCCGTCTCCCAGCTCATAGTTCCATACGGTAGTGTCCAATTGATCTTCTGAAAATTCATCAGACCACACTATCTTCCTTTCTTGGGAGGCTTCGGTCGACGGCACGTCTTCCGCTTCCGCGGAAGAACAGTGCTGAAGAACCATCAGCAACGGCAATAAAAGAAATGGAACGTATTTCATACTTATGTTTGAAGCATATTCGAATTATAAGGTACTACTTGCTATTAATAATCCGACGATCACTAATTTCTATTGGTATACCCGTACCCAATCAAGCTGCATGGATGATTCCTGAAAGTCGTTAGCGATATCTCCTCCGAAATTACCGCCCATAGCGACATTAAAGATCAGGAAAAAGTCGCTATCGAAAGGTAAGTTACTATTGTTGGTGAAGGTGTGATAGAGCTCGCCGTCCACAAAAAAGCGAATTGTCTCCGGAGACCAGATGGCAGAAAAAATGTGAAACTCAGTGGAGATTCCTGGTACTTCTGTTGAACGGGTTGCAGCGTTACCACCTGAGTTTCCGGGAAAGTGTAGAGAAGAAAATAGCCGGTCTTGCTGGTTACCCACGTGCTCCATAATATCAATCTCACCGCAGCCAGGCCAGGTGTTGGTAGCATAGTCTTCCCCGAGCATCCACAGTGCTGGCCAGGTGCCTCCGCCAGTAGGTAGCTTAGCACGAATATCGACACGGCCAAAAGTAAACTCGAACTTATTCTCCGTCTTGATACGAGAAGAGGTGAAGTTAGCACCGGAGAAATTTTCGCGGCGGGCGGTAATGGTCAGTAGGCCGTCCGCTACTGCGATGTTCTCAGCCCGGTCGGTGTAGGTTTGACTTTCACCGTTACCCCAGCCGTTGTTGCCCGTGCCCAGGTCGTAGGCCCAGTTGGCTGGGTTCGGGGCACCGTCGGTGTCAAATTCGTCAGACCATACGAGGTTATCGTAGTCTGTATCATCTCCGCCACCTTGTGTTGGGCGGGTGGAACTAAAGATGTGGTACCAAGCCAAGCCTAGATTGTTTCCTTGCACTGCCCGAACCACCATGCGGTTCTCCGTCACGGACATAAGCTCGTAGGTCGTTGCTCCAATATAGTAGCCCATAAAGCCCTCATCGGAAAAGATCAGGTTTGTGCCACGTGTCTGCCCGGGGACGCCATTATCCACTACGAAACTTTCAGCAGAAGATAGTTGTACGCGCTGGGGTGCGTTAGCCGGAGTGAAGTCGTAACAGAAGTCGAAGCCGGCAGAACCGCCCCCAACACTCTCATAGCTTCCATTGAAGTACGTCTGACCAAAGTTGTTAAGTTGGTAGAACAACGCGTCTCCCTCGCGGGAGAAGACCAGTTCGTCCTGATAAAGACAAAGGCTCTCATCTGCAGCATCCTTTTCAAAAGGAGCCGCCTGATAGTAGTTAGCATAGAAGTTCAGCTCGGCGTCGTCGTCGTTCTGGCCTACACCAAGATGACCGGGCTCATCGGCGGCCCAGTACCAGGTTTTGCTGCCGTTACCCGTCAGAAAACCCAGAACTTCGGGGTCGCTGAAGGTGCTCTCCACTGTCACTTCAGTGGTCGTCGTGGTGCTCACGCCGGCGGTGCCGGAAGCCACTACGGTAACGCCGTAAGTGTTCACGCCAACCTGGTTGAAACGTTTGGTTAACTGGCCGGAAGGAGCGATTTCTTCGCTACCATCGCTAAACACGTAGCGGTAAGTAATGGCATTATCGGCTGTGGTGGTAAATACTACCTCCCCGCTACCATCGCCGAAAGGAGCGTCACCCGTTTGGCCGGTAACCGCTACCTCCAGGACGAGGTTCTGTGGAGCAGCAATGTCGCCAAAAGCATACTCTTCCTGTTCACAGGTGAAGCAAAGCAGAGCAAGAGCTGTCAGAATAAAAAATTGTTTCATGATTAGTTGTTTACCAAATGCGTTTAGGGCGCGGCCGCAGGTGCGGTGGAAGTTTTTTTAAAAGCAAGGATAGCAGGGCCGTCTATTCCTGCCGGATATCGTCGAAGTAGTAAGTTTCTCCCGTTCCAGCGGTACCGAAATTACCGAAAATAACGACCCTGCGGATGTTAGGAAAGGCCTCGATACCGGAGAAATCATAGGTTAGTTCCTCCCACTGGTTAGCGCCCGTAGTCGTAGCGGGTATTTCAATATTGTCGTCGGGGTTATCTGGGTTTTCCAGCTTGAACAAGATGGTTGCTCCCGCTATCGGAGACCATACCTTGAGCTTTATGGTTTGTCTGCTGCTG
>JAPKCQ010000392.1 GCA_026421165.1 Lewinella sp. | reverse complement strand
CCGCCAGAAGAAGCAGGCAAAAGATTAGGTAGCGCATAACTGATTTGATTTTAATAATAAGACAAAGATATGCTGTGAGTAGTCATTGGGGGCTAAGCCGTGTGGTAGCATGTAATATCTCCAACACCAGCTATTGTACAAGTAGCCCTGGACGCAGCGGAGCCCGGGGTTAAGGGCCCGAATATGGAACGCAATGATGGTTATAGCCTGCGGCGCGAAGCGCCGCCATCCGTCCTGTCCGTCAACGGTAAATTCACAACGACATGGTTGCACAACGTTTCTCGTCAACAAAATATCCAACCAGATCAAAAGCTTATTGTTGTCAAACGCTCCATCGGGCAGAAGTGTGTCCAGGTTAACATCACGGACGGTAGGCCCACGTTTTAAGTCCGCTGCAGTCAGCAGGGCGTACATGCTCTATACGCCATCAAAATTTGCGTCGGTTAGCAAAAGGGTATTCAACTTTCTGTAGGCGGACTGGGTGTTTATCATATTTGTGGGGTCAGGAGCGTTCACGTAAGCGGTAGAATTAATCTTTTCATGTTGGTTCTTCTGCCTGGCTCTTTAATCCATTTCATTGCACCTGCTGCCGAGCCGAAAATAGAGGAGATAGAACAGGTACACGGGAAACTGATGGTCTAGTTTCTAACGGACTTATGGCCTATGCCCATTTCAGAAAGTCCAAAACAACCGTGCCCCAAGTCTCCGGCTCATGTCGCCCGTTCTTCACTTCAACATAGGTAAAGTCTTTTTCTTCTTCCTGGCCTTTTTCTTTTAGAATTTGCAGTAGCTGCAGCGTATCGTCGATGGCGTCGATGATGCCGTTGTTGTTGCGGTCGGCTTCTTCATCGGCGGTGCCGGCCATGAACCAAAGGCGGATCTTCGGTATTTTTTTGGTCTTCTGAACGTAGTTGTGAACGATTAGGTTAGCATCGGGCTGGTCTTTCTGGAATGCTTTGGAGCGCCACCAGAGGGAGCCGCTGAAAACGCCGGCTACGCCGAATTCGCCGGGGTTTCGCCAGGCGACGTCGAAGGCGTTCAGGCCGCCGAGACTGAAACCGGCGATGGCCCTACGTGCGGGTAACTGATAGACGTTGTAAAATTTCTCAATCCAGGGGATGAGTTCTTCGATCAGGAAATGCTCGTAGGCGCCGGCCTGGTCTCCGCGGCCCTTATAATCGGGCCGGCCGGTGGTGCCGTATTCGCGCATTCGGTCGCCGGCGTGGACTCCGATCACGACGGTTGGAGAGAGAGTATGCTCTTTAAAAGCGGTCTGAAGTTGCTCCCGGAGGTTCATGCGCTCCAGGTCCTGTCCGTCGTTGAACACCGCAAGGTTCAGCAGCCGCCAGGGGGGCAGCGCTGGCCTGTAAACGTCTACCATAACATCGCGGCCGAGGTGCTCGCTGGGCATCAGGTAGGAGCGCACCAGTAGTTTTTGCTTGCGCGATGCAATGCTGCCGAGTAGCTGACGGATGTAACGGAAAATGTACATGGTTACTCAAAGGTAAGCGCATTGGCGGTATAACAAGGTGGCGTAAATGTCCGAGACATGCATCAGGACCAGCAATAGCACGTATTGTGTAGGCGCTGACGCGGGTGCAAAAAAAGTTTTTTAAAGTATGGCATCGGAAGCCGTGAACATTGCGTTAAATCATTACCTTCCTCTCAAACCAAGCCGTCCAACAAAATCAGCCCATGCAAGAGTCCTTAATTGATTTCTACAGCCATCATCTCAGCCGCGACGTTAAAATCC
This sequence comes from Lewinella sp., assembly GCA_026421165.1. Taxonomy (GTDB): domain Bacteria; phylum Bacteroidota; class Bacteroidia; order Chitinophagales; family Saprospiraceae; genus Neolewinella. The sequence goes on along the minus strand of JAPKCQ010000392.1, from coordinate 1,918 downwards.
ATGTCACCGGTACCAAAGGTTATCCTCTCGTGATTTTTCCTACCACTCTGGGTAGTTACGGCGAGGCCAAAGACCGAGGAATGATCGAGAGTCTCCGCTGGTTCGTGGAGCGTGGTTTCGTGCAGGTCTTTTGCCCGGACAGTATTAACAACGACAGTTGGTACGGAGACATCCACCCGAAGCACCGCGTGGAACGCCACATCCAGTACGATCGCTTTCTCGCCGAAGAATGGATACCTCAGATTCGGAACAACGCCGGCACCAATAAAATAGCTTGCGCCGGCATCAGCTTTGGCGGCTTTAGCGCCAGTAACTTCGCGTTTCGTCACCCGGATATGGTAAGCCACTTGTTTAACCTCAGCGGTGCCTACGATATTAAATCGTTCATGCATGGCTACTACGATGACAACGTCTACTTCAATAACCCGATCGACTTCATGCCCAGCGCAGATAACCCGGAACTCTGGAAAATGAAGATCATTCTCGGGACCTCCAATTGGGACATCTGCCTGGATGGTAACCTTAAGTTCAGTGAAGTGCTCCGCCGCAAAAACATCTCTCACTGGCTCGATGTGCGCGGTGATGTTGAGCACGATTGGCCGCTTTGGCTGGAGATGTTCCCACACTATGTGAGTATGATTTAGAGATAAGGGGTTAGAAGCCAGGGATTAGAGTTGAGGGGTCAGGGATCAGACGTATTTAAAAAGTTAGTACAGTAGGCCAGAATTTATTTTCCTGACTTCTGATCTCTTTAATAAAATTCCACCTGCACCATATCCTCGACCTGAATACCCAACAGCGTAGCCGCTTTACCGAGATTGATCGCAACTTCCAATAAACCATCTGAATTAAAACGGCAGAGCGGCTCTCCTTCGGGAACATCGTGGTAACGAAAGCTAAGCCCGTCAATAGGCTCCATCCGTTTAATCAGGAGCTTAAAGCCCCGGCCCCGGCCAACTTCCTCGTAGCGTTCGCGGGTAATATTGGTGGTCACATTATCGAATCGATCGACAAAAATCACCGCTCCCCGGATGTAATTCGGCCCGATCACCGGCTGAAAGGCCAGTCGTTCGGTAAAGCGCGTCGCCGGCAGACCGATCTCTAGAAATGGCTTACCTCGTGCAATGTGGGCGACCGCCCGGGCGTAGATCGTAGAAAGTGCATTTCCTTTTTTATAGCCGTCGAGTACGAATGTCTCCGGCGGTAACTTACCGAAGATTAAGCTGAAAATGCCATTGTCCGGCCCGATGAAGTACTGTCGCTCGTACCGAATAGCCAGAAACCGCCCCCGTGGCTGGTAGTAATCGTTGACGCTGATGAGGTGCATCGTACCCTCCGGATAATGCCGCCATACCCGGTTGAAAATGAAGGCGGCGCGCACGATGTCGTAGGTCGGCACATCGTGGCTCACGTCGATGATCTGCAGATTTCGGTGCGCGGCAAAGAGATGAGCTTTGAGCCGAGGTAGGTGAAAATCTTCGCGGCCGAAATCGGTGGTGAGGGTAAGTAGGGGAGTGGGCAAGGAGGGAGCTTTTTACGGAGAGCAAAGATAGCAGATGGAATTGGATGAAAACCAGGTGGTCGTTCTGTCCGAATAATCGCGGGATCGCTGCGCGTTCATCGTCCGTCGTCGACCTGAACACAAAGAGAACACATCGTGGGCGCGGCGACTGTAATAAACGTTGTTTTCAAAAAAAATAAGGAGTAAATAACATCCTTTTTAACATAATTTAACGAGCCAAACGCAATTCACTCCCCAATTTTACCGCTACTTAATTATACTGATTAACCTCCACATTCCTTTTTATTATGACACGCTCCTTCTCCTTCATCTTTACCTTCTTGTTTCTCTTTTCCGCTACCGCCTTTGCTCAGATCGAATTCGGTCTTAAAGCCGGCGTGGGAACTGAAGCCCTGC
>JAPKCQ010000391.1 GCA_026421165.1 Lewinella sp. | reverse complement strand
AGAGTACAGCCCGTCTAAAAGCATCGCATCTAACTACCCGTACCTTGCACCTGCGTTCGCGCCAGAATGTGCTACTGTATTTCCTCCAACATACGGAGCCTAAAAGACTAAAAGACTATTTATGGAATGGGACATCGCCTATAACACTACCCAGGACGAACTGATCATCAGCGAGTACGGGCGCACCGTACAGGTACTGCTGCGCAAAGCTAACGCCATCGAAGATGACGCCGAACGCCAAGCCTACGTAGAGCGCGTCATTAAGCTGATGCTACAGATGGAGCCGGGCATCAAAACCCAGGAGAACTACCAGGAACGCCTCTGGAAACATGCTTTCATTATTGCTGGCGAACCACTAAACGTGGCCATCCCTGAAGGGGTAAGTCTGGAAGAAGAAGAGGTCGATCAAATCGAAGCCCTCCCCTATCCAGACAACAACAGCCGGATGAAGCACTACGGACAGAACGTCCAGATGCTCATCAAGAAAGCCGCTGAACTAGAAGACGGTCCGGAACGGGACCAGGCCACCTACATCGCGGCCTACTACATGAAAATCGCGCTAACCAGCTGGGCCTCCGGCCAGTTTGTCAACGAAGAGATGATCCGTAAGGACCTCTACGAACTGAGCGGCAAGAAGCTAGTGCTCTGCCCCGACGTAAAAATCGCAATACCCGGCCCCAACCAACCGGAACAGCACCAGAACGGCCGTAAGAAGAATAAAAAGAAAAAGCACAATAACCGGCCCAATAACCAGCAGAATAGTCAGAGTGCTGGCAACCGCAACAAGAACCGCCGCAACAAGAACCGCCGCCGCTAGGCGTGCGTTGGCGGATTTTTTCGGCATGACGAAGTTCGCTTTGCTTACCACCATCCCACCGAAAAAAGGAATCCGCCAACGACTAGACAGTATAAAGGAAGCCGCCCGCTAGCATTTTGCTCGCGGGCGGCTTTTTTGTTTCCCCTAGTTCCCGGTCGTTTTTAATCAATATATAGTTTTCCGTTTTGCCCACTGACCCGTATCAAGGGACTGTCTGCCGAGGCATTCGGAGTATTGAGCTCCATTTCTAGTTTCGAATAATCCTTTATTTCTTTGACCACGATCAGATTGTCCGGCAAGCGGACGTTACCAAACCTGAAGTCTGCCAGAACACGGTAATTAGCAGGTTCCCGGAAATCTAATTTCACCTCAAAGAAGGCACCTTCAACTTCAATACCCCTGAATTTGGGAGAAACCTCTTCCACCCGAAAATAACCGTTATTAAGGTCTAGTTCTGCTTGCTGACGGAGGTGCTCAACGCTAAAATTTGTAAAACGGCCATTGCCCTTTACGGAGCCAAGTTTTTTAATGTCGTAGTCGCAATTGTGGTTGTCCCGGATGATCAGATCGTCTATGCGGTCAAAGTCGAAGTTACCAAACCGACCTTCTATTTTATACTCTCCTCCACTTTCGATTTCGAAGGTTCCGTTGTGGGTATTGACCCGTGCGTTGCCGGTGCTTCCCAGGATGTAGGTGCCAAACCTATCGTCGATCTCTACACTGCCCGTTATGGACTTTGCTTCTAGGCGACCGTTGTGTGAATCCATATCCAACGACTTCAGGACACCCATTTTCAGCTTGGAGAAGCGGGACTCCAGGCGAACATCCCCGACATCACCAAACTCGCCCCTTGTGTTGTGAAAGGTTCCCGTTAGGCTGCCCCCAATGTCATTTAATTCGACTTCACCGAAGCGTACGTCCAGCTCCAGATCTCCTGAAATACTGCCGCCTTGGAGCTTCGCATTATGCAGTTTAAGGTCAAGGTTATTCAGCTTAACTTCTGGATCAATCTGAACCCGCTCAAACTTGGTTTCCAGTTTCAGCAATTGGGTCTCGGGCAGGTAGAGCGTGGAGCTGGTTTCAAAATTTCGTATACCGTTAAATTTCGTTCCATCCAGGAAGACAACCTTAATACTATTGTTATTCTGGGACCAGTTTTTAATGCTGGCCATACCGGTCTTCACGGTTAGTCGGTTGCTCATTTCCTGCACCTTCGTTCCCATTTTCGCTAGAAATGCGTCTGCATCTTCTTTGCTTCTCGCCTCGACACTCATTTCAGTTACGACCCGGATTTTGCCATCAGTGGACGGAGATATGACTACGGGGCCACGGCTCTGTTTGAGGCTGACTTCATCGACCTTGGCGTAGGACTGATCGAAGACCTTGGTGACGGTCTGCGCGCCCAGGAAAGATGCGAAGAGTACGGTGAACAGGACGGCATTAAATTTCAAGGTCTTGCTTGGGGATATCATAATATTGTTGTTTGGCCAGATCATTTTCCAGCTGTTCGAGAAGTTCAATTTTGAGTTCGTAATACCGGATCAGGGTATTGAGTAAGCGTTCATTTGCGCCGTATTCAGGTAATTCGCGTTGGTACTCTGCCTGCAGAGAATCAAGTATGTAGAGTTCATCGAAGAAAGGTGCGTAGACCTTTACATCCAGTTCGTTTATGTTTAGCGCAGCCTCTTTAATAGAGATTATGTTTAGGAAGGCAGCCTCTTCTCTCGCTAATTCGGGAGAAAGGTCGCTTAGCCTTGTGGGTAAGGCCTCCGGGCTTTGCCAGCCAGCATAGGCCAGGCCGAACGAGAGCAACAGGAGTACCGTTGCCGCCGCCATCCAGCGTTGGTAAAGGCGAATCCGCTTGCCTGACTTTTGGCCGGACATCCGCTCTTCGATTCCGGTCCAAAGTGCATTGGCCGGAACCTTTTCTACGGCATCCAATTCCGCTCGCCTATTTAGAATCTGGCGTTCAAATTCATCCATATTTTACGGTGTTGGTGGTTAAGGCTTGCCGCAGCAGGTGCTTGGCTCGCCAGTATTGGGATTTTACGGTTGAAACGGATACCTCCATGATATCCGCTATTTCTGTCTGTCTGTAGCCCTCCAGCAGGTAAAGCGTCAGAATGACCCTACATCCTTTAGGCAACTCCTTTATGGCCTCATGAATCCGGAAGGTATCCACCTCAGGTAAGGCTTCTTCTACCGGCAACAAATGATCTTCGACGGGAACGATGAGGGGTTGATTCCTGCGTAAATGTTCGAGGCTCAGGTTAATGGCAATCCGTTTGATCCAGGTTCGTAGGGAAGCATCTCCTCGGAATTGGGGCAAACGCTGGAAGGCTTTGAGAAAACACTCCTGGGTTAGGTCCTCGGCATCCATCCGGTTAGCCACCAGGCGGATGACCAGGTGAAATACGCCCTGTACTTCACGTTGGTACAATTCGTTTTGCGCCGCGCGGTCTCCGCGCAGGCAACGATCGATCAGCAGGTCATTGTTTGGTGTCCTCATCTGGGGTGGTCAGTGGTCGTTTGCTTGTTTGATGGGGGCGGAAGGTGAAAGGTTGGAATTTGGGGTAAGTTTTTTTGAGCGTAGTTCATTAGGTGGCGCGGCCGCAGGTGCGGAGGAAGTTTTTGAAGAGCAGAGGAGGTATACTACACGAATACTCTATTCATAACTACGAATTCTTGTTGGTCCGTTTAGGACCGATACTTTGCCCCAACTTTGGGTTAAAGAAAACAACCGTAATCATGAGGATTGACCACCGTGGAAGTGGTTTTCTCCTCCGATGCATCTTTTCAAACGAGCGATAGCCCAGTTTGAAAAGTTCATCGGGTGTAAAACCGCGAGCAATAAGTTTT